>CAJOLJ010000064.1 GCA_905235445.1 uncultured Bacteroidales bacterium
GAGCAACATCTTCCAGTGGAAGGGTCTGTACATGATGGATAAGTATATCGATTACGGCGACTACCGCTATGGCCGTGACCGCAAGAGGGAGCTTATCCGCCTGCATATGGGAAGGTAGGATGGTTTTTCCATATGCCTTATCACTCTTATTGGGGGTGTCGCTTGATGACGGCACCCTCTTTTTTAGGCACACTCCTTGCTAAGAAACATCAAAGAATACTTATCCTCGTTAGATTTTATTATGATGCTATGCATAAACTTCTTTCCATTTTCCTGACCCTGGCCCTGTTCCAGTGCCTTTCATTTGCACAGGCTGGTCCCCAGCTTTACAATATGTCCTTCGACGAGTGGTCCAAGGACGGCAGCACATGGTATCCGCGTCCCGACAAAGCCACCCCTTCCCAGCGTGTATGGGATACCGGCAACAAGGGAACGAAGATAGTGGGAAAGAGCATAACTGTCCCCGAGGAGGAGTTCGTGGCGGTTAAGGGACCCGGCAAGAAGGCCGCAAAGCTCATGAGCCAGGATCTCAAGATATCGTTCGCTCCCGGAGGGCTGTATACGGGAGATTTCCTTCGGCTCGTCGGTATGGGTGCGGAACTGTCCTGGGGCATTCCGTTCACAGCACGTCCCAAGTCCCTTCACGGATACTATCACTATACTCCCAAGGTAATCTCATCCGCAAGGGCCCCTTACAAAGACAAGAAGGGACAGATGGACAACGGCAGGATCTATGTTATCCTCGCTGACTGGGATGGCAAGTTCATCACAAAGACTACCACTTCCACGTTCATCGATGAGATGGGGGACGAACATATAATCGGATATGGCTCGCTGCCCATTACCGGGGCTTCCCCCGAAGGGAAGTACGAGGAGTTCAATCTGGAGATAGAATACAGAAGCGACCGTACGCCAAAGTATGTGGTGATTGTCTGCTCAGCCAGCCGATGGGGAGACTATTTCACGGGAGGGGATGGCAGTGTCCTTTATCTTGATGAATTCTCTTTTGTTTATTGACGGGGAGTTAGATGTGTGGAGGTGATGCGAGGATATGCATACCTTGCCGATCCGTTTATTTTTTAATAACTTTGAAAAAAAAACAGAAGTAGATGTACAGTTATAGAGAGCAAGAGAGCAGGATGATTTTTGCGGCTTCATGTGTGGAGAGCGCAGCGATTCACTTTGGCTGCAGCTCCACCGAGATGTATGAAAGGATGGCTGCGGTTGACCTGATAAATGGCTATATACTCAAACATTATCAGGTCTTACATAGTGAAAGCAGGGAATATGTCACTGAAGATGTCATCAACTGCCTTCTTGCATGGGAGGCAAGGAAAGCGCAAAAAAAATGAAAGTCTTCCACGGTGCAACAGCTATTATTTCGAGACCTTTAGTCTGGGTCGGTAGGAAAAACTTGGACTTTGGTGAAGGTTTTTATACAACAGACATAAAAAGTCAAGCTATCAATTGGGCTAAACGATATGCTGACATAAGAGGTGAAAAACCAGTAGTCAATATTTATGACTTTGATAAAGAAGAAGTCCGCAAAGAGTTTCGATACTTGACTTTTGAAAGGTATGACCGTGAGTGGATGGAATTCATTGTAGCGAATAGGACTGGAAAGAAAGCTTGGCAGAAATATGATGTCGTGGAGGGGGGAGTAGCCAACGATCGAGTTATTGATACAATCGAGGCTTATATTTCCGGCCTGATATCGGCAGAAATGGCTATTGCAGAACTATCCAAACATGCCCCCAATAATCAGATATGCATTTTGAGACAGGAAATAATCGACAATTATCTTCACTTCGTGAAATCTGAAGCATTGTCAAAAGGGAGGTGATATGCTTAGACCTATTTTAATGTGGAACAAGATAGGACGCATCGTTATGCTCCTGTCAAAGCGTCTTAAGATTTCTCCGGAGGCGGCCCTCGATGCATTCTACCGTTCCTGGACAAACGAGAGATTGCATGACCCGAATGATTTTCTCTATCTGATGGGAGACCTGTATATCGTGGACGACTTCATCCTGGAGAAGCAAGGTTTCCTGCACAAGCGCAAGTCGGAATAATTGCATGACCTGAGCTTTCTTCAAGTACAAGTTGCCCCCGTCAGGAATGAGATCCCTGCGGGGGCCTTGCTATCTATGTAGAGTGAATTGAAATTACCATCTGCGGACCTTGCAGCGTACAACCTTTCCGTCCTTTACCGTTATTCTCATGACCCTCTTCCCGAGGTTTTCCCCTTGGACTTTTACTTTTATCTTTCCGTCTCCCGTGGACCGGATACCGATGCTTGAAAGTCCGTTGAAAGCGTTGAATTCCCGGCTGTAGAAAGGGGTGTGGCTGGTGGGGTCCCCGCTGTCGTTGAACATGAACTCACCCTTCCCGGATACCGTTACCGAGAATTTGTTGCAGGCAAGAGGGGCGATGGTGCCTTTCCTGTCACGGATTGCTATGTCCACGACAAGAAGTTCAGAGGGGTCCACCCCGCTTACGTCAAGGTTCCTGTCGGGAGTGTAGATTCCGGGGATGTCGGGACCGTGGCCGTCTTCAAGGGTCAGGGTCATCTTCCTGGCGGGACCGGCCGTTTTCCTGGAGTCCTCGGCCCAGGGCTTGCCGTCCTTGTAGGCTTTCACGGAGATTTCCCCGGGAGAGTAGACCACGTCGTCCCAGACAAGGCGATACTGCCCCGCCCCGATGCTCTTTCGTCCCATGCTCTTTCCGTTCACGAACAGTTCAGCGCTGTCTCCAGTCGTGTACACATGCACGGGCGTAACCTCTCCTTCCCGTCCTTCCCAGTTCCAGTGCGGGAGGATATGGGCCATGGGTATGTCTTTTCTCCAGCGTGCCTGGTACAGGAAGAAGCGGTCTTTCGGGAACCCCGCCAGGTCGATGATGCCGAAGTATGAACTGCGGGAGGGAGGAGGTGTCTGGCTAAGTTTGGAAAGAGCCTCCTCGGCCCTTGATTTCTCCTCTGGGTCATGGAAGTTGGTGAGAACCGAGTAGTCGAAGTTGTAGGGTGTGGGTTCACCGATGTAGTCGAAGCCTGTCCACACGAACTCTCCGCAACACTCGGGGTTCACGTCCTCAAAGCCCCATTCGTAGTCCGGGCTCGATGCCCAGCCGGGGGCATACAGGTCGTAGGAACTTACCTGGTTGTCGGCCACTCCGCCGCTCTTGTCCTTTTCGACGGGGAACACGTAGAACCCCCTCGTGGAGATGCAGGAAGCGGTCTCGCTGCCGAGGTATGGCTGGCCGGGATTGTCGTGGTGGAACTTGGCATAGGAGTGGGGCTTGTAATTGAACCCGTAGACGTCGATGACCTCATGATAGGGCTGGGTGGAGGCCCACAGGTTGTCGTTGCCTGCGGTGGTGAGCCTGGTGGGGTCCTCTTTGTGGCAGAGGTCCGTCAGTTCCTGACCCAGGTGCCATTTGTCCTTGTAGCCCTGTTCTCCGACTTCGTTCCCGATGCTCCACAGGACTACGCTGGGATGGTTGCGGTCACGGTGGATGAGGGCTACCATATCCTTGTGCGCCCAGTCATTGAAAAGACGGGCATAGCCGTTGGGTTTCTTGGGAACCGTCCAGGTATCGGTAAGTTCATCCATCACCAGGAATCCCATCCTGTCGCACAGGTCCAGGAGTTCCGGTGCGGGAGGGTTGTGGGCGGTACGTATGGCATTGCAGCCCATATCCTTGAGCATTGCAAGTCTCCTTATCCATGCTGTCGTGTTCCAGGCTTGCATCATGATGGAGGCAGACTCCTTTCATGAATGTCTTCACTCCGTTCAGGTAGAACCCATCGGGTTTGAACTCGATGCTTCTGACACCGAAAGGTGTCGTGATGCAGTCCTCGTTCCCGTCCGGGGTCGTGAGGGTGGTGACGGCAGTATAGAGGACAGGGGTGTCGGGGCTCCAGAGAGAGGGAGCGGGAAGCTCGAGAGTCTGGGTGATGACATCTCCGGTGGTCACTTTCCCGACACTCTCCTGGGCGGAGGTGAGTTCTTTGCCGTCAAAGTATATTTTGGTGGACAGGGTGGCGGAAGGGCCCTCTCCCGGAAGGGTGCTGCGAAGGGTCGTGCAGAGGGTGACCCTGGCCTTCTCGGGGGTTATGTCGTCTGTCCTTACCCATGTCCCCCAGTGCCCTATTCCCACTGCGGGGGACTTGGTGAGCCAGACATTGCGGTAGACCCCGCCACCGGGATACCACCTCGACGAGTTCTCCGGGTTATCGAGGGTGATGGACACCTCGTTGTCCCCTTCCTTGATGAAAGGGGTAAGGTCTGCCCTGAAGGATGCATAGCCGTAAGGCCACTCCCCGGCAAGGCTGCCGTTGCAGAAGACTTTGGCATAGGACATCGCCCCGTCTATGTCGAGGTAGAACTGCGTTCCACGGGAGAGTTCATCTTCAGTGGCATGGACTGTCCTCTTGTATGATGCGCTTCCCCACCATGCAAGTTTCCCGGTCTCCCCGGGATAGACCTGTTCGAAGGGACCTTCCACTCCCCAGTCGTGGGGGAGGTCAACGGTCTTTTCGCTTTGGCCCTCGAGGGTGAAAACCCATCCTTTGTTGAGGCTTTCCCTGCCGGAAGGCTGGGCGAGAAGGGTCCCCGCCGCAAACAGTCCGCCTACGACAAGAAGGACGGAAAGAGCCTTTTTCATTCGAGATTTCATTGTTATGTGTGACTGAGGGGTTATTTCATTGTTTTTGCAGCGTCACTTCCAGGACTGCGGTCCCGCCCGGGGGAAGGTCAAAAGTGAACCCTGTCATGATGGATCCGGGGTTTGGGGCATCGAAGGTGGTGGAAGGGGTGCTGCTCCAAATCCTCGGGAGCGGAGTGACACCGGGACCACCGTAGGGGAGGCTCGCCCGAAGTCTCCTTACGTCTTTCCCGTCCTTGGATGAGAGAATGATGTCGTTTCCTTCAATGGAAGCGGACGCTTCGGTGCACATCTGCCAGGTGATGGAACTTGCCTTGTCCAGGTTCACGAGACTGTCCCTGACGTGGAGATTGTTCCCGTCGTCAAGATAGGCACTTCGCTTTGCACTCTGCAGGTCCTCCCGGTAGAAAGGGCTCAGGTACAGGACGGCGCCTTTCTTCCCTGTGGGGTCGGTGCTTATCTCATAAAGGTCTACGGGTGGGTCCACGTCCGGAGTGTGGGAGTTCACGGTTATGATGTTGTGCGAGAAGGGACCGATTCGGAACACGTCCCACCTCTCGGATTTCTGCGACACGTTCCAGATGTTCATGCCCAGGCTCTCAAGGGAGTTGTAGTTCTGCATGCCGAGGTCCACGGCCCATCTTGTCCCGCCGTCCTCGAAAATGAATGAACCCATGTCGCAGTGGGCATGGGAGGATGCTGCCCGTCCCCCCTTGAGCGCGAAGTAGGTGTCGTCACTCCCGTTCCACGAACTGCGGTAAATGAATATGGGTGTGGCTCCGGTGCTCATGTAGAAGTTGTTCCCTTCAGGGGAGGGTAGCTCCCCAAAAGACTTCACCATACCTTTTGAAAGGAGCCTTGAGGCTTCGATCATGAAGAATGGGAACATCCTTTCCTCGCAAAGGTGGGAAAAGGAGGTCCTGCGGGCATACATGGCTTCTCCCGTTATGAGTGAAGGGTCTGAAGACTTTTCAGCAATCCACAGCAGCATGTACTGGAAAGGGGCGGCGGGGGTTGAGTCGTAGAAGTTGTAGCTGTGGTCAGTGGGAGTTCTCATCATCTGCATGAACCTTCCCGATTTCAGAAGGCCGGGGTTCACTCCGGTAAGGCCGAAATCCTTTCCGAATGCGCTTTCAAGGGCATCGATGAGAAGTATCTGGAATGTGGATCCGTACCCCCAGTAGTTGTAGCCTTCGGCGTAGCAGCCCTCCGGGGAATATGATGCCCGAAGGGAGATGGGGTTCGAGAGTATGCAGTCCTCGATGACCGTTCTGGCCTCTTCCCCGAGCAGGTCCCATGAGGCTATGGCCCCGGCCAGAAGTCCTCCGTTGCAGACTTGGTTCCAATTGATTCCGGAAGAATGGAACCATGCTACACCTTCAGTATCCCTTGCCGGGATGAAGGCTTTTTCAAGCAGGGCGGAAGAAAGTATCTCTTTGTCTGAGTCCGAAAGGTCGTTCCACAGCCAGTCAAGGCCTATTCCGACGGCGAAAGCCATTTCCCCGACGTCCAGGAAATGGTCCGGGTTCCAGTCCCTGAAGGAGCATACGGCAAGAAGTTCCTTCCTGGCCCTGTCGAAGTATTTTTCCTCCCCATGGACCCTGTAGGCATATGAAAGGTAGAATATCCTTTTTATGGCCTCCCTTGACACATGGAGGAGTCTCCGTCCGGTCTGTTTCCTTTCAAGCACATTCTCCTCGATTACACTGTCGCACCACTCCAGGATTTTCCTGTCGGCCACGGCAAGGAAAGGGTCCTCCTCCAGGTGTTTCCTGAGGGCGGGAATGTCCCCGTCATGAAGGAAGAGGGATGGGTGAGGAGCGGGGGAGGCGGGAAGGTCGACGTGGCTCCTTACCTGGGAGAAACATCCCATATCCCCGGTCCGGAGGATGGATGGGGCGAGAAGCAAGGATAAGGACAGGAGGGGTATGAGAAGAAAGGACGTCTTGTTTGCCATGGAATGCATCCCGATAGAGAGTGTGTGATTATGAAAGGGCTATTTCAGGATCTTGCGAAGTCTCGAGAGGGCTTCCAGGAAATAGTAGTCCGCATATGTCAGGGGAACGTCTATCTCCGTCCCTCCCGGGATGTTGCCTATGCCGAAGAAGGAAGCATCCATTCTGCCCGGGCGCGGGAAGATACTCTTCCCCGGCGAGTGTCGTTACTTCAAGTGCTGCCATGTCTAGGCATCTTTCCCTCAGGTCCTTGTCCGTTGTGAGGGTCGAAAGCTCAGCGAAAGCACTTGCCATTACCGCACCTGCCGAGGCGTCACGAAGCGGTTCCTTGCCATCCACCACAGGTGCGTCAAAATCCCAGTACGGGATACCGTCTTCGGGAAGCCTGTCAAGAAGCATCCTGGCTATGTTCTCCGCCTGGCGAAGGAAGTCTTTTCCTTTCATTGCAGTGTCATCCCAGAATGCACATTCCCTGCCCATCATGGTGTATCCGTACAGAGCCCATGCCTGTCCCCGAGCCCACGAGGAAGTGTCCCCGTAGCCCTGGACGGTCTGTTTTCCCAGGACGTGACCATCCTCGGTGCTGTAGTCCACAAGGTGATATGACGAGAAGTCCTCCCTGAAATGGTTCTTCATCGTGGTTTGGGCGTGGGTTATCGCAACGTTTCTGAGGGAATCCCCCACGGGTCCTCCGTTGGCCCTGGCCGCGAAAGTGAGAAGTTCCAGGTTCATCATGTTGTCGATGATGACCGGGTACTCCCACTGCCCGAAGTCCCAGCTTCGGATGGTGAGGGTCTTTTCATTGAATCTGGAGGATAGTTTCTTCGCCCCTACAATGAGGGGAGCCAGATATTCCCTGTCCTGGGTAAGTCTCCAACCCTGTCCGAAGGAGCACATCAGCTGGAACCCGATGTCGTGGTCCGTGTTGGTGCGAAGAAGCGGCAGGAGCTTTTGGGTGTTCTTGTGGGCAAGGGATAGAATGTTGGGGTCCGAAGTCTGTTCGTACAACAGCCACAGGCATCCCGGGTAGAACCCGCTGCACCACCACTTGACATCGGAAGTCACGAGGGAACCGTCCTCGGCGAGAGTCCTGGGGAAGGTCCTTTCATCCAGCAGTATGTCCATCGAGGGAAGTTTAAGTTTGGCTATCGTATAGACCCTGTCATAGACTTCGGACAGGTCTCTTTGCTCCCGTGGCTGCGAACAGGCGGAAAGGGACAGGATCAGGATTGAAGCAGCGGTGAAGATATGTCTCATGACGGGGGAGTGTGTGGTGATTTGGTGAGTCGGGGGTCAAAGTTAGCAAAAAATACCCGTTATCGGGGATGGGTGCTTTCCGTAAATGAAACAAAGGAGGGAAGCATTCTCCATGAAAACAAACTCACATGCCATTACCTGGGGAAAAGAAACGTGGATGACCGGGGGAAGGACCGATCTGACAAGTGACCATAATTGGGTGCAATCAAAGAAAACCAAGAAATATGTGCGATATGCATAAAAACGTTAAAGTGAAGCAATTGGCTTGTTGAAAACTTTGTTAATTGGTTTTTTCTTTCTAAATTTGCAGCCCCTTAAAAAAGGGATAAACACATAAATTTTAGATTTACAATCATTTATGCCCACAATTCAACAGTTAGTTCGCAAAGGACGCGAGACAATTGAAGTAAAAAGCAAGTCTCGTGCGCTGGATGCGTGCCCTCAGAAGAGAGGTGTTTGCGTCAGGGTTTACACCACCACGCCCAAGAAGCCTAATTCCGCTATGCGTAAGGTTGCCCGTGTACGCCTCACCAACTCCAAAGAGGTCAACGCCTACATCCCTGGCGAAGGTCACAACCTCCAGGAGCACTCCATCGTGCTCGTTCGCGGCGGTCGTGTAAAGGACCTCCCGGGTGTACGTTACCACATCCTTAGAGGAGCTTTGGATACTGCTGGTGTCGACAACAGGAAGCAGTCCCGTTCCCTGTACGGTGCCAAGAGGCCGAAGAAATCTAAGAAGTAACCATTCTTTTCATTCCACCTAATTTTTTTTCAAAATGAGAAAAGCGAAGCCTAAAAAGAGAATTCTACTTCCTGATCCTAAGTTTCACGACGTGAACGTTACACGTTTCGTGAACAATCTTATGCTACAGGGGAAGAAGAGTATCGCGTATTCTATTTTTTACGACGCCATTGATTTGGTAGGCGAGAAGATGAAAGATTCTGACAAGGCTCCTCTCGATATTTGGAGGAAGGCTCTCGAGAACGTGACCCCTCAGGTTGAGGTCAAGTCACGCCGTATCGGCGGTGCCAACTTCCAGGTGCCTACGGAGTTGAGACCGGAAAGGAAGATTTCTGTCTCCATGAAGAACATGATTATTTATGCTCGCAAGCGTTCCGGACGCTCCATGGCAGAAAAACTCTGTGCAGAGATCATTGCCGCTTACAATAACGAAGGTGGTGCATTCAAGAGAAAAGAGGATATGCACAAGATGGCAGAGGCCAACAAGGCATTTGCCCACTTCCGTTTCTAATGTTTCAATTCACGAATGGCCACAAGAGATCTTAAATACACGAGGAATATCGGCATCATGGCCCACATCGATGCCGGTAAGACAACTACATCCGAGCGTATTCTCTACTACACTGGCAAGACCCACAGGATAGGGGAAGTCCATGAAGGTGCCGCCACTATGGACTGGATGGTCCAGGAGCAGGAGAGGGGCATTACCATTACCTCCGCTGCCACCACGGCATTCTGGCACTACAGGGGCGACGTCTTTCAGATCAACCTGATCGACACTCCCGGTCACGTGGACTTTACAGTGGAGGTGGAGAGGTCTCTGCGTGTCCTTGATGGAACAATCGCAACTTTCTGCGCCGTAGGACGTGTCCAGCCCCAGAGCGAGACCGTCTGGCGTCAGGCCGACAAATACGGCGTTCCCAAGATTGCTTACGTGAACAAGATGGACAGGGTCGGAGCTGACTTCCTCGCATGCGTCGAGGAAATCCACACAAAGCTCGGAGCCACCGCAGTCCCCGTTTGCCTCCCTATCGGTGCGGAGGACAAATTCCTCGGACTTGTGGACCTGTATTCACGCCAGGCCATTTACTATGATACCTCGGATGAACTGGTCAACTACAAGTATGGCGAGGTTCCTGCGGACATGGTGGATGAAGTCGAAAAATGGAGAAGCAATCTTATCGATACCGCAGTCGAGTGCGATGAGTCCTTGATGGAGAAGTACTTCGACGATCCCGACTCCATTACGGAGGATGAGGTCATCGCAGCCATCCGCAAGGGAACCATCTCCATGCAGATCGTACCTGCATGTTGCGGTTCTTCCTTCAAGAACAAGGGTGTCCAGTATCTGCTCGATGCTGTAATGCGTTACCTCCCTTCTCCTTTGGACAAGGGTAGCGTAACGGGAGAGAATCCCAACACGGGTGCAGAGGTTGAGCGCAAGCCCAGTGCTTCGGAGCCTTTCTGCGGTCTCGTCTTCAAGATTGCCACAGACCCTTACGTCGGTCGCCTTGCATTTGTCAGGGTATATTCCGGCAGGGTGGATTCGGGTTCGTACATCTACAATACCCGCACCCGCAAGAAGGAGAGAATCGCAAGGCTGTACCAGATGCATTCCAACCACCAGAACCCCATCGATTTCGTGGAGGCTGGTGACATCTGTGCCGCCGTAGGGTTCAAGGATCTCCATACAGGGGATACAATCTGCGACGAAAGCCATCCTGTCGTCCTTGAGTCGATGGTCTTCCCCGATCCCGTCATCGGAATCGCAGTGGAGCCCAAGACCCAGGGAGATCTGGACAAACTCGGAATAGCCCTCTCGAAGCTTGCTGACGAGGATCCCACTTTCACGGTCAAGGCTGACCATGAGACCGGGCAGACCGTCATCAGCGGCATGGGTGAACTGCATCTGGATATCATCGTGGACCGTCTCCGCAGGGAGTTCGGTGTCGAGATCAACCAGGGTGCACCCCAGGTCAACTACAAGGAGGCCATCACGAAGGCTGTCCAGATTAGGGAAGTCTTCAAGAAACAGACCGGTGGTCGCGGTAAATTCGCTGACATCATCGTCGAGGTCGGTCCTGCGGACGAGGGCGTGAGCGGACTCCAGTTCGACAACCAGGTCAAGGGTGGGAATGTTCCCAAGGAGTTCATCCCTTCTGTCCAGAAAGGATTCGAGGCCGCAATGTCAAATGGTGTACTTGCAGGCTTTGAGGTCCCTTCGCTCAAGGTCACACTCCTGGACGGTTCCTTCCATCCCGTGGACTCCGACCAGCTCTCATTCGAGATTGCCGGAAGGATGGCATTCAGGCATGCCTGCGTTAAGGCAAAGCCGGTTCTCTTGGAGCCAATCATGAATCTTGAAGTTGTCACACCGGAAGAGTATATGGGTGATATCGTAGGTGACCTGAACCGCCGTCGCGGCCAGATAAGCGCCATGGATACCACATCCAACGGAGCCCGCATCATCAAGGCTTTCGTTCCGCTGGGCGAACAGTTCGGTTATGTGACAGTACTGAGGACCCTTTCATCCGGAAGGGCAACCAGCACGATGAGCTTTGACCACTACGCCGAGGTCCCTGGCAACCTTGCCAAGGAGATCGTCGAGAAGAGCGGTTACAGGCTCTCCAGTGATGACGACATGTAAATTAAGTAAGTAAATAAGGTAATAGAAATAGATATGGGTCAGAAAATCAGAATCAAACTCAAATCTTTCGATCACATGCTGCTTGACAAGTCAGCAAAGAAGATCGCTGAAACAGTGATTGCCACAGGCGCCAAGGTCAACGGACCTATTCCGCTGCCCACCAGAAAGAAGATCTTTACGGTCAACCGCTCCACTTTCGTCAACAAGAAAAGCCGTGAGCAGTTCGAACTCAATTCCTTCTGCCGTCTGCTCGACATCACCGATTCAAATGCGAAGACTGTCGACGCTCTGATGAAGCTTGAGCTCCCTTCCGGAGTTGAGGTCGAAATCAAGGTCTAAATTACCGGTCTTTTTGTAGCACGACAAAAAAGTGTTATATTTGCAGGACGAAACAGCAGTTCGTTCTGCTTATGGTCCCATAGCTCAGTTGGTCAGAGCATCTGACTCATAATCAGGGGGTCGCAGGATCATGCCCTGCTGGGACCACGAAGAGATTACGATAGCATGCATAAAAGGTTCATTTAAGTAATTTAAGTGAGCCTTTTTTTATTGTAGGTATCAGGTCCTGGGGTAAGGGGTTCCGTACTCCTCTCCGTATTCCCTTTTGTAGCGTGAAATGAAAACTTGGTAGATTGAGCGAGCCTCTTCCTCTCGTCCAAGAAGTCGTAGAGCCTGGACCTTGGCGGCAAGCGCGTCTTCATCAAGAGGATCGGTCTGGAACAGGATGTCGGCACAAAGGATTGCATTGGCGTATTCCTTGAGACCCAGCCTGCGTTTCATTTCAGACAACATTATCGGATGTATCTGCTGCTCGATATCTTCTTTCATCTTGTCGAACATCGGGTCGGATTCTCCAAGGAGGATTTTCCCTCTGGACAGGAGGCGGATGAGCGTGTCCATGTCCGGCTCTTCGCTCTGGAGGATCTGACGGTACATGAACAGGTCGCAATGGAACAGCTCTTGGTGCTTGAGAATAAAATGGTTCTCTTCAAAGACGATACTCGCCCCATCCATCTGTGAGAGGGCTTTCCTCAGTTTGTTCATTGTCACGCCACGAAGATTCTTCGCATGCTCGTCGTCCTTGTCTGGCCAAAGTGTTGCCCTCAGTCGCTTGGAACTCGCTCCCTTTTCACCTCCGCTCAGGATAAGGATCAGAAGTTGGCGTATCTTCTCCGGGAACTGGTTTGAGATATCATTTCCTTTAGCATCGAAAGCGGCGAAGTCCCCGAACAGGAAGATTGAATTCGGAGTAGGTTTGAGAGGCCCTAGGGTGGTAGCGGGAATGCTGGCCTTAAGCCAGTGGCGTGTCTTGGACTTTCTTCTGGCCTTGAAGAATAGGACCACTCCCGCCAGAAGACCTGCCAGCAGAAGCGCACTCACCAGCTTGATTTTTTGACGGGAGACGGTGGAAAGGCTTTGCTTCATCGGAGGAAACGAAAGGGTGTATACCGTCACTTTCGAGTCAATGTCATTGGAGGACTCCTCAATGACCGCTACCAGCTTCTGGAGGTCATCGTCAAAGTAGAGGTTGGCATTGGTCAGGATCCTGTCGGAGTTCATCGGTATGGCGTTCGCATATTCCTGCATTTGTCCGTCCTTCAGGGAAAAACGGCACAATTGAAGTTCGGTTTCAGTGTTGCTCTCCGGATACATAAGTGTATAGAAGCACTCATCACCCGGGAGCACCATGTTTCTGACGGGAACCTTGTTCGGCCATGGAGTCGGATGGGTCCAGACCTTTTCCGCTTCAAAAGTGTCAGGATTTATGGAGAAAAAGTCGTACATGTACTGGCGGCCGACGATATGGTCACCGCTTTCGTTTCCCATTCCTCCGAAGAGGTAGATTCTGTCCGTTTCAGGATCCCATCCGGCAGATGCGAAATACCTCGGCCATACCTCGTCTCCGTGGAGTTGTTCCATCGGAATCCACCGGAAAAGTGAATCCAGACAGAGAAACCGTCCGTTGTACAGCCTGTTCCCGAAACCTCCATACAGGTATCTGCGGTTCCTTAATGTGTCCGTAATGAGGTTATGGTGGTGAAGCTGGGTGGGGAACTGCTCTTTTGAAAGGATGTTCCACCTGGAATCCTCATCCAGGAAAGCCATTGTGGGAGTATCCTCGGGGACTTCTTCCCCATAATAGACTTCATAGCAGCAGTACCCGTTGTCGGAAGGGAAACTGGAACCGAGGAATGTGTGAAGAGGGTTGGGAGAGTCAGTGTTCACCCTCGAAGGAGACCCTTTGCCAAGGGGGATACGGGAAAGCGAATCCTTGGAGATTATATAGACTTCATGACGCTTAACGTCATATCCGCAGGTCAGGAACTCCCTGCTGCTTTTTGTGAAACGCTTCTTCCAATGCAGGCGGTCCTGGTTCAGCCACTCGGGGTTGCTCACTTTTGCCTTCATCAAGGGGGATGAACTGGAAGCGATGTTCCCGGAGTCTTCATTGAGGGGGAATTCGATCAGATCCTGGTTCATCTTTACGGACAGGTTCTTAAGGTCGAAACTGGGAACGTCGATTCTGTACTCGTTTTTTCCCAGGGACAGGTATGTCTTTGTCCATCGGTCCAGTTCAAGTTCTCCTACGGAAGAGAGCCCTCTTATTGTAAGGAGGACGTTGCCGCCGACCGGATCAAGCTTGAAGTAAACGGGAAGCCACTCTCCTTCCCTGACGGAAGACTTGGGGAAAGACAACATGGAGACAAAACGGTGCCCTTCCCATATGACCCTGAACTGGTACTCGTCTCCATTACTGTCCATGAACAGGCAGACCCCTCCTGTATTGTCGTCATTGGAAAGATGCCCTATCCTGAAGATATATCCTGAATCGTGTTCTCTGGTGAGGGCAAGGTCGAAACGGAGCACAAGGGAATCAGTGAATGCTTTCCTCAGACGGGTTTCCATACTTGTACGTTCCTCTATCGGAAATTCCGAACCGCGGAAGTGCAGTCCCTGCCCTGAAAGGGTAAGGCATGCCTCAAGAAAACACAGTAGCAGGACGATTCTTTTCATAAGGGGTTACTTTCTCGGGGACGAAGGTATAATTTTAAAACGGTTAACCAAAATTTTTTATCCAGTAAAGGTTAATTAACCCTCTTTTTAATCTGCCCTACTTTTCTTTGCTGCCGTTAATTATTAACACGAGAACTGATGCCCAGCCCTTTTGCGCATACCGTTATTATCCTAACACTGTCTCTGATGGTCGGTGCCTGCCGTCATGATGACGGCGGAGAAATCATTCTTCCGCCATCTTCTTCGGAGGCGGTGCACTATTCGGATCTGTACGATCCTGTCCAGGATGACGGGCAGTTCTATATGCCGGAGTTCCCGAGGATCCCTTCCTTGTATTGGAATTGTGTCGGAATGAAGGACGAGGGCCTCTCTTACCAGCTCCTTTGCGAGTCTCTCGCCGGAATAGTTAACGGCGCCTTCAAGGAGAACCGCTCCGATATCGCAATCTGGCTTGATATCGACTCTGATTCTTATTCACGTGCGAAAGCATCTCTTGGAAAGGAAGTCGGTCGCCAGAGCGCTTACGAACTTCTTTCCGGCAATTATGGCCCTGTTGACGGTACGGAGGTCCAGGTTAAGGACCTTATTAAAGGGTATGTTCTTGTCGATGTCGCTACCAATCCCGAAAGTGCCGTTGTGGCTTCAGTGGCTGCCCACGTATACCAGTCCGTGATAGTTGACGTGACCCTTCAGGACCGCATCTCGTCCATAGGTCTTTCGATGTTATATGACGCGCGGGGGAAAAGCACCCAGGACGCATGGAGTGAGTTCAAGGACAAATGTTCCAACTCCTCCTTGGTCATTATGCCGGTAGGGACTGCTGAACTTCGCAACTACTCCATCTGCAACCGTCTTTTCACCATCAACCTCAACAAGCAGCGAGGCACGACCTCCGGAGGAATGAACAGCAAACTCTTTGATGAGGTCCTCTCATGGCTTGCCCCCAACTCTCCGGTGCTCGGATGGGAAAGCGGTGAATTCGGGGAGGATGAGTTCGTCGGGAAGGTCTCCCGCTACGGACACCTGATGCTCGCTGCGGACTGGAGTTATAACCATCCTTTGACAAGCGCCCTTGCAAGGAACCGTCAGCCGTCGGCTCTTTCACCTGTAATCAATCCCCGGGATATAGATTACAATGAGAAGAAGAATTTCGTGTCATTCTTCCTTAGCGACGGGGACAACTACCAGTGGGTGATGGGAGACGGATTCGTGAATGACTTTTATCTCCTAAGGTCCCGCTCGGAAGTCAAGATGAGCTACGGCCTTGCGGCCCAGGCCCTATCTGAACTCTCTCCCGACCGTTATTCCCAGCTTCTGGGTCTTTGCGCAGAGGGCAACACCCTTATGGAGACCTTCGGAGGCGGTTATTTCTATGCCGATACTTATGCTCTTAATACTGACAGGAGGAAGGAAAGCCTCTCTGTCATAGCTGGCAGAACTGCCGCCCACATGCGGCAGCATCGGCTCAAAGTATTGCAGCTAACCTCTTGGAGGGCTTTCAGCCAGGATGCCATGGAAGCATACCAGGCTTTCGTTGATGCGAATGACCAGCTGGAAGGGATTGTCGTCATACAGTACTCCCCGTATACGGGAGGAAACGGGGAAATCCGCTGGTGTACGAACAAGAGGGGATACGACATCCCTGTCGTGAGCGTAAAGTATTCTCTATGGAACGGCCTTCCTACTGATGTCGGAGGGGGTAACCCTCAGCAGGTGGCAAAGACGATGAGCACCCAGGAACCGTCCATGGAACCTTCATTCTCCGTTTGCTGCGTACATGCGTGGAGCGCTTTCGCCGGGCTCCGCTCTTCAGATGCCGCCCTTTCATGCATCGAACAACTGCCAGACTCCTTTGAGGCGGTCAGCACCCATGAGATCATCTGGAGAATCCGGATGGCATTCCGGAAAGAACAGACATTGAAGTATTTATCCGCTATACAATAACCCAACTCATTAATTGACCAAACAATGATGAAAACCAAATCTAAAGTCATTGTGCTGGCGGCAGCATTGCTAGCCGGTGTCATGTCGTCCTCCTGCAGCGAAACTGCGACTGTTGAGGAAGACTGGGGTACGGGAACCATCTCCGGTGTTGTCACTGATACCGGCGGTGACCGTATCGCTTCAGTGTCAGTTACCGTGGACGGGACAAATGTCTCCACTACCACGGCATCTGACGGTACTTATTCTATGGATGTCACTATCCGCAAGACCCTTGTGGTGAAGTTCCAGAAGACCGGATACGCCCTTGTCGGCATGACGGTTCCCTTCAAGAACTTCGCAGGCGGGAAAGTGACTCTCAGTCCTGTTCTGGAAGTGGCCGATGCCATTATCACGGGACGTGTCCTGGATGCCAGCCACGGCAACGTTCCTTTTTCCGGAGTAACGGCTTCGATCGGGTCACAGACTGTGACAACAGGTTCTGACGGTGTCTTCACTTTCACCGACCTTACCATCCAGGATTACACCCTGACACTGCGCAAGACTGGCGCAATGACCATTACACGTCAGCTCAGGAAGGAAGACTTTGTTGAACATAAGATTGTCCTCGAGGACATCGGTATGGGCGGCAAGGAACTCTTCCGTGGCAAGTCTCTGGACGATATCCAGCAGCAGGCTCCTTACCTGTTCATGGACGAGTACCGTGGCGGCTGGGGCGGAGGCGGCCTGACCGACTGGTCATGTACCTTCATGTCCGCACAGTTCAAACAGGAAGGCAATATCGAAAACCAGGGAGAGGGCATGGCTCTGCGAATCCGCAACGATGAAGAGGACAGGACCAACCCCGCCGACCAGGTGTTCCAGGATACCTACATCTATGGTATCAAGGATATTGCCGCCACCAACAAGTACCTTACGGTAAATGCCCGTACGCACCAGGGTCCCGCTCACTTCGCTGTTGTCGTCGTGGATATGACTGCCGAAGATCCCGAGGCTGTCCGTCTGCCGGAGACCGACAAGAAGGAATTCACCGAAGGATTCTCAAGCGGAGACTACCTCAACTTCCGTTATGACCTTTCAGCCTATGTCGGGAAACGCATAGCGATCGCCATCGGAACATACCGCTGGGCTACCGGTGACTACTGGGTGCAGGTTCCTTTGAAGCATATCACTTTCGCTCCTGAGTATGTCGACGGCGACAACTATCTGAGCGGAACGGAGGTCCCCGACCTTCCCGGCTGGCATCTTACCGTGGAGCAGCTCGGCTCCATGATGCCCAACCCCAACAAGCATTTCACCGCATACACCCCTGACGGTGTACAGGTATGGGGCCGTGACAACTGGGGTCCCCAGTACAAGGCATGGCAGTATGAGTGCGAGAACCATATCGCAGCCCAGTGGGGCTTCATGTATGTGAACAAGGATACCGAACCGTTCGTGGGAGAGGGCTTCACCATCAAGACCCGCAGCGATGTCGATCCGAATTATGAGCTCCCTGAGTCATTCTGGTACTCCAAGTTCTCCATCTCCGATGCAAACGACCAGATGGCCCTCCGCATCCGCAACTTCTCCTCTACGGATCCTACCGTATTCCGTGTGACAGCTATCACCACCGACGGGACGGCCAAGGCCATCGCCCCGTACGAGAACAATGCCGTTTCCGCCGAAGCTGTGGACAACGGTTGCTGGAAATTCATCCATGAGGACGGATCGAAGGGTGCACCCGAGAACTATGCCACCTTCCGCTATGACTTCAGTGAATTCGCCGGAAAGGACATCGTCATCTGCATCGGTGTTCACAAGGGAGAAGTACGTGGAGGAGAGCAGAAACTTGTCATTTACGATATTACGCTTGACTAACAAATAGCTTTCATGAAAAGAGTCATTGGTTTTGTGTTGATTATGTGGGCCATCGCTGCCTGCGGGGTTCTGCCTTCTTGCGGGAAGCAGAATCCCGAGGATAGCAGTGGGGATATCCCCGAAAGCGGTACAACTGCGCCCACTGCGGAGAGGAACCTCGAAAGGGCGATTTCACTTACGGACGCCGCCATCAAGAATTATTTCAACGAGGCTGACGGCTTTGCGATGTACAGGTACTACAATCCCTACAACCAGAGCCATCAGAACAATGAGATCGGCAGCGTGTGGATGTACACGAGCTCCATCGAGGCCGTCAACGCCATCCTCAAGGCGCTTGATGCCGACAAGGCAAAGGGAAACTCTGCCCTGTACAGTGCCAACCACGACCGCTATGTCCAGCTCCTGGACAAGCTCATCGCAAGGCTGGAGTACTACAGCGGCACTTTCTCCCTCACTTCCTTCACCCAGACCCGTGACTGGACGGTATATGGAGTGAACCGCGGCAAAACGCCCGGCGGAGCATCAGTCGGCGGCAGGGACAATGTCTATGATGACCAGCAGTGGCTCATCAGGGAACTCCTCGAAGGGTGGCACCTTACAGGAAACGATGCATACCTTCAGAAGGCAGAGTACCTGACGGAATACGTGCTTGACGGATGGGACTGCTCCGTAAAAGACGGGAAGGAAAGAGGCGGTATCCCCTGGGGACCCGGCTACTACTCCAAGCATTCCTGCAGCAATGGACCGATGGTAAGTCCGCTCGTATGGCTCCATGAGGCATATTCGGGCAAGAGCGACAAGACCGTAAGGCGCTACATCGACCTTTCCGACGGCACAACCCGCCGTACCGAGGAAATGACAAAAGCCGATTATTACCTTTATTCCGCGAAGAAGATCTACGCTTTCCAGCACGACAACCTCATGATGAGGGACGGCTCAAAGGTGTACGCCGACAATCTGAACGGACCGGACATCGGAGCCGATATCCAGTACGAGACCATCGGTGGTGAGCGTTACCGCAAGCCTGCCGACCTGAAGGATTTCAACGGCCCGGCCATCTCCTACAACAGCGGGACGATGCTCTCGGGAGCTGCGGATCTTTACCGTGTGACCAAGGAAAATGAGTATCTCAAGGACCTCCAGGCCCTTGACACGGACAGTTTCCGCGCTTTCGCCAAGCTCAGTCAGCAAAAGGACGGGTATTATTCCTATCCGATCGACGGGTTCAACAACTGGTTCAACGGGGTCCTGTTCCGCGGATACGTGGATGCCTACCCCTATGACGGAGCTGTTACGACCGCTATAGACTCTTTTCAGAAGAACCTGGACTATGCCTGGGACAATTACCTCTATGAGAGCATGCTTCCTCCAAGCCTCCTTGTAGGCTGGAACCAGGACAGAAGCCGCAATAACGTGGAGGGGATGTTCATCTTCGCTTTTGCCGCGGAGTATGCCGTCCTGTCCAGGTACATGAACAAGTAAACAATATAAATCAAATACATTTATGCACACTTATCGAAACTTGATTTCGCGTTTTGCAATAGCCTGCATCGTGGCGCTCCTCATGCCGGTGGTTGCCTTTTCGCAAAACAATGTAACGGTTACCGGAACGGTGCTGGATGAGGCCAATGAGCCTGTCATCGGTGCCAGCGTCCTGGTGGCGGGCACCACGACAGGTGTCCCTACCGACCTGGACGGACACTATTCCATAACCGTCCCTTCTGATGCGTCCCTGGAGTTCTCCGCGGTCGGTCTGCAGACCATAGTGGAGAAGGTAAACGGACGTTCGGTGATAAATGTCGTCCTTACGACGGACAATACTTTCCTTGAGAGCGTAGTCGTGGTGGGTTACGGTACCCAGAAGAAAGGTTCCATTACAGGGGCTATCGCCGGTATCGGAGCCGGTGAACTGGTGAAGATCAAATCCGAGAACCCCCAGAACATGCTGACTGGACGTGTCCCCGGTCTTCGTGTTTGGCAGAAGACGTCAGAGCCGGGTGCTTATTCCTCCAATATCGATATCCGTGGCTTCGGTGAAGCTCTTGTCGTCATTGACGGAGTGCCCCGCAGCATCGACGATTTCAACAGGATCAATTCGGCTGATATCGAAAACGTTTCCGTCCTGAAGGATGCCGCTGCAGCCATCTACGGAGTGCGTGGAGGCGGTGGAGTCATTCTCGTCACTACCAAGAAGGGCGGTGAAGGCCAGGCTAAAATTGACTACAACGGTTCCTATACCTTCCAGACTCCTTCGGGCCTTCCCGAACTGGCCAGCATAACCGATGCCATGATGATCCGCAACGAGATGAACTACAATAACATCAATGGTGGATCGGCCATGTTCACCGAAGATTTTATTGAGGAATACCGCAGCGGTAAGCGCACAGCCACCGACTGGAACGATCTCGTAATCCAGAGGATCGCTCCCCAGACCCAGCATGACCTTTCGATTTCAGGAGGCACCGAAAAGTACAAATACTACGTCTCCATGGGTTACATCTACCAGGAAGGTTTCTTCAAGAGCCGTGACCTCAATTACGACAAGTATAATGTACGTGCCAACATCGATGCCGAGGTCCTTGAGGGGCTCAACCTCAATGTAAGCCTTGCCGGAACTGTCGACCAGCAGAACAAACCCCAGACCGAATCCGACTGGATCATCCGTAACTGGTGGCGTCAGGGCGCCCTTTATCCCGCTTATGCCGATCCCGAAGGGAAAATGCTCAGCTATACGGGAATGGACCTCGACGAGAACACCATCGCGGAGATGACAGCTGACGTTTCCGGTTACCGCACCTTCAACAAGAAGCAGCTCCAGAGCTCGGCATCCCTCACCTATGACTTCGGCACCATTACCGACGCCCTCAAGGGACTCAGTGCGAAACTCCTTTACAGCTATGACGTAAGGTTCGACACCAATACCAACTACCGCAAGGAGTATAACCTCTATGCTGCGAACGGTGACGGCACATATTCGATGAAGGTATACGGCGGCTCAAGCCCTTCCTACCTTGCCAAGGAGAACTTCCAGAGCAACCAGAACCTTTTCCAGGCTACTGTAAACTATGGACGTGTGTTCGGCAAGCACAATGTCGGCGCCCTCATCGGTTATGAGGACCAGATATACAAGAGCGACCAGACCAACACTTCAGGAAACCTCCTTTTCAGCAATCCTTATTTCACTTCGATTTCAGGAGACAAGGACACTTACGGCATCGGCGGAATCTACCGCGATGTCGAGCACAAGGCTCTGTTTGGCAGGTTGAACTACAATTTCGATGAAAGGTACCTCATCGAGGCCCAGATCCGTCGGGACGGTTCCTCATACTTCGCCCCCGGTCATCAGTGGGGATGGTTCCCCTCAGTGAGCGCAGGTTGGCGTGTGTCCCAGGAACCCTGGTTCAAGAACAGCAGCGCCCTCAGCTTCATCA
Organism: uncultured Bacteroidales bacterium; assembly: GCA_905235445.1. Lineage (GTDB taxonomy): Bacteria > Bacteroidota > Bacteroidia > Bacteroidales > UBA932 > Cryptobacteroides. The sequence goes on from CAJOLJ010000064.1 coordinate 21,514, forward strand.
ACCAGTTGAAGTTCCGTGCAAGCTACGGTGTGATGGGTGATGACCGCGGCCCCAGCGATTATGCTTGGATGACAGGTTACACCTACCGTGGAGGTGAATCCAGCGAAAGAGGCTGGTACAACGGTTATGTCCCCGGATACCTTTTCAACGGACAGTTTGTCTATACCGTTGACCCTCAGCCTCTCCCCAACGAGAACTACTCCTGGTACAAAATCAATACCTTCAATGTCGGTGTTGATTTCGAGGCGTGGAACGGCCTTCTCGGAGCATCATTCGATTACTTCCGCCGCCACCGCAGCGGCCTCCTTACCCAGAACACCAGCGATATGCCTACGGTTGTCGGAGCGGGAGCTCCTGTGGAGAACGGTGAATCCGACTACAACATGGGTCTCGAGCTTCAGCTGACCCACCGCAACCGCATCGGAGAAGTCAACTACGGACTTACCGGTATGCTGACCATCACCCGCCAGAAGTACGGCGTTTCCCTTCGCAACGGCAATTACGGAAACTCCTACGACCAGTGGCGTAACGACAACCTGAACAACCGTTACCAGGGCGTTCAGTTCGGTTACGAGAGTGACGGCCGTTTCACTTCCTGGGAGGACATCTGGGATTATGGACAGATTGTCTATACTGAGCGCGACGCACTCCCCGGAGACTACAAGTATCTTGACTGGAACGGTGACGGTGAGATCAACGGTCTGGACGAGCATCCTTACGCCTACGACCAGACCCCTTGGATGAACTACTCGTTCTCCATCGATGCTTCATGGCGCAATCTCGACCTGGCAATCCTCTTCCAGGGTTCCGCTCTCGGGTCAATGGAATATGTCGAGCCTCTGCATGAAGTCTGGGGAGTCGCCCAGAGCGGTGGTGGAGTCCTTACCCAGTTCCTTGACCGCTGGCATCCTACCAATGAGGGCTGGACCGATCCTTACGACCAGAGCCTCACCTGGGCTTCAGGTTACTATGCTCTTTCCGGCCGTTGGGCCCGCGGAAACTCCTCTTTCAACAGGGTGGACACCGATTTCCTCCGTCTGAAGAGCATCGAAATCGGTTATACCATTCCCAAGATCAGGCGTCTTGGCAATATGAGCCTCCGTGTGTATGCCAACGCATACAATCCTCTCACTTTCACCAAGCTGAAGTTTGTCGATCCTGAGCATCCCGCTGACTCTTACGGAAGGATGTATCCGCTGAACAAGACTTACACCCTGGGTTTGAACATCACCTTATAAACCGCATTCGATTATGAGAAAGTCATTTATAATTACCATCCTGGGAGCGGTCCTGGCATTCGCATCCTGCTCGGACATGTACCGTCCCACAAAAGACAAGGTGAGTGACGACGACCTTTTCTCGTCCGCCTCCTCCGCCCAGGTGTATATGGCCCGTCTGTACAGCAACCTCCCTATCGAGGACTTCAAATACCAGGCTGGCTGGGGAGTAACCTTCAATTCATGGCTGGAGTCATTCGGCCTTGCAGGCAGCGGTGAAGCCGTGAGCCGTGAAGGTCTGTCCCGTTCTTTCACCTATGAGGAGAACCAGTATTGGGGAGCGGGCTATACCCTTATCCACGATGCCAA
>CAJOLJ010000065.1 GCA_905235445.1 uncultured Bacteroidales bacterium
CTGCCGGTCCCCGCCAGGCCCTCCTCCACCGCGGCGGCGGAAGATGAGAGCTTCGAGCCGGTGTTCAGCCACGTGCGACAGGGCGTGACATGGAACAGGACCGCCAAGGAAAAAATCGAATTAGTGGTAAAATTAATTATCCAGTTCGGACTATGTTCCTTTTCAACCTCTGCGAGAAACGAGGCAGCGGGATGGACCGCGCCGTGGCCGGTGTAGAAGAAATGCGACTCCCTGCCATCACCATTGAGAAAGGAGAAGACTTCACCCGTGCTTGACTATTTCCGCTTAAGAAGTACACTGAGATGAGCAGGACCGAGAAGATTCAGGCTTGTTACCAGCATGCGTGCCTACTGTATGAGGATGGATTCGAACTCACAAATCAGTCACTGCGGCAGCGCTTGGACATGCCAAAATACAACTCTGCCGGGGCGTCGCGGATTATTGGTGATACCATTGAAGCCGGGCTTATTAAGCTCTCTGATAAAGCTCTAGACTCTAAGAAGTATTCCTCTTACGTTCCTTATTATGCTTAGCGGTTTTATTTGCTGAGGAAATCCCTCAAAAATTTAACTCGCTGAATATTAGCGAGTTTTTCTTTGCACGGAAAATCCCTCTTGTCTATCCACTATGATTCAGGAAGACAATTTAAGTATTTTAAGCTTCTCATCCACCCTGTAATCCTCCTGCTCAAAGTCAACGTTCATCAGGGCAAACCTGTCGGCTAATTCCATCATGGTGTAGCGATGCACAGTCGGTTATAATCTTGTAGGGATTCCATGGTAAAGATCTACGGTTTTTCAACCTATAACCTTTGACGTGTACGAACATATAATGTGTGATTATTCCTGGGAAGAAGAGAGTAAAAGGGTTCCAAAAGTGTATTGTTTACAATTTTTCTTGAAAATAAGTGTAAAAAGTACTCTTATTATAAAAATTCTTGCTATATTGCACCCTGAACCGCTACCTGCAAATCGTTTAACCACTTTATATTTATGAATTTCTTTGAAGCAGTGCACAATTCCGGTTTCGCGACCGTGGATTTGCTCATCCTGGTTTTCTACCTGGTCATCCTGATCGGCCTGGGCCTTTATCTGGGCCGTCCCAAGAAGGGAAAGCAAAAGAGCGCGAATGATTACTTCCTGGCAGGGAACACCCTGACATGGTGGGCGGTCGGAGCCTCGCTCATTGCGGCTAACATCTCAGCCGAACAGTTCATCGGCATGTCCGGGACCGGCTACAGGGACGGTATCGCAACAGCTGCCTACGAGATAATGGCTGCGGTGACCCTCATCGTGATAGGGAAGTTCCTGCTTCCTGTCATGCTCAAGCGGAAGATTTTCACGATTCCCCAGTTCCTGCGCGAGCGTTACAATGACGGCGTGGGCCTGGCATTCTCCATCTTCTGGCTCTTCCTGTATGTCCTTGTGAACCTCACTTCCGTGGCCTGGCTCGGAGCCCTCGCCATCGAGCAGATCCTGGGCCTGGAGGGAATGGCACTGCAGATAGGTGGCTTTACTATATCAATAAGGATGTGCATCATCCTCTTCCTCTTCCTCATCGCAGGTATATACTCCATCTACGGAGGCCTGTCCTCCGTGGCCTGGACCGATGTCATGCAGGTTGTGTTCCTGGTGGGCGGCGGACTCATAACCGCATACTTCGCCCTCAAGGCCGCAGGCGGTGACGCAGGAGCTTTCGCCGGCCTGTCCAACATCTTTACCGACCTCACGACAGGGGAGCATATCAATGACACGCACCTTCACCTCGTGGTCCAGCACTCCCACAACCCCTCCGCATTCGCGAACGTTCCCGGCATTGCCGCCATCGTGGGCGGTGTGTGGCTGACGAACCTCGGCTACTGGGGCTTCAACCAGTACATCATCCAGAAGGGCCTGGCCGCCAAGAGCATAGACGAGGCACAGAAAGGTCTCATCTTCGCAGGCTTCCTGAAGATACTCATCCCCTTCATCGTGGTCCTTCCCGGTGTGTGCGCATACTACATGTCCATCCACCCCGAGCTCTTTTCCCACCTCCAGGGCAACATCAACGTGGCTGACGACGCCTATCCATGGCTGGTGCGCAATTTCGCCCCGACCGGCATCAAGGGTCTTTCTTTCGCAGCCCTCACTGCCGCCATCATATCCTCCCTGGCCTCGATGCTGAACTCCACGTCGACCCTCTTCACGATGGATATCTATAAGAAGTACATCAAAAAGGATGCTTCCGACAAGAGGCTCGTACGGGTTGGCCGCATCACCGCCCTCGTGGCACTTGTCATCGCAATTATCACCGTGAAGCCCCTTCTCGGCGGTCTCGACCAGGCATTCCAGTACATACAGGAATACTCCGGCTTCATCTATCCCGGCATAATTGTGGTATTCGGCATGGGCCTCCTGTGGAAGAGGGCTTCCTCAAAGGCCGCCGTTTGGACAGCCATAGCTACCATCCCCCTGGGAATCATCTTCAAGCTGTGCCTGCCCGAAGTCGCCTTCCAGCTGCGTGCCGGGTACATCTTCATCATCCTCATCGCGATGTTCGCGCTCATCACCTATCTTGACAACAGGTTCGAGAAGTGCGAGCTTCCTTCGGAGGAAGACCGCAAGGCCATGCTGAAGTGGTCCAACATCCTCGGCGGTGCCGGCATATTCTTCATCGTCGCAGCAGCCATCGTGGTTATCGCTCGTGCATTCCTTCCCGGGAGCGCAACTCCCGACAACAACTTCATCGCCTATCTCAATGACATAGGCTTCCAGGCATTCTTCTTCTTCGGTGTGCTTGTCGGGTGCAATGCCATCTGGCTGCGCTCCAACGCCTCCGACAGGAAGCGTGACCGCAAGGCCCTCGCAGTGGACCTTGGCCTGTTCCACACCTCGAAGGGTTACAACTACGGGGCCCTGGGCATCTGCGTCATTGTTACCGTCATCTACGTACTGCTCTGGTAGGAAGCCATGCTTGAGGAACTGAAAGTAAAAGTTTGCGAGGCGAACCTCGAACTTGTGCGTCACGGCCTGGTGATTTTCACATGGGGCAACGTGTCCGCAGTGGACAGGGAGAGCGCTCTTGTCGTCATCAAGCCCTCCGGGGTCAGCTATGACAGCATGAAGCCATCCGACATGGTGGTCGTTGACCTGGACGGGAAAGTCGTGGAGGGGGACCTCAACCCCTCCTCCGACACACCGACCCACGTGGTCCTGTATCGCAACTTCCCCGACATCGGGGGAGTGGTGCACACCCATTCCACCTATGCCACCGCCTGGGCCCAGGCGGGCCTGTCCATCCCCAACATCGGGACCACCCATGCGGATTACTTCCACGATAGCGTCCCCTGTACGAGGGACATGAACGAGGCTGAGGTGAAAGGGGAGTACGAGAAGGAGACCGGGAACGTCATAGTGGAGACTTTCAGGTCCCTTTCCCCGATGGACACCCCAGGGGTCCTCGTAAAGAACCACGGACCCTTCACCTGGGGCAAGGACGCCTTCAACGCAGTGCATAATGCGGTCGTGCTGGAGCAGGTGGCAAAGATGGCCTCGATTTCACTGGGACTGAACCCCGCCCTCACGATGAATGAGCTTCTTGTCGAGAAGCACTACTCCCGCAAGCACGGTCCCGGGGCCTACTACGGGCAGAAAGGCAAGCAGTAAACCTATAGTACATATAATTGACACAAGACTGATAGACACAATTTAGTTATGACAAAAGCATTTGATAATTACGAAGTTTGGTTCGTCACCGGTGCTCAGCTCCTCTACGGCGGGGACGCAGTGGTCCAGGTGGACGGTCACTCCACCAAGATGGTGGACGGAATGAATGAGTCGGGGCTTCTCCCCGTCAAGGTCGTTTACAAGGGAACCGCCAACTCTTCCGAGGAAGTCTCCCAGGTCATGGGCGCAGCCCAGGCTGACCCCCGCTGCGTGGGGGTGATCACCTGGATGCACACGTTCTCTCCCGCCAAGATGTGGATCCATGGACTCCAGAAACTCTCCAAGCCCCTGCTTCACTTCCACACCCAGTTCAACGAGGAGATCCCCTGGGACACCATGGACATGGACTTCATGAACCTCAACCAGTCAGCCCACGGCGACAGGGAGTTCGGCCATATCCTCGCCCGCATGAGGAAGAACCACAAGACCGTTGTCGGTTACTGGAAGGATCCCGCAACCCTGGGCCACATAGCAGTGTGGGAGAGGGTCGCGGCTGCATGGGCCGATGCCCAGGACATGAGGATCATCCGCTTCGGCGACCAGATGAATAACGTTGCCGTGACGGACGGCGACAAGGTCGAGGCTGAGATGAGGCTCGGCTACCATGTCGACTACATGCCTTTCAGCGATGTGCTGTGCTATTTTGACGCTGTAAAGGACGAGGATGTGGACGGCCTGGTGAAAGAGTATTTCACCCTGTACGACCACGCCCCCGCCCTGGAGGACTCAGGTAGCTTGGAATACAGGAAGGTGTGGAACAGCGCCAAGGCGGAACTGACCCTCCGTGCGGTCCTCAAGGACAAGGGTGCCAAGGGCTTCACTACCAATTTCGATGACCTCGGAGACTACAATGTCGAGAAGACCGGACACGGTTTCGACCAGATCCCGGGTCTCGCTTCCCAGAGGCTCATGGCCGAGGGTTACGGTTTTGGGGCGGAAGGTGACTGGAAGAGCGCTGCCCTCTGCAGGACCGTATGGTTCATGACCCAGGGTCTTGAGGGAGGTTGCTCCTTCCTGGAGGACTACACACTCAATTTCGCAGGCGGGAAGTCTTCCATCCTCCAGGCCCACATGCTGGAGGTGTGCCCTCTCATCGCATCGGCCAGGCCTAAGCTGGAAGTCCATCACCTCGGGATCGGCATCCGCAAGACCCCTACCGCAAGGCTCGTGTTCACGAGCAAGGTCGGGTGCGGCGTGACCGCTACCGTGGTCGACATGGGCGGAAGGTTCCGCCTCGTGGTCAACGATGTCCAGTGCATCGAGCCCAAGCCCCTTCCCAAGCTTCCCGTGGCAAGCGCCCTGTGGATCCCGATGCCCTCCTTCGAGGTCGGTGCGGGAGCATGGATCATGGCAGGCGGCACCCATCACAGCTGCTTCTCCTATGACATCACCCCCGAGTACTGGGAGGACTATGCGGAGATTGCTGACATCGAGTACCTGCACATCGACAAGGACACCACCATCGAGTCCTTCAAGAAGGACCTTCGCATGAACGAGGTATACTACCTCCTCAATAAAGCCCTCAAGTAGGTTATGACGTGATATGGGGGAGGGAGACTGCGCCCTCCTCCCATCCAGTTTTCAGGAACCCACCCACCAATCGCATACTTTAGAATGGATCCCAAAACTACCATAACTTCCGGTGCGGCCATCCTCGGCATCGAGTTCGGCTCCACCAGGATCAAGGCTGTCCTCATCGGGGAGGACAATTCCCCCATAGCCCAGGGCAGCCACACCTGGGAGAACCAGCTCCAGGACGGACTGTGGACCTACAGCATCCCGTCCATCCTTTTCGGGCTGCAGGACTGCTACGCCGACCTGAGGAAGGATGTCCTCTCAAAATACGGCTGCGAAATACGTAACCTCGCCGCCATCGGGGTCTCGGCCATGATGCACGGCTACATGCCCTTCGGCCACGATGAGCGCATCCTCGTGCCTTTCCGCACCTGGCGCAACACCAACACGGGGGCGGCGGCAGCGGAGCTTTCCTCGCTATTCAATTTCAATATCCCCCTTCGCTGGAGCATATCCCACCTCTACCAGGCCATCCTCAACGGCGAGGAGCACGTCAAGGATATCTCTTACCTTACCACCCTCGCAGGTTACATCCACTGGAAACTCACCGGGGAGAAGGTCCTAGGAGTCGGGGATGCCTCAGGCATGCTCCCCATTGACCCCTCCACCCTCGACTATGACAAGGTGATGGTGGAGAAGTTCGATGCCCTCATAGCCCCCAAGGGCCTGCCCTGGAAACTTCTCGACATCCTCCCCAAGGTCCTTCCCGCAGGCGCTGCCGCAGGAACGCTGACCCAGGAGGGCGCTGACATGCTTGACATCTCGGGGAACCTCATGCCCGGGGTCCCTCTCTGCCCTCCAGAGGGAGACGCGGGTACGGGAATGACAGCCACCAACTCCGTGCGCAAGAGGACCGGCAACGTTTCCGCCGGTACTTCATGCTTCTCGATGATAGTCCTAGAGAGACCCCTCTCCAAGCCCTACGAGCCCATTGACGTAGTGACCACCCCGGACGGGAGCGCGGTCGCCATGGTCCACTGCAACAACTGCACTTCCGATATCAATGCCTGGGTGAACATCTTCAAGGAGTTCCAGGCCCTTCTCGGGGTTCCCGTGGACATGGACGAGCTCTATGCCCTCCTCTACAACGAGGCCTTGAAGGGGGACCCGGACTGCGGGGGACTCATTTCCTACAACTACTATTCCGGCGAACCCATAATGGGACTCTCCGAGGGGCGTCCCCTCTTCATGAGGGGTCCCCTTGACAAGTTCACGCTCGCCAATTTCTGGCGTTCCCACCTCAGTGCTTCCATAGGGGTTCTGAAAGTGGGTAACGACATCCTCCTTAAGGATGAGAAGATCCGGGTGGACTGCATAACCGGTCACGGAGGTCTCTTCAAGACCAAGGGAGTGGGCCAGAGGATCCTTTCCGCCGCACTCTCTTCTCCCATCTCCGTCATGAAGACTGCCGGAGAGGGCGGTCCCTGGGGAATGGCCCTGCTGGCCAAGTACCTCGTGGACAACCCCGACGGCCTGTCCCTGCCCGAGTACCTCGACGGGAAGGTCTTCGCAGGCAACGAAGGCGAGGAAGTCATCGCCACCAAGGAGGAGATTGCAGGGTTCAATAAGTATATAGAGAACTACAAGGCCGCCCTTCCCGTGGAGGAGGCAGCCGTGAAGTATAAGGCTTAAGCATCACATACCTACACCGAAACTTGAGACAGCAATGAGAAAAACCATTTTTACCGCCCTGGCCCTGTGCCTGTTGACCATTGGCGCATCCGCCCAGGTCAAAGTCACCGTAAGGGACAATGCAAAAGACCAGCCCGTCATCCCCGCCGAGATTTACGGCCAGTTCTCCGAGCACCTCGGAAGATGCATCTATGACGGCATCTGGGTGGGGGAGGACTCCTCCATCCCCAACATCAACGGTTACCGCAAGGACCTGGTCGAGGCCCTTCGGACCCTCAAGGTCCCCGTGCTTCGCTGGCCGGGCGGCTGTTTTGCGGACGAGTACCACTGGATGGACGGCGTAGGAGCCAAGGAGGGACGTCCCCGCATGATAAACTCCAACTGGGGAGGCACCGTCGAGGACAACTCCTTCGGGACCCATGAGTTCATGAACCTGTGCGAACTCATAGGGACTGAACCCTACCTTTCCGGGAACGTCGGAAGCGGCTCGGTCGAGGAACTCGCCAAATGGGTCGAGTACATCACCGCCAAGGACGGCACCATGGCGGACATGAGAAAGGCCAACGGCCGAGAGGAGCCCTGGAAACTGAAGTACCTGGGCGTGGGCAATGAGTCCTGGGGCTGCGGCGGGAACATGACCGCCGAGTTCTACTCCGACCAGTACCGTCGCTATGCCACGTACTGCCGCAATTTCGACGGGAACGTCCTCTACAAGGTCGCCAGCGGGGCTTCCGATTACGACTACAACTGGACACGTGTCCTGATGAAGAACGTAGGACGCCAGATGAGGGGCCTCTCGCTCCACTACTACACCGTGCTGGACTGGAACCACAAGGGGAGCGCCACTCTCTTCGACAGGGACTCCTACTATGACATCCTCGCCAAGAGCGTGGAGATAGACGAGGTCCTGACGAACCACGAGGCCATAATGGACGCCTTCGACCCCCAGAAGAGGGTTGACCTGCTCCTCGATGAGTGGGGAACCTGGTATGATGTGGAACCCGGCACCAATCCCGGTCACCTCTACCAGCAGAACACCATGCGCGATGCGATGGTCGCAGCCTTCTCCCTTGGCATCTTCCACCGTCACACCGCCCGCCTCAAGATGGCGAACATCGCCCAGATAGTGAATGTCCTCCAGGCCATGATCCTCACTAAGGGCGACAAGATCGTCCTGACCCCCACCTACCATATCTTCCGCATGTACAATGTCCACCAGGATGCCACCTTCATCCCCGTGGAGTATGACTGCGACAAGATAGTGTCCCCTTCGGGAAGGATCACCCCGAGCCTTAGCGTCACCGCATCCCGTGACAAGGATGGCAAGGTGCATGTGTCACTGGCCAACGCAAAACTTGACAAGGAGCAGAAAGTGACCCTCTCTTTCGAGAACCTCGGCAGCGGAAGCGTCCAGGGTGAGATCCTCACCGGGGCGATTACCGACTACAACGATTTCGACAATCCCGACAAAGTCTCACCGAAGGCTTTCACCGCTTTCAAGAAGAGCGGAAAGACTATCACCGTAACCCTTCCTGCAGCGAGCATAGTTACCCTCGCCCTGTAGGTCTTTGTGCCAAAATGGACCCCCCGGAGGGACAGCCTTGCCCAAGACTGTCCCGGGGGTTATTCAATCCGACCACCACCAAACTATGGCCGTTTCCATTCACCGAAATCCAATCAACAGCAACCAATGAAAAGGAGCTTGTCATTCCTCCTGTTCGCCTTTGTTTCAATCTTCGTGGGTGGCATTGGCGCTGATGCCCAGGTGGGGACTTCCCTGGACATAGACATGAAAAAAGTCGGTGCCCCCATCCAGGGCACCATGTACGGAATATTCATCGAGGACATCAACTACGCCGCCGACGGAGGCCTGTATGCCGAGATGATAAAGAACCGTTCCTTCGAGTTCCCCTCCCACCTGCAGGGCTGGAAAGCCGCAGGCAGGTTCGAACTCCGTGACGACGGTCCATTCGAGCGTAATCCCCATTACCTCAGGCTCTATTACCCTGGCCATCCCCACAAGCACACCGCCCTCGAGAACGAGGGGTTCTTCGGGATCGGCCTGAAGAAAGGGGCCCGCTACACTTTCAGCGTGTGGGCCCGCCTTCCCGAGGGGGACAGTGAGGCCACACTCACAGTCGAGTTCGTAGACCCCCGCTCCATGCAGGAGGGGCAGGCCACCTCTACCGGGAAGATTAGGGTGAACTCCAGGGAGTGGAAGAAGTATGAGGTGCAGATGACTTCCACCGTCACCGACCCCAAGGCTACGGTCCGCATCTTCCTGGACAGTCCCGTCACAGTGGACGTTGAGCATGTGTCCCTTTTCCCCGTGGATACCTGGAAGGGACGCAAGGGGGGACTTCGCTCCGACCTTGCACAGGCCCTCTATGACCTCCATCCCGGACTGTTCCGTTTCCCCGGAGGATGCATAGTCGAGGGAGCTGACCTCGGGAGCCGCTACCAGTGGAAGAACTCGGTGGGTCCCGTCGAGAACCGCCCCCTCAACGAGAACCGCTGGGAGTACACGTTCAAGCACCGTTTCTACCCGGATTATTTCCAGTCATACGGACTTGGCTTCTATGAGTACTTCCTCCTCAGTGAGGACATCGGGGCCGAGCCCCTGCCGGTCCTTAGCTGCGGTCTGGCTTGCCAGTTCCAGAATGACGACCCGAAGGCCCATTGTTCCCTCGAGGACCTGGAGCCCTTCATCCAGGATGCCCTCGACCTCATAGACTTCGCGAACGCTGACCCCGCCACCAACAAGTGGGCCCGCCTCCGCTCCGAGATGGGGCATCCCGCTCCCTTCAACCTCAAGTACCTCGCCATCGGAAACGAGCAGTGGGACGAGATCTATCCCCAGCACCTCATTCCCTTCATCACGGCCATCCGTGGTGCCCATCCCGAGATAAAGCTTGTGGGGACCTCCGGTCCCAACTCCGAGGGAGCGCAGTTCGACTACCTGTGGCCCCGCATGACGGAACTTGGGGCGGACTTGGTGGACGAGCACTTCTACCGTCCCGAGAAATGGTTCCTCTCCCAGGGAGCCAGGTACGACACCTACGACAGGAAGGGTCCCAAGGTGTTCGCGGGCGAGTATGCCTGCCACGGGGAGGGCAAGAAGTGGAACCACTTCGAGGCATCCCTTCTTGAGGCCGCCTTCATGACGGGCCTCGAGAGAAATGCCGACGTCGTTCACATGGCAACGTACGCACCGCTGTTCGCCCACGTGGAGGGCTGGCAGTGGAGGCCCGACCTCATATGGTTCGACAATCTCCGCTCGGTGCGCTCCTGCTCGTGGTATGTCCAGAACCTCTATTCCACCTACAAGGGGACCAATGTCCTGACAACCCTCACCCCCGAGGGGAAGCCCCTCTGCGGGGCCGAGGGCCAGGGAGGGCTTTTCGCAAGCTCGGTGCTGGATAGCGCCAAGGGGGAAGTGTACGTGAAAATAGCCAATACATCCGCCCAGGAGCGTCCCGTGGAATTCTCCTTCAAGGGCCTATCCGGAAAGGCAGTCCTCTCGGGTGTGAAGGTCATCTCCTACAGCAGCCCCGACCCCGATGCGGACAACACCCTGGACGAGCCCGGGAAGATTGTCCCCGTGAGCAGCCCCCTCTCATGGGGAGGCTCCTCCACCTTCTGTGCCACCGTTCCCGCCGCTACCTTCCAGGTGTACGTGTTCTCCTGCAAGTAGCGTTAACAAGTGAGAATGACACGGTACAGGGACCCTTCAGCCAGCGGTCCCCATATGTCTTCCGGGGCATGAACTGCTGCTTATGATACTCCAAATGTGAGGAAATTTGGTATTTTTGTAAAAAATAATCCCCTGCCGTACGAGGAGTTAAGAAGCAAACTTGTCATAAGGGAAGAGAGATGGACCCCTGGGGGCCAGCCCTCGGTGCAGCGGTAAGCAAGTGGATAGAACACAGTACAAAGTACAAACCATATTCATCATGAAAATTCTAAAAACTATTGTCGCTCTTGTCCTGGCCCTGGGCCTGGGACTTGCGATGCTCTCATCCTGTGAGCCCAAGAAGCCCGCGCTTACGAAGTCGGGCCTTGACCCCGCAGCCTTCGTCGCTGAAGTGGACGGGATTCCCATCGGGCTGTACACCCTGACAAATGCCAACGGAATGGAGGTGTGCGTCACCAATTTCGGAGGCAGGATCGTATCCATCATGGCTCCGGACAGGAACGGGGAACTTAGGGACGTGGTCCTGGGATTTGACAACGTGCAGAACTACATGACCGTTCCCTCCGATTTCGGGGCCTCCATCGGAAGGTTCGCAAACCGTATAGGCGGAGCCCAGTTCGAACTGGGTGACAAGACCGTCCAGCTACTTAAGAATGACGGAGAGAACTGCCTTCACGGCGGTCCCAAGGGCTGGCAGTACCAGCCTTACAGCGTAGAGCAGGTGGACCCCTCCACAATAAAGCTCACCCGTGACTCCAAGGACGGGGACATGAACTTCCCCGGCCATGTCATTGCGGTTACCACCTACAAGCTCACCGATGACAACGCCATCGACATCACCTACAGCGCCACGACCGACGCCCCCACCGTCATCAACATGACGAACCACTCCTACTTCAACCTCTCGGCCGATCCTTCCCGTGATGCCATGGACGAGATCCTGTATATCAACTCCACCGCTTTCACTCCCACGGACAAGGCCCTCATCCCGACAGGCGAGATAGCTGACATCATCGATACCCCGCTTGATTTCCGCACTCCCACCGCAATAGGGAAGAGGATTGACACCCCTGACTGCGAGCCGCTCGCTTTCGCCGGCGGATATGACCACAACTGGATCCTTGACAATAACTGCGACGTCAAGGTCCTTTCGTGCAAGCTGGTTTCCCCGGTGACCGGGATAGGCCTGGAGGTGTATACCGACCAGCCAGGTGTGCAGTTCTACGCCGGCAACTTCCTGGACGGGACAGCTCCCGGAAAGGGCGGGATCAAGTATCCCCGTCGCTCCGGGATCTGCCTTGAGACCCAGAACTACCCGGACGCACCCAATCATCCCGAGTTCCCGTCCCCGGTCCTGAAACCCGGGGAGACCTACACACATCACTGCATCTTCAAGTTCACCGTGGAGAAATAATTTCTCCGGGCGGTTCCTTCGGCATGGGCGACCTCAGCAGTTAAGACTGCCCCTAAGTCCGTCCCCTCTACGCCAAGTAACCTTGCCCGAGGCATACTACTACCCCCTTCCATCCCGCCACACCTACAGGGTCCGTGGCGGGATGTTTCTAAATGACAGTCCCTCACGTTCCGGTGAGCGGGATTATGCCGTTCAATTCCTGGCGATATCGGTGTTGTGGTATTTTTTAACTTTTCCCCAAAAACGCATATATACAAAAGGGATATTTTTTAGTATCTTTGGCGGAATTTTTCTAGTACATATGGAGCACACAAAAAACAGACGTGACCGCAGGGACGGTTACTACCTATCCGGACTTGACTCTATGCACGTGATGATGCCTTTCATGTTCGGCCCCAGAACGGCCAACGAGGCAGTCACAACCGAAATCATCGACCTCACCGAGGTTGACAAGTATCTAGCCAGGAAGAATGCCTCTTCCCCTGAATTCAAGTACACCTGGTTCCATGTCATCGCGGCAGTCTTCGCAAAGACCATCCTGCTTCGTCCCAAGATGAACTATTTCATCGCAGGGCACCGCTACTATGAGCGCAAGCAGGTCCAGGTTGCCTTCAACGTGAAACGCAAGTTCGAGGATGATGCCGAGGAGGCCATGGCCAAGTTCGTGCTCGACCCCGATGGGGTATCCCCCCTCGAGCAGGTCCACTCCTATGTCCAGGATTTTGTCCACAAGGTCAGGAAGGAGGACAAGAAGGTGGGAATCACCGGTGCCATGGATTTCTTCCAGCACCTGCCCCGTCCTTTCTTCAAGCTCCTGGCCTGGACCCTTAAGAAACTTGAGTACCACGGCCTCTATCCCGAGAGTCTCGCCAAGGACGACCCCACTTATTCCAGCCTGTACATCTCCAACCTGGGTTCCATCAAGATGGATGCTGACTACCATCACCTCTTCGACTGGGGTACGGTATCCTTTTTCGCGGTGATAAGCGAGAAGAAGCTTCGTCCCTACTACAATCCCGATGGCTCCTACGAGATGCACAACTCCGTCAAGCTCGGCCTTACCATTGACGAGAGGATCGCGGACGGGTACTATTTCTCGAAGAGCCTGAAGATTATGAGGAAGATCTTCGAGAATCCCGACCTGCTCGACCTTGACCCCAGGACCCCGGTGGAACTGGATTAGCGGGTCCCTTGCAAGAAATCAACACACACACTATCATATTTCATGAAATTCAATCTAGAAAACGTCGCTACACCTTGGCTTTCCAGCTATAGCGGCGTACCTGCCCATCTTGACTATTCAGAAAAGTCCCTTTACTGGACGGTAAAGGAGACAGCCGAAAACGACCCCACATTCCCCGCCCTTGAGTTCATGGGACGCTCCATCTCCTTCTCAAAGCTCATTGAGATGGCGGATATCGCCGCAAAGGGGTTTTACGAACTGGGCGTGAGGCCCGGTAACAGGGTCCTTGTCTGCATGCCCAATGTCCCGCAGGCAATCTACTGCATGTACGGCCTCAGCAAGATAGGGGCTGTCTCGGCTATGGTGCATCCGCTCTCCGCAGTGGGGGAGCTAGTATTTTACATTAATGAGGCCCAGTGCGACGTAGCCATAACCCTTGACCAGTTCTACGGCAAGTTCCTGGAAGTGAGGCGTCAGCATCCCATCCGGAAACTCATCATAGCCAGGGTCTCCGACGAGCTTTCCTTCCCGCTTAACCTCGGCCAGAAACTCCTCACCGAAAGGAAGTTCCCCAAAGTACGCAAAGGCGATGACACCCTTCTGTGGAAAGACCTCCTCGCCCTCGGCAGGAACAGCACCGCAAAGGTGGACTATGACAAGGATCCCCTCAAGGAGGCGGTCGTCCTCTTCTCCGGCGGAACTACCGGCACCACCAAGGGAATCATGCTCTCGGACCTGAATTTCAATGCCCTGGCCCGCCAGACCGAGGCAATGGCCCACGAGAGGGTCCGTCGAGCCAAGATGCTTGCCGCAATGCCCATCTTCCATGGTTTCGGGCTCGGGGTGTGCATCCATACGATGATGGTGTGCGGGGGAACGTCCATCCTGGTTCCCCGCTTCAATGTGAAGAGTTACTCCGCTCTCATCAAGAAGCATCGTCCCAGTTTCATCGCGGGGGTACCTACCCTCTACGAGGCCATAACGAGGACCGACTATCTGGACGGGGTCGACCTTTCATGCCTGAGGGGTGTGTTCTCGGGCGGGGATTCGCTCACAATCGAGCTAAAGAAGAAGTTCGACAAGTTCCTCTCCGAGCATAACGCCTCTGTCCGCATCCGTGAGGGCTACGGCACCACCGAGTGCGTCACCGCCTGCTGCCTCACCCCTTACGACAAGGAGAAGGAAGGGAGCATCGGCATACCCTATCCGGATACTTATTTCAAGATCTGCACTCCGGGTACATGCGAGGAGGTCCCTTATGGGGAGGAAGGTGAAATCTGCCTTACCGGTCCTTCCATGATGATAGGATACATAAACCATGAGCAGGAGAATGCCCAGACTCTCAGGGTCCATCCTGACGGTCACACCTGGCTTCATACCGGGGACCTTGGCTTTATGGACGAGGAAGGGTTCATCTTCTTCCGTCAGAGGATAAAGAGGATGATAATCACAAGCGGCTACAATGTCTATCCTTCCCAGGTGGAGAACATCCTTGAAGGCCATCCCGCAGTCCAGAGAAGCTGTGTCATCGGGGTCGCCGACCCCCTGAAGATGCAGAGGGTCAAGGCTTTCGTGGTGCTGACGAAAGGTTATGAGGATACGCCTGAGGTGCGAGAGAGCATAATGGACCACTGCAGGGCACACATAGCCAAGTATGCCCTCCCCTATGAGATAGTCGTGAGGGATTCCCTGCCGACCACCCTGGTGGGTAAAGTCGCCTACACCAAGCTTGAAGAGGAAGAAGCCCAAAAGAAAGTGGAGGGGACCCAAAGCTAGCGCCTCCTCCTCCGCCCTCCTTAGCCGAGAATACTCTATCATATGATGGGGCTCCTGTTTGACAGGGGTCCCATCACTTGCATGTATGTGCCCGCCTGGACTCTGCCAGGGAACGCCAGGGGTGGCCCCTCCATCTGTGAATGAAGAGAAAACAAAGGATGCACCCCTGGAGTGAGAGTGCATCCTCATGGGAGAGAGGATGGGTTTGCGGCAGGAGAGGATCAGTTGTTTCTCTTCCCGCCTACAGTGACCTTTGCGGTCCCTGTGGCATTGACTGCGAAGGGATCGTCCGAGGGTATGTGATATTCGTTCACGGTACCTCCCCTTACGACGTACAGCGTTCCGCCGGCATTCAAGGGATTCTCGACCCGGAGGGTTCCGCTTCCGTCCGTCAGGGTAAGCACGCCCGTCACGTCATCGTAGAAGAATGGTATCGGAGTGCCTCCGTTTATGGATATCTTCCCGTCCTGGATCTTGATGGTTATGCCCTCCCAGTTCTTCTGGAAGGTGCGCTTCGCTGCGCCGTCGTTATTCTCGAACTGGGCTGTGATCCTGTCGGATGAAAGGGAGATCTGGATGGACTTTTCGACCTCGCCGTTACGGCGAAGCTGGATGTACCTGGGGCTTCCCATTTCCAGGAACGAGCACTTGGTGCATTCGAAATATGCGCACTTGTCCTTGGGCCTCATCTCGAACTCCCAGACCGCTTCCCCCTTGGCGGCAAGGGAGAGGGTCACCTTGAACTCGGAGTGCTTTGCTGCAAGTACACTCTCCATGAATGGTCCGTTCACGGTGAAAGTGATTTTCCTGTTCAGTTCATCCTTCACCTTGTTGGCCGACTGGAGGCTTTGGCGCGCGAGGTTGTCGAAGCTGCTCTTCACGAGGTCGTCAAGATGGGGCTTTGTCCAGGCGTAGAGGTTGCTCTTGTAGCGGGTGATGTACTTCTGCCTCTCGGCGGGGGAAGGGGCGGTGTAGTCCTTCTTGAGGGGACTGAGTCCAAGCAGGCCGTACTTCTCCGCCCCCAGGTATGAATCCAGCAGGGTGGGATT
>CAJOLJ010000066.1 GCA_905235445.1 uncultured Bacteroidales bacterium
GTCGGTGATGCGGGTGCTTATCTGCTGCAGTTCACTGGGAGTGATATCTTTGATGAGGTCGTTCATGACTGTTCTGTATTAGGTTTCAAATTTACGGATAGTTGACCTACTTGTAGATCTGGGCGAGCCTCTTTTCCAGGTCCTGGCCACGTAGCCCCCTTGCCACGATGTTCCCTTCGGGGTCAATCAGGATATTGTCGGGAATGGCGTCCACGCCGTACACTTCCCGGGCGGCGTTGTTCCAGTACTTGAGGTCGGAAAGGTGGATCCAGGGCATGTCCCAGTCCTTTATGGCCTTGACCCAGCGGTCCTTGTCCCGGTCGAAGGACACTCCCACAATCTCGAAGCCCTTGGAATGGTATTTCTTGTAGGCAGCCGTGACATTTGGCATCTCGGCCTTGCAGGGGCCGCACCACGATGCCCAGAAATCCACGAGCACCCATTTGCCCCTGCCTGCGTACTCGCTCAGTTTGTGCATGGCACCATTCACGTCAGCCTCCTCCAGTTCACGGAACTTCTGTCCGATGAAGGAGGTGCTCCGCTTTGCCTGGAGGGCCCTCTGGGCATCGTCCTGGGCCATCCTGCGCTTGAAGTCAATCACGTATGGGTGAGAAGCCAGATCGGGGTTGGAAGAAAGAAGTTCGTCCATCTTCCTCAGGCCTTTCGCCTTGTCCCAGTTGTTTGCGGCAGATAAGAGGGAAGGATAGTACTCGATGAAAGCAAGCGGGATGAGGTTGTCCTTGTTCTCCAGGATCATTATCTGGACGATGTCGGCGTAAGTCTTGATTTCCTTGCGGTACTGTTCCTCGAAATCCTTGGCCCTGAGAGCTTGCTGCTCCTCAGGCAGGGACTCGAAGGCCCTTATGAAGCCCTGGTACTGGGCATAGGCCTCATCGTTTGTCCTGAGGCACTCCGAAAGCTTCGTATTGAGCTTCGATCCGCTGAGGGAACCATCCTTTACGTTCACTGTCACGCCCTTCCCGTCACAGAAGAAGGGGAACCCTCTCCCGGTCCCCTCGACAACAACTGAGAGAAATGCATCCTTCGGAGCCTTCCCTTTCATCGAGAAGTTCCCGCCGGATACCGTGGTACTGTCTATGGCTGCCCTGCTGGTGCGGTCCACCAGGTATACTTTCGCCCCGTCCTTGGGAGCGCCGCTGCCTGTGACGGAATATTTCGCATTGCCGCCAAGGCATGGAAGGGAAAGGAGCGCCAGGAGGCCAAGGGACAGCAAATACTTGTTTTTCAGTAGGTCCTTCATGATGTTCATGGTCGATTGAGCTTTGTTGGGGTTGTGATATCCTAACTATTGTCGGGGGGTGGAAAGTCTGTTCGGCAGTGGTTTTTGTTTGTATAGCTTGCTTTTGTCTGTGTACCGATTGCACACAGCATCGCTTTACTCGAATCCCATGAATTCACGGATGGAGGAGTTGCCAAGGAGCTCCTCCCTGCCAATGCCGTAGTGTTCTTCGGGATACTTTGCCATGAAACAGTCCACAAAATACCCCCAGTCCTTGGAGAACCACTCTCCCGGAAGAGTCTCCGTGCAGCTTCCGCCTCCTGAATGGGAGTAGCCCATATCGTATCCACCCTGGAAGAAGAACTCCACGGTGTTGTCTTTCCCCTTGTAGAAAATCAGTTTTTCCATCCAGGAATCGTGGGGAAGGTATCTTCTGCGCTCATGCCTCCTGGAATCGAAAACATTAAGTAGAACGAATTGTTTCATGTGGAATGATGATTAGTGGCCCGTTTCGGAGGAATTCTTCCGGCGGGACTCATCCGCAAAAGTAGATAAATCCTGGTCAAATCGCTATATTTGACAAAAGTTAATTGCCACATAGGATGCTCCGTCACTGCTTTACAGGAATTGCAACAGCAATGGGCATTTTCGCCCTCTCCCTCCCTTCGCTTTGCGAGGGGGTGGGCATAGCGCACTCCGGCAACCAATACCCCCAAACCACCACTGCCATGTCCAGGTTCCCAGAAACCCCCAAAGTCAGAAAACCCTCCGTCGCAGGTTCCTTCTATCCTTCCACCTCCAAGGAAATCCTTTCTATGTCAAAGGGTTGGTTCAACCAGTCCGATTCCTCGGCCTGCGGGCCGGTGCCCCAGGCCCTCATAGTCCCCCATGCGGGATACGTCTTCAGCGGAGAGGTCGCCGCATCAGCCTTCTCCCGCATTCCCAAGGGGCATTCATACAAAAGAATCTTCCTCCTGGGTCCAAGCCACAGGGTAGGCTTTCCCGGTGCCAGCGTTGACACTCTTTTCTCCTTCGCACAGACTCCCATGGGAAAGGTGCCCATAGATGTCTGGCCGGGAACTTCTCGAGAGGGGAGCTCCCACATTCACATCGAGAGCCGATGCCCATGAGGGGGAGCATTGCCTGGAAGTCCAGTTGCCTCTGCTTCAGATGGCTCTGGATGAGGTTCCTCCCATCGTTCCCATAATAATCGGAACGGAACGCCTCGCCGTGCTTTACAAAATAGCGGATGCGCTGGGGCCCTATTTCACAAGGGAGAATCTCTTTGTCATAAGTTCCGACTTCTCCCACTATCCTTCCTACGAGGATGCGAAGTCTTCGGACCTGTATCTTGCCGAGACAATTTCAACGGGTGGAGTGGATGAGTTCCTCAAGGCTCTGGCCCGGATAAGGAAAATGGACTACAGCGGGCAGGACACCGCCGCATGCGGGGCCTGCGCCATAGAGGTGCTTCTCGCCATGATGGACGGACAGGGAAGGGACACCTTCACATGCGAGCATGTAATGTACCGGAATTCAGGGGACTCCTCCTACGGGGACAAATTTCGGGTGGTGGGCTACAACTCCTTCGTGATTACCCGCCTGGACAAGGGAGCGGAAGACGAACCGGAGGACAGTGCATCGGACCGTCTTTTCTCATTTTCCGATGATGAAAAGAGAGCCATGATCTCTACGGCGAGGTCTTCAATCTACTCCTCGCTCGGACTTCGGTACGATGTGGACTACTCCCCCGTCGGCGTTCTGAAGGAGAGCGGTTACGGGGTGTTCGTGACCCTCACCCTCGGGGGGAGGCTTCGTGGCTGCATCGGCTGTTTCACTTCCTCCACCACACTGCATGACACAATCAGGCAAATGGCACGGAGCGCAGCCTTCTCCGATCCCCGCTTCCCCTCCCTCACTGCGGGAGAGGCCCGCAGGGTGGAAATCGAGGTATCTGTCCTGTCCCCTCTGAAGAAGATAGAATCCATCGAGGAGTTCAAGCTCGGACGTGACGGAATATACATGATGAAGGGCTATCATCACGGGACTTTCCTTCCGCAGGTGGCGCAGGAGACTGGTTGGAACACGGAAGAGTTCCTTGGGCACTGTGCCCGGGACAAGGCGGGGATAGGTTATTGGGGCTGGAAGGATGCTCAGTTGTATACATATCAGACTGAGGTGGTTAAAGAGTCTGACCTTAATTAGTGAAATAGCAAGATGGAGAGCCCTGAACTGCTGAAGGAAGCCAGGTTCTATGCCACCCTGCCCGACGGGATGGTCCAGTGCAATCTCTGCCCCCATCATTGCAGGATAAAGGATGGTTCGAGGGGCATATGCCGAAGCCGGGAATGTCGAGGCGGAAAGCTTTACGCCCTCTCTTACGGGAGGGCCTGCTCGCTTGCCGTGGACCCGGTGGAAAAGAAGCCTCTCAATGACTTCCTGCCCGGGACATGGTGCCTGTCCCTGAGTTGCACCGGGTGCAACCTCAGGTGCCGCTGGTGCCAGAACAGCTCAATTTCCCAGGTCGCCACGGAGGATGTGGACAGCGAGATCCTGACTCCCTCCCAGATCGTGGCAATTGCCCTTAGGCGTCACTACCCTTCCATAGCGTTCACCTATACCGAACCTTTCACGTGGTGGGAGTACATGTATGAGATTGCCGTACTCTCCAGGAGGGTGGGACTCAGGAACATCCTTGTCTCGGCGGGATACGTCGAAAAGGAACCCCTCCAGGAGATCCTCCCGTACATTGACGCCGCCAACATAGACATAAAGGCCATGGACGATTCCATATACAGGGAGTACTGCGGTGGCACCCTCTCCCCCGTCCTTGAGAATATCCTTCTCATGAAGGAAGCCGGGGTCCATGTGGAGATAACGAACCTCCTGGTCACGGACCTCACTGACTCCGGGCAGCAGGTGGAGGGCCTGTGCAAGTGGATGGCTGGGCATGGTCTTCAGGATGTGCCCCTGCACTTCAGCAGGTTCTTTCCCAGATACAAGTATGAAGATGCCCCTGCGACTCCGAAAGCAACCCTCATAAGGGCAAAGCAGATTGCACTTGCTTCGGGAATAAAGACTGTCTATCTCGGAAATATCTGAGCCTTCGAGGATTTCATTTTCCATTCCGGCCTTCTGCCCATGGCGGGATGGCACTTCGTCAAAGCCCCCTATTAATCGGGGATGCCCTTTTCTGTATGACAGGGAAAATGTATCTTTGTGCAGAGTGTCCCTTTGCCATGCTTCGGCAGGGACTCCCCCTTCATGTAAATGTCTTTTCCGGAAATAAAAGCCTCCACCATGAATAGAAGAATCATCTCCGTTCTTTGCCTGTTTCTTTCGGCAGCGGCCCTTGCCCAGCCCAGGCTCTACACTGACGAGTTCCCCCTCGGGGACGTAGCCCTTCTTGACGGTCCCCTTTCCAGGGCCAGGGACCTCAACATCCGGACCCTCCTCCAGTATGACTGCGACCGTCTCCTGGCCCCTTACCGCAAGGAGGCAGGGCTTGAACCCAGGAAGAAGGCCTATCCCAACTGGGACGGTCTCGACGGTCACGTGGGCGGGCATTACCTTTCTGCCATGGCAATGAATGCCGCCACGGGAAGCGAGGAGTGCCGAGGGAGGATGGAGTACATGATAAGTGAACTGGAACTCTGCGCCGAGGCAAACAGGAAGAACCATCCCGACTGGGGCATCGGCTACGTAGGTGGCATGCCTGGCAGCGAGAAGATCTGGACCGCTTTCAAGGAGGGAGACTTCGGGGTGTACTTCGGCTCCTGGGCCCCCTTCTACAACCTGCACAAGATGTACGCAGGCCTCAGGGATGCCTGGGTGTACTGCGGAAACGAGAAGGCCAGGGTACTGTTCCTTGGTTTCTGTGACTGGGCGGTGAATCTCACCTCCAACCTCACTGACGAGCAGATGGAAAGGATGATGGGAAACGAGCACGGAGGGATGAACGAGGTGCTGGCTGATGCCTATGCAATATCCGGTGACAAAAAGTACCTCGACTGCGCAAAGCGCTTCTCCCACAGGATGATACTCTCCCCCATGTCACAGCGTCTTGACAACCTCGACAACCTGCACGCCAATACCCAGGTCCCCAAGGTCGTGGGGTTTGAGAGGATAGCGGAGCTGAGCGGGGATGAGACTTTCCACAGGGCTGCGCAGAATTTCTGGGAAATCGTGACAGAGGAGCGTTCCCTCGCCTTCGGAGGCAACAGCCGCCGTGAGCACTTCCCCTCCAAGGAGGCATGCATCGACTTCATAAACGACATCGACGGTCCCGAGACCTGCAACACCAACAATATGCTCAAGCTCACCGAGGACCTTCATCGCCGTAACCCGGAGGCCCGCTTCGCTGACTTCTACGAGAGGGCGACCTTCAACCATATCCTCTCTTCCCAGCATCCCGTGCATGGGGGCTATGTGTATTTCACCTCCGCACGTCCCCGTCACTACCGCAACTACTCCGCCCCGAACGAGGCCATGTGGTGCTGCGTGGGAACGGGGATGGAGAATCACGGCAAGTACGGCCAGTTCATCTATACCCACCGCGGGAACGATGCCCTGTATGTCAACCTTTTCGTGCCGTCGGAACTCAGATGGAAGGACCTGGGCATTGTACTGAGGCAGGAGACCTCTTTCCCCTACGCAGAGGATAGCAAGATAACGATCACCGAGGGCAAGGGACAGTTCGCCCTCATGATCCGCTATCCCGGCTGGGTCGCACCGGGTGAGTTCAAGGTCGAAGTCAATGGCAAACCCGTCAGAATCGTAACGGGTCCCTCAAGTTACGTCAGCATTGAGCGCAAATGGAAGAAAGGTGATGTCGTAACAGTCAAGTTCCCGATGCACAACTCTCTCAGCTATCTTCCCAATGTGCCTCAGTACGTGGCACTTATGCACGGCCCGATCCTTCTTGGCACCAAGACCGGAACCGAGGATCTTGCACACCTGATCGCCGATGACAGCCGCTTCGGGCAGTATGCCAGCGGTGCCAAGCTTCCAATTGACAAGGCTCCCATCCTCATCAGCGAAAGAATTGAGGACATACCCGCCCAGTTGCTGCCAGTCGCAGGAAAACCTTTGCATTTCACACTTACTACCAAGATGGTAGGCGGCATCGAAGGTGAACTTCAGCCTTTCTTCGAGATCCATGACAGCCGCTACATGATGTACTGGCTGGCCCTCACTGAGGGAAGCTACAAGGAGTACCTGGACCGCCTTGAGCGCGAGGAAAGTGAGCGCCAGGCCCTTGAGGCCAGGACCCTTGACAAGGTCCAGCCAGGGGAGCAGCAGCCGGAAACCGACCATAAGATGGAAACCGACCGCAGTTTCACTGGAAACACCGACGACGTATTCTTCAGGGATGCCCGTGACGGTCATTTCTTCAGTTACCTCATGCAGACCGGGGGACGTACCGACCTGAGCCTCCGTCTCAAGTACTGGGGCGTCGGGGAATGGAAGACGCACGAGTTCGATATCTTCGTCGATGATGTCCTGGTCCGTTCGGTGAACAACACCGGCAAGTACCGCACCTCCCAGTTCAAATTCGAGACCTACGACCTGCCCGTCTCCGTTCTGGAAGGAAAGGATCAGGTGAGGGTGAAGTTCGTGGCCAAGCGAGGCCGCCAGGTCGGAGAAATCTACGAGGTCCGTCTGGTAAGTCCCGGGAAATGACACGCTGCTCCGCACCGATGGCACCGGTAAAGGAAGACAATACGATATGAAAAAGACTTTGCCCCTCTGCCTTATCGGGCTTCTTGGCCTTGGCGGTTGTTCCGCCCAGGGCACCCTCCAGCCTACCCCTCAGCCCAAGCCCCGCCTTGTCGTCATGACGGATATCGGACCTGCCGATGTCGAGCCGGATGACAACGAGTCCGCAGTGAGGCTGCTCTCATACGCCGACCGCTTCGAGATAGAGGCAATCTGCACCACAATCGGCTGGAACTTCGATCCCTATCCAACGGAGTGGGCGGAGTATCTGGAAAGGGTGATTGACGCCTATGAGACCGATGTGGCGAACCTCATGAGCGGGGTACCTCCGCTCACGTGCTGTCATGGGTAGCCGCAGAGCGGGAATAGGTGTCATCGGTGAGGGGAATGATTCCGAAGGGAGTGAACTTCTTATTGAACTTGCTGCTGAAGATGACCCCCGTCCCATCTGGGTCACCTCCTGGGGTGGGTCCAACACTCTCGCCCAGGCAATCTGGAGGGTCAGTCAGACTGCCACCCCCGAGGAACTCAGGGCTTTTGTCCGAAAGTTCAGGATCTACACCATCACGGACCAGGACATGCAGTACTCCATGAGGATGGACCGCTCCTACAGTTCCCACAAATCGGAGTCGCAGTCAAAGAAGATGACATACACCAAATTCCGGAAGATGAAGTCCGGCGGTTGGGGCATGGTGTACAACATCATGATGGTATTCTCGGTGGGGGACAACATGCCCAGCTTCTACAAGGTCTTCAGGGGCAGCATAAAGGATGTCAAGTCTTTTCTCATGACCGTCCGCGAAGCCGGATACACCAACGTGATAATAATAGCAGACAAGGGGTTCCTCAGCGAGGACAACCTCAAGGAGCTGGACGACCTTGAGATGTGCTACATACTTCCCCTGGGGCGGAACAGCTCCAAGATAGACTACAGCCTGACCAGGGACAGCTCTCTGGGCGAGGGTGGCGTAGCGTTCACTTACAGCGGGAGGACAATCTTCGGATATCGGCGTGAATTGGACGCGGAGCACTACCTGGACCTCTTCCTGGACACGAACATGAGGGAGGAGGAGGCACGTGGCTACCGGGAGAGGATCCAGGAGAAGGAGGAGAAAGAGGAGGAGAAGAGGTCCTCCCCGTCGGACAGCACCGAGACCAAAAATTTGTATTCCCAAAGCAGACCCGAATTTAGGGCTGAACCAGAACGCCCTCGGTGTCCGCAGCTGGGACAAGTACGCTTCCCTCATCCAGGGCAAAGGTGAGATGGGCAAGGTCTATCCCACCTACAAGTGGGGAGTTGAGGGAGATACGCCAAGCTTCCTGCATATTATGCCAAACGGCCTCAATGACCCCGAGGACCCGCTCCAGGTTGGATGGGGAGGATACCACGTGTTCGGCCTCTCACCCGATGGGGAGACATCCGCATGGACCAACTGGGAGAAGCCGGCAAAGGACCTCTCAGACTCTTACGGGAAGGGTTTCTATCCCGATGTGTTCAACGATTTTGCCGCCAGGATGGAGTGGGCGGAAAAAGGGGAAGGCAACACAAATCCCGTTGTCATAGTCAATGGAAAGGGTGGATACTCCCCCGTCAAGGTCTCGGCGAAAGCGGGCAAGACCCTCACACTCGATGCCTCCCGTTCCTTCGGCCCCGGTGGCGACGGACTCTCTTTCAGGTGGTGGGTCCAGAGGGAGGCGGGAAGTTACGGCCCGGCTGTGGAAATAACAAGTTCCACTTCTCCCAAGGCCCGGGTAAGGATTCCCGAGGATGACAAGGGAAAGACCCTGCACATAATCTGCGAAGTGCATGACAGCGGCCCGTTCAACCTGGTGTCTTACAAGAGGTTGATTGTAAGTGTGGAGTGATGCTTAAACTCTTGATTCGTTTTGGCGTGGGCAGGGGCCCCAGCGGCATTGCCCCTGGATGTCCTGACTTACTGTACCCTCATTGAAGAGGGTTCCGGGCACTCTCGGAGGAAAGCCTTGAGATACTTGACGAGGGCCTCTTCGGTACTCGGGAAAGAAATCCCGTAGGCCCCGACCTTGGAACAGTCCATGCTGAGGTTGCGGCCCCAGGAGTCGTCCGGGAGGATCATCCCCGGGGGCAGGCCTACGCCGCACAGGACCCTTTGCATCGTAGAATAGGAATCGAGCAGGTTGCCAGACCCGAAGTTGTACACCCCTCCGGGAAGCACTCCCAGGCTCCTGGCGATATTCCCGCAGACATCATCCACCGCACTTATCCCCCTAAGTTCCCTCGTGGAAGACTTCAGGGTCCCTTCCCGCCGTATTGCATCCACCAGTCGGGAGAGAATATCCGTATGGGGATTTCCGGGATTATAGTACTCGTACATCCAGCTTAGGCGAAGAAGGACCGCCGAGGGAAGAATGTCCAGGACCTCACTTTCCATCAGGAGCTTATGCTCACCGTAGATGTTGTTCGGGCAGAGAGGGAGATTCTCTGTCAGTGGACCTGGAAGGGTGCAGCCGCCGTATACCTGGTCGCTGCTCATCATGAAAAATGCGGCTCCGTTTTCCTTGCAGGCGAGGGCCAGGTTCTTGGGCCCGGTGACATTGCAGAGCATCGACTCCTCCGGGTGGGAATTCGCATAGGCAGTGGAGGATATGGCGGCACAGTTTATTACGGCATCGGGGCGTGTAGCGCCAACCGCTGACATCACGGCTCCCCCGTCCGTGATTTCAAGGGCCCCGTGGTTGAAGGCCCTTACCTCGAATCCTTTGTTGCGAAGGGATTTGCATAGATGCCTCCCGAGGAATCCGGACTCTCCGACAAGCATTATTGTTGTGTGTGGCTTTCTCATGTGGGTGATGATGTTGCTAAAATGGGGGACGGCAATTTGCGGGGTCAGGGTTAGGGAAGGTCGATGCCGGCCTTTGCCGCCTGGGCCATCTGGACACGGTGGTTAATCCGGTAGCGTCTGCCGTCCTTTATGAAGTTCGCTCCCGTCTGCATGAAATGGAATCCGATCCCGGCCTCGGCGCATTGGCGGCGGATATCCAGGACCCAGTCATACTGGCAGGGCCTGGCCTGAAGGCCCGACTCTCCCCCGACAGTGATTTTGTCTATGCCTGACAGATCTCCCCTGTAATCGATCCTCTCAAGCAGTGGCTCAGCAATTATCTCCCTATGTGAAAGCGGGAGACTCTGAAGGATGGGAAGCCTCTCGTCGGTTCTCCTTTGGTTCTCCATCGTCGCACAGATGCATATGCGTTCCCTGATATCGTCCCAGTACGGTGGAAGGGACTTTTCTATCCGCTCCGGTCTTTTGGTTATCATGTGGAACGACAGGTCCTCCCTTCTTTTCATCATGTCCCATGCCTCGGGACGCCAAGCGTCCATTTCCTCAATGAAGAAATCCGATGAGAAACAGGTCATGACTGTGCTGCCGGAAGGAATTTTCCACTCCCCCCGGCGGTCACGTTTCAGGGGAAGGTCGAAAGAGAGGGTCCTTCGGACAATGTCACTGTCAATCCCGTTCTCCCCGTCCCTGGAAAACACATAACAGTGCAGGCATCCCTCGCTTTTGCGATGGCAACCGTGTATGAGATTCCAGAGGACCATGTTTGGGAAGATGATTGATTATGACCTTGTTGACAGTATCGGTGAGGACAGAGCTTTCAAATGATAATACACCATTCCGTATTATCAAGTTCGCAGCAAAGATTGAGCCATGAATCATTTGGCCATGCATGCCGGGAGACTCTTTCGGCATGACTGAATTTCAATTGCCCTCTTTGAAAGTGGCGGCAGATATTCGGTTGACTTAGGATGTTGTTCTGCCACATTTCATCCAGTCCCTTGACGACGGATTCAGCGGAAACAACAAAGAAGCAGTGGAGCCTTCAGCAGGAATCGAACCTGCAACCGTCTGTTTACAAGACAGATGCTCTGCCAGTTGAGCTATGGAGGCGATTTGAATGGTGCCTCCTAAAGGAATCGAACCTTTGACCTCCGGATTAGAAATCCGCTGCTCTATCCGACTGAGCTAAGGGGGCAGGAAGAGAGCCCGGAGGGAGATTCGAACTCCCGCATGAGAGTTTTGCGGACTCTTATGTTACCACTTCACCATCCGGGCGAGGGCAAAGGTAAGGGAAGGTTCCCGTCCTGTCAAATCTCTGCAATTCTTGCAGAACATGGTAGACTTCTCCCCTGCCAGCGGACAGGGGAGAATGAACCGGTTGAACCAATCAGGTGAATGCTACTTTATCGTGTCAGCAAGGCCGGAAGATTTCCGGGAAACGGTACGTGGGATTGGGACGGCCTGGCTGAAGGGATTTCCAGGCAAGCACTTCTTGCCTGTAAGTGTCCCCCAGCACCTTTGCAAGGGCACTTTCTGCAAGCTCTTCCAGATGCCGGGGAGTCGTCTCGACACGGGCGTTGAGTATGAGCACTGCCTCCTCCGAAATTCCCGCCTCACCCCTTAGCGAAATGCTCTTACCTTTATCTGTGGGGCCTGCACCTGTGGGGGTGCCCGTCAAGTTGGCGACCGAGAAAAGTGTGCCGTTCTCGATTATGGCCTTGAGGTGTCCTACGGGTAGATTTTCTTTGTTGAAAGATTCCGAGAGTTCCAGGACAATGGACCGAAGAAGGTCTTTCCAGTCAGTCTGCTTGTCAGATATTCTCACTGTGGCGTTGAGCCAACCGAGGACCGCTTCACCGTGGGCATAGCGGTCATAGTCAATCTGCAGTATCCTCATGCCGCAGTCCCTTTTGCGGCGTAGTGTAGTGAGCCACTCCCCTATTCCTTCCTCGCTTTGGGCGCTGACGGGAAGTACCGTGGTTCCTGGATATTTGGATGCCAGTCTTCCAAGAAGTCTTTCCCGATCATTGAGATCCAGTCGGTCAACCTTCGTCAGAAGAATGATGTCGCTTTCTTCAAGTTGTTTACGGAATATGTACGCAGCATCGGGATGAAGTCCGCCGTTTCCTCCCTCAAGGATGGATGAAAGCCTCTGCGGGTCTGCCAGAACCGTGAAAGGGGCTATGTCCAGTCTCGCGGCGAGGAACTTTTTCAGTGGCTGAAGGATGGTGGCGGAAAGGTCCGCACAGCTTCCCACAGGTTCGGCCAGGATGACATCGGCTCCTTCGAGCCTTTCAATGGCCTTTGTGAACCCCTCGAAATTGCAGCAGAAACAGCTGCCGCTAACTTCGGTTACTCTCAGTCCCGAAAGAGAGAGGATGGCGCTGTCCACAAGTTCCGGTGCCTGGTCATTGGTTATGAGTCCCACGGATTTGCCTTCTGATGCAAGATGCTGTGCAGTTTTCCATAGCAGGGTGGTCTTTCCTGATCCGAGAAAACCACCCGTGATAATAAGCTCAGTATTGTTCATGGTTCTTTTTTGTTGAAGCTCGTGTGCGGTTGTCTACTTCGTCCCGTCTGTCTGAAACCTCAGTATGAAAGCGAGGTGTCTTGGAACATTCCCGTCCAGGGTGTATTTGTCGAGGGTCCTGGCCCCGAACGTGTTTATTCCGCCGACTCCGTGGATATCACTGTCTATGTTGACATTCAGGAACTTCCCTCTCTCGAGTTCATAGCCATGGCCTACTCCCAGGTTCTCCTCCCCGTAGTCCCAGATCCTGAAGCAGAGAGGCTCCACTCCCTCGATCCTGAGTTGGGGGCCGCTGTCGGAGTCTATGCCGAACCACCGGGTATCGCACCTGTTGCCGTTGTCCTGGGGCTTTAGGTACTCTGTCATAAACTCGGGAAGCGGAAGTGTGTACTGCCCGATGTCCTGGCTCATCTTCCGGTCAGGATAGTTCTCCACGGGACCTCTTCCATACCATGACACGTTGGCGTAGTTGTCACTGAGGCGAAGTCTCATCCCGAATTTCGGCATGAGGGGAATGCTATCGGATACTGGCTTGTAGTCCTGTTCCACTTTCACCGCCCCGTCGGGATATACCGTGTATGAGAGACTGAGGTCGGCTCCTACGGGAAGGCTCATCCTTACTTTTATGACTACCGTTCCATCCTGGGTTTTCGCGGTGATGTCCCTGACCGTGCGAAGCCTTGCCGCATCCTTCCACGGCCCGAGTCTTTTCTCGAAATTGTTTGCGGCCTGGTTGTCGTTCACAGGTTTCCAGAAATAGGGTTCCAGCGGGGAGAGAAGCATGTCCTGTCCGCTGACGGTATACTGGGCGAGGGCGCCGTCCCCGTCAAAGAGGATGGCGTTCTTTCCTGCCGTGACAATAATGTTGCCGTCTGGCCTTTTCTTGACCTTGGGGGTCTTGCCGCCACCGAATCCCTTCGGGACGTAGCTGCTCTCGCC
This sequence comes from uncultured Bacteroidales bacterium, assembly GCA_905235445.1. GTDB lineage: Bacteria > Bacteroidota > Bacteroidia > Bacteroidales > UBA932 > Cryptobacteroides. The sequence continues at coordinate 13,250 of CAJOLJ010000066.1, forward strand.
GAAAGCGAACTGATGGTGTGCGATGCTCCATCCCGCCTCGGCCCAAAGTGTGCTTTTTGTCAGCCTTGCATGGACATCAAGGAACAGTTCACCGCTTTCGCCCCCCTCGTACGGGGGAACCTTGAGGTACTGCCCGAAGAGTGTGGCATTGCCCTGGGAGACTATCTTTCCGTCAAGGACCCACTCATAGGTGTAGTCGTACTCGTCAAGGGAAGTGAAAGAGTCACGGTCGGTGAGTTTTATGCTCCCGTCCCACTCCATGCTGAAATCGATTGGCTGATAGACGTACTGCACCTCGTAGTAGTGGGGATGCGGGACTCTGTCGGGACCGATTAGGCCGTTGAGGCAGAAGTTCCCGTCGTTGGGCTTGTCCCCGAAGTCCCCTCCGTAGGCCCAGAACTCGTCGGGGTGCAGCGCAAGGGATGCGGAATGCCTCAGCGGTCCCCCGTCGATGGGCTTTGCGATTCCCTGGTCCACCCAGTCCCAGATTGCGGCACCGGCGATGGACGAATCCCCATAGATCACATCCCAGTATTCCTGGAGGTTTCCTACGGAGTTTCCCATGGCATGGGCGTATTCCCTCATCATGAAGGGACGGTCGCTTATTTTCCTGGCTTCCCTGGGAAGGTCCGCGGGGGGAAGGTATGCGTCATCGTAGATGTCCGAGTATCGGCGGTCCGAGTCACAGTATGCCAGTCTCGTGGGGTCAAGAGAGTGGATGGTGTCGAACATCGCTTTCAGGCACTGCCCTGCCCCTCCCTCGTTTCCGAGGGACCAGAATATGATGCTGGGGTGGTTCCTGTCCCGCTGCACCAAAGATACCGCCCTGTCCACATGGGCCTTGACCCAGAGGGGGTTGTCGCCGATTTCCTTATTTCCGATCCAGTAGCCGTGGCTCTCCTGGCAGGCCTCGTCCATCACGTAGATCCCGTAGCGGTCACACAGTTCGTACATGAGCGGGGAATCCGGATAATGGGAAGTGCGGAGCATGTTTATGTTTGCGAGTTTCATAAGTTGGACATCCTTCTCCATCGTGGCGGGGTCGACGTAACGTCCCGTCCTCGGATGATGGTCATGGCGGTTCACTCCACGAAGCTTCACGGCACGGCCGTTTATTGTCAGCAGTTCGCCCTTCACCTCTATTTTCTTGACCCCGAAATGAGTGTCGAAGTGCTCCACCACCTTTCCTCCGCCATCCAGCAGGTCGAGGGACACGTCGTAGAGGTTTGGTTTCTCGGCGGACCAGAGGTCTGGATGGTCCAGCACTCCGCAAAGATTCACCTCCACGGTGTCCCTGTGTCCCATGGGCCCAACGCTTCCTTCCAGGGACAGGGGACCGAACTTCATTCGGACTTTCATGTCCCCGACAGCGGTGTCAGCCTGGTTGCAAAGAAGCACCCTCGCTTTGACATCAGCCTTGGCCATGTCATCGGAGGGCACTGCGGTCAGCTTATAGTCTGCAATATGTTGCAGCGGGCGCACCCATAGCTGTACGGGGCGGTAGATGCCGCTCAGGCGCCACATGTCCTGGTCCTCGAGGTAGCTTCCGTCACTCCAGCGGTACACTTCCACGGCAAGGCGGTTGTTTCCCTTGTGAAGGTATGAAGTGATGTCGAACTCCGCTGGGGACATCGGGTTCTGGCTGTAGCCCACCTGCTGTCCGTTCACCCAGACATACATCGCTGAGTGCACTCCCCCGAAATGAAGTATGACGTTCTTGTGCAGTTCGGCCTCCGATACGCTGAACTCCGTGACATACGAACCCACCGGGTTGCGATGGCCGTAGGCATACCAGTCCTTCGGTGGTTCGGATGTGACGAAAGGCTGGTCTCGTCTGAAAGGGAAGGAGATATTGGTGTAGATGGGTTTCCCGAAACCTTGCAGCTGCCAGTTGCCCGGAACCGTTATGGGGTCCCATCCGCTTACGTCGTACCCTTCCTTGAAGAAGTCGACGGGACGGGACTGCGGGTCCTTGGACCAGCGGAAGCGCCACTGCCCGTCAAGGGAGCGGATCTCGCTGCACTCCTTCTCCCTGGAGGGAAGCTGGAGGGTGGCATGATAGGGAAGCTTGTTCCTGCCAAGGACCTGGGGATTCTCCCAGTCGGGGATTTCCTCGGGCGGGACCGACAGAACCTCTATGTCCCCGTAGCCCATTCTTTCCCCGTCGCTTATCCTCTCGGCCTCGAACTTTATGATCCGGGCGCTCACCGGCGGGAAGGTGACCGTCTGCCAGATGGGGTTGTTCACGACATTCGAGAACTCACCTGCCGCTACTTCCTCCCAGCGGCTCCAATCCTTTGAAACGGAAATCCTGTAGTGGGTAACCGTGCCTTCGGGACCGTTTTGCGGGGGCAGGTACCGGAATCCCCTCACTCTCCTGTCGGAGTCGAAGTCCATGAGCATGGTCTTCCCGTCGGCGAAGAAAATGTGAAGACCCGAGGAACGTTTCTCACCCGAGTCGGGGATGTCGGGAGTCAGTGCCGGGGCATTGAAAACCGATATCCTGGAAATCAGCGGACAGGCCTTGCTTTCAAGTACTGTGAAACGAAGTTTCTCTGCCCTCACGGTCGGGAAACATATTATCCTCCGGTGCCCTATCGTGGTAAGGCCGTCCCCCTCACCGACGAGTTCGTCCCTCAGGGGCTGCCATTTGCCGCCCACCATCGCCTCGAGGGAGAACTTCTTCACCCTCTGGCCCAGAGGGATGTATTCCTCCACCAGGAAACGGTTGATTTGGGTGGGACGGGTGAAAGTGAGGGTTAGGGAACCCTCGGTCACATTGTCATCAGTAGCCCAGTAAGTGTCTTTCCTATTGTCTATCACGTTCCCGGCAGCATAGTTTTTACTGCCTCCCCTGGTGGAGGAGGCTTCCACTTTTGTCTTCCGGGCCAGGTCCGTCCTGAACACCTCGTCTATCATCTTCGCGAAGGCGATTCCCCTGAGGCTGTCCGTCGGGTGGATGCGGCCATCCGGGGTGATGGGGAAGTTCAGCAGCAGGGTGGAATTGCGCCCGACGGACTTGTAGTAGGTGTCCATCAGCTTCGAGAGGCTCTTCACATGCTCGTCCTCGGTCCTGTGGTAGAACCATCCCGGACGTATGCTGGTGTTGGTCTCCCCGGGGACCCAGCTGTCCCCGCTCTCGAGGCCGTAGTGGAGCATGCCGTAGTCGGTCTGCCCATCGTGGTTCAGGAGACTCCAGTTGGTCTCCCCCACTTCCCCTGCCTCGGTCCCCACCCATCTGAGGTCTCCCCTGTCGGATCCGTCGTTCCAGATGAGGGCATGGGGCTGGAGAGAGCGTATCATAGTGTAAGTCCCGGGCCACTGGTAGTAGGTGGTGCGGTCAATCTTCCTCGTCTCATTGGCCCCTCCGTACCATCCGTCCCCGCCGTTGGCCCCGTCGAACCACACTTCGAAGATGTCCCCGTAGTTCGTGAGGAGTTCACGCAGCTGGTTCCTGAAATAAGTCACGTACTCCCCTGTCCCGTATCCCGGATGGTTGCGGTCCCAAGGTGAAAGGTATACGGCGAACCGAAGTCCCTCTTCCCGGCAGGCCTCGGCCATCTCACGGACTATGTCGCCCTCTCCGTTTTTCCATGGGGAGTTCTTTACCGAGTACTGGGTGTATGCGGAAGGCCACAGGCAGAATCCGCAGTGATGCTTGGCCGTGAGTATCACCCCCTTCATGCCGGAGCGCTTGCACACCCGGGCCCATTGGCGGCAGTCAAGGTGGGCAGGGTTGAAAATGGCGGGGTCCTCGTTCCCGAAGCCCCATTCCTGGTCGGTGTAGGTGTTGAGGGAATAGTGGAGGAAGGCATACATCTCCATCTCCTGCCAGCGAATCTGGTCTTCGGTGGGAACGGGACCGCAGGGAGGGGGGGCGCTGACCTGTGCCGACATGCTGACCTGCAAGCAGGAAAGAAGCAGAGCCATGCCCAGGGACAGCAGCTTGGGGGCCTTTTTCCTGGGGGCTGACAGTTCCTTGCAGGTTGCTCTTACAAGTTCAGTAAGATAGTCTTTATCATCCACTTCCGTAACGACAAAGCACTCCTTTGCGCCATCGTAGGGACTTAGCAGGGTCTCGGTCCTGAGGACTTCCCGCCCTGCCTCGGTGGGCTTGACATAGAAAGTGTCATCGCAGACGAGACCGAATAGTTTCCCGTCACAGTAGATGCTCCAGTCCCCGAACATCTTGCGGGAGGATATTTTACCGGCCCCGCTGCACTGCGAGGAGATGTAACTTACAAAGTCTGGGTTGCTTGCCATAGTTGAACCTTGTTGATTGTTTAGGCACCCTACTTGACTTTCCCGGAGGGGGGCTGTCACGCTGAGCTGTCCTCCCCCACGGGGACAGGGTCGGGATGGTGGATTGTTATTTCTGTGCTATTGACCGCAAAGACAAAAATAACAAATATTTCAGAATTGTGCCTCTCTTCCCCTCACTTCTTTTCCCCACTGCTAGGACAGACGTATGATTTACCTATTGTTAATCCCGATTTTTTTCATTAACTTATCATAAGTCATAGGAAAGTTATGGGAACAACAGAACTACACTCTGCAGAACTACACTCTGCTTTCGTACTTTTTGAAGCGAGTGCTGTTCATCAGTTCTCTGAAGCGATTTCTATATTGGTCCCGTAAAGGCAGTTGGATTCAAAGTTGTCCGAAAGATCCACTCATGGAGGTGCTAGTTCTTTGCACCTTCCTGTTTCCTTGGCACCACGATTAGGCTATTGCTAAGTATCTTGGGATCTAGCAGGGTGAGGACTTCAGACATCTGCCCCTCGAAGTCCCATCCTAAACATTTCCGAAGGGTATTCTTGCTGACCCAGCCCTTGACTCCTTTTACGTCCTGTATCTTCCTCAACAATGCTAGGCATGCCTTGTACACAAGGTCTCGGTTCATGGCTGCATTCCTGTCCTCTACTTTCATGGAATCTTCATCGAATACGGTATCAAGACCGTTATGTACACGGTTCTCAATACCCCAATGCCCTCTGATACAGGAAGTTATCCACTCAATGTCTGTCAGGCTGCTGATATAGTACCTTATTTCAGGCACATTACTTTTACCGGTTATGTT
>CAJOLJ010000067.1 GCA_905235445.1 uncultured Bacteroidales bacterium
CAGCGGTGAAGCCGTGAGCCGTGAAGGTCTGTCCCGTTCTTTCACCTATGAGGAGAACCAGTATTGGGGAGCGGGCTATACCCTTATCCACGATGCCAATCACCTCATTGAGACCGCTCCTTCATACGAAGGTTCCCTCGGATCCGCAGTGACCAGTGAACTTATCGGCCAGGGCTACTTCGTCAGGGCATTCACCCTGTACGCCCTTGCACGCAGGTACGGTGGTGTTCCGCTTCCGACAAAGACCATCGAATACAACACCGAGGAAGAAGGTGCGATGGAACTGCCCCGTGCTTCCGAGAAGGACACCTGGGACCAGATACTGGCTGATTTCGACAAAGCGATTGAGTATCTTCCTTCAGAGCCTTCAGCCCAGGGTTATGCCACCAAGTGGGCTGCCCTTGCGGCAAAGGGTGAAGCCATGCTCTATGCCGGTTCCGTAGCCAAGTACAACGATACCGTCCAGGGCCGTCTTACCGGCATCGGTGAGAAGTCCGGCAACCGTGTGATGGGATTCGAGGCAACGGAGGCTGCATCAGTATCGAAGAAGTATTTCGAGGAGGCCTTCAAGGCCGGTATGGCTATCGTCAAGAGCGGCAAGTTCTCTCTTTATCGCAAGAACTCCGACAAATACCAGAATATGGTGGACATGTGGCGTGACGATGCCTCTCCCGAGAACATCTGGGTACGCTACTATCTCTATCCTTCCGTATCCCACGGTCTAGAGGCTTACAGCTCTCCCTGCCTGTGGCATAGCCCCCTTTCTGGCGGAACCTGCCCTACGCTCGACCTTGTGGAACTCTATGACGGTCTTCCCCGTTATTCCAACGGTCAGCTTCGTGTCACCGATGGCGAGACCTATTCCGAAGGAAACTATATCCTCTATGACAGCCCGTATGACATCTTCGCCAATGCCGAACCCCGTCTTCGCGCTTACGTGATCCTTCCCAATGATTACTTCAAGAACCGCCTCATCGAGGTCCGTCACGGTATCTACAAGGGAACGGAGACCACCATCAAGCCCTTCGCCCATTATGACTATGGCCATGCCGCCGAAGAGTACAGCGCTCTCGGCATTGCAGGACTGGAACTCGGAAACTCCCGTACGGAAAACGCCGTTGACGAGCTGACCGGTATGACCCTCAGCGGCAGCTGCGGTCCTTTCGCCCATGACAATGAGGCAACCATCACCGGATTCCATCTGCGCAAGTGGCTCAACCCCGACATGCCGGACGATGAGATCCATGAGGGTAAATCCGATACTCCTTTCATCCTCTACCGTTATGCTGACGCCCTTCTAGCAGTGGCTGAAGCCGGTGTCGAACTCTCGCTCGCCGGGGAGACCACCTGCGATGGAGAGAATGTCCTCGCCCAGGCTACCGCCGCAATCAAGGACATCCGTGACCGTGCCGGTGCTGACGCCCTTGCAGGCGACCTTACCGCCAGCATCGAAAGCCGCAACATCGTGCGCCGTGAGCGCAGGAAAGAGCTTGCCTTCGAGCACAAGTCCAAGTGGGACGTGCGCCGCTGGAGGGTTATCGACGAGGACAACCGCGACGGTTTCTGGGGTGAGAGTCGTGATGCCTCCCTGTTCTCAAACGGTACACAGTTCCGTTTCCGCGGTCTGTATCCATTCTATTCAACTTCTACCGGCAAGTACTTCCTTGACGAGCACTTCCAGTGCCTTGCCAACAAGCAGTATGACTATCATCCGGTGGACTACTACTTCTCCATCCCCGGAGGAGAAGTGTCAAAGAGCAAGTATATCGACCAGCAGCCTAACAGATAATTCGGTATGAAAAAGATATATACTATCGTACTTATGGCAGCAGCAGCCTTCAGCTTGGCTTCATGCTCCCTGTTTGAACTTGACAATTACAACGCTCCCGAAGAGACTCTCTTCGGCAAGGTTACAGACGCTTCGGGAAGGCCCGTCCTCACGGACCAGGGATCCGAAGGTATCCGTATCCGCCTTACCGAGACTTCATGGCAGGGAAACGTTACCCCCCAGGACTTCTACTGCCGTCCTGACGGTACGTTCACCAATACCAAGCTCTTCGAGGCTGATTACAACATCCGCATAGACGGTCCCTTCATCCCGTTGGTGCGTGCCACCGGTGACGGAACCCTTCTTGCCGATGAGTCAGTCAATAAGCACATAAAGGGCGAGACCGAGGTGAACTTCGTTGTGCAGCCTTTCCTGAACGTCGAACTGGTGGGTATTCCCCAGGCGGCCGGCGGAAAGATAACCGCCAAGGTAAAGGTCACACGAAATGTCTCCAAGGAAGAATTCAAGACCAAGATTGAGCCCATGGGCGGATATAGCGACGATTTCGTGAATGTCACCGACATCCAGCTTTTCGTGAGCTATTCCTCATCGGTAGGATACCGTGCCAGGGATGACCGCTGGTCTTCTTCGATAGAGTACCCCGGGGCTTCATTCGAGGACCTGCTTGGAACCGAGGTCTCCATTTCCTCCAATGGCGCCATCCCTTCAGGACGCAAAGTGTATGTGAGGGCGGCAGCCCGCATAAACTACGCTACCGAGAATGTCCGCCGCTGGAACTATTCGGAGCCGATTGAAGTTTATATCCCCTAGTGTTTGCAATTAGTTGATTTGGTTGGTGGAGGGAGGATGAGGTGTTTTAATTTCGTCCTCCCTTTTATATTTTTGCACCCATGAGACGTGTGATACTGCTTGCAGGAGCCATTTTGACATTGGCTTCCTGTTCCCCCAAGAATGTCTCCGCACCGAAAGACAAGACCACTTTCCAGACTTCGAGAGCCTGGAACGAGTACATCGACAACCGTGCTGACGCCGTTATGGTATACGGTGTAGGCGGCAACCCCTCAGACCGTGAAGGACGTTCAACCTCCCTGGAAGAGCGTCTCGCTTCGTGGAAAGAGAGGGGATACGTCACCGAGTTCATGACCGGAATAGCCTGGGGAGAGTACCAGGACTATTTTACCGGTGAGTGGGACGGGAAATGGCATCTTGACGAAGGCCAGGTGCAGATGAACGGAGACACCATCTGGCATGGAAGGATGGTGCCTTATATCGTCCCCACGGAGAATTATCTCTCCTATTTCAAGGAAAAGCATATAAAGAGGGTCATCGATGCCGGCGTCGATGCGATTTTCCTTGAGGAGCCGGAATTCTGGGCCCGCAGCGGCTACAGTGACGCTTTCAAGCGTGAATGGAAAGATTATTACGGCACGGAGTGGCGTCCCCAGGACGAGTCTCCGGAAGCTACATATATGTCCTCCAAACTGAAGTACCGTCTTTACTACAGGGCCCTGGAGGAAGCTTTTTCATATGCCAAAGAGTACGGAAAGTCCCTTGGAAGGGACGTGAAGTGTTATGTTCCCACACATTCCCTCCTGAACTATGCCCAGTGGCAGATCGTCTCCCCTGAAGCCTCCCTTGCTTCACTACCCTGTGTGGACGGATATATCGCCCAGGTATGGACGGGAACTTCCCGTGAACCGGACTACTTCAACGGAGTGTACAAGGAAAGGGTCTTCGAGACCGCTTATCTTGAGTACGGCTGCATGGCTTCCATGACGGCTCCCACAGGCCGCAGGGTCTGGTTCCTGACCGATCCGATAGAGGACTGGGCAAGGGATTGGGCGGACTACAAGAGGAACTACCAGGCCACCTTCACGGCTCAGCTTCTCTATCCCAAGATTGCGGATTATGAGATAATGCCTTGGCCCGAGAGGATATACCGGGGCCGTTACCGCACAAGCGCCACTTCGGAGGAGCGCACCCTCATCCCGAAGGATTACTCCACGATGATGCAGGTGATGATCAATGCCGCCCACGATGTGCCGGTAAGCGACAACCGCCTGAGCGGGTCTCACGGCATCTCCGTCCTTATGGGAAACTCCCTTATGTTCCAGCGTTTCCCTGTCCATGAGGGCTATGACGATCCCCAGCTCTCGAATTTCTACGGCTTGGCAATGCCTCTTGTAAAGCGTGGCATCCCTGTCGAAATAACCCATATCGAGAATCTCGGTTATTCACAGGCCTTGAAGGATGTGAAAGTCCTCCTTATGACTTACTCCAATATGAAACCACTCTCTCCCGACGCCCATACGTTCCTCGCAAAGTGGGTCAATGGTGGAGGAGAGCTCATCTACTGTTCGAGCGATTCGGATCCGTTCCAGAGCGTGAAGGAATGGTGGAATACGGGTGAGAACGATTTCCGCTGCCCCTCCGACCATCTCTTCGCCCAGATGGGTATCGAAGCAGGTGCAGTGGAAGGCACTTACCGTTACGGAAAAGGCACCGTCCGTATCCTTCGCCACGACCCGAGGGATTTCGTCATGGTTGAAGGCGGGGACTCCATCCTCATGAGTTCGGTAGAGTCTGCTTACGGCTCCCTCGAATACAAGAACCATTTCACCCTGGACCGTGGACCCTACAAGTTGGTGGCCGTCGTCGATGAGGGTGTAAGCGACAAGCCTTTTACCGTACGTGGAAAGTTTGTCGACCTGTATGATCCCGAACTTGGCGTCCACGATGAAATCAGCGTGGTTCCCGGGACCCAGCGCTTCCTTTATGATGTTTCCAAGGCACCCAAGGCTCCATGCATTCTTGCTGCAGCAAGCAGGGCCTACGACATCACTAAGACTTCCCATAGCTTCTCCTATGTGTGCAAGAGTCCGTCGGAGACAGTAAATGCAACCCGCATCCTTCTTCCCAAGAAACCCTCTAAAGTGCTCATAAACGGCATAACTGCTGATTTCGGATGGGACGAAGGCTCGAAGACCTGTTTCCTTAGGCATGACAATCTTCCCGATGGTGTAACAGTTGAAATCAATTGGCAATAATGAAAACGAAACTTATCCTTTCCTTAGGTCTTGCGGTACTGCTGGTAGGTTGCAAGGAACCGGCAGCGGAGCGTAATTCTCTCCGCGCTCCAGCTTATCCGCTTGTCTCCATAGACCCGTATACGAGCGCATGGAGCATGTACGACAATCTGTATGACGGCCCGGTCAAGCACTGGACCGGGGCGGAGTTCCCCCTGATAGGTGCCCTCAAGGTGGACGGAACCGTCTACCGCTTCCTCGGAAAAGAGGAAGTCGAACTCTCGGCCCTGGCGCCAGTGGCCGCCGAAAACCCCTGGAAGGGAGTCTATACCTTCACCGAGCCGAAAGGGGAGTGGTATGCGGAGAACTACAGGACTGCCGGTTGGAAAGAAGGTCCAGCAGCCTTCGGAACACCAGGGTATCTAACATCCACTACCCCCTGGCAGACCGAGAAGGTCTGGGTGCGTAGGGAAGTGGAAGTAGAAGTCTCCCTGGAAGGGAAGAAAGCGTACCTCGCTTACAGCAACGATGATGACGCCATCTTCTATATAAACGGAGTGGAAGTCCTCAACACCGGACATGAGTGCCATACCAACGCGTTCGCTCCCATTCCGGACGGAGTCGTCCGTGAAGGTAAGAACCTAATGGCAGCTTACTGCATCGATACCGGAGGCCTTGCATACCTCGACATGGGGCTTATGCTCCAGAATGAGCCTCATACCGCCCTTGAGAATCCTGCCGAGCAGCTCTATGCGGATGTCCAGGCCACACAGACACATTACGGTTTCAACTGCGGACCGGTGTCTCTTGAGCTCACATTCACGGCGCCCCTTCTTCTGGACAATCTCGACCTCATTTCCCGTCCCGTCAATTATATCTCATACAAGGCCGAGGCCAAGGACGGGAAGTCCCATGATATCGAGCTCTACCTTGAGGCTTCACCCCGCTGGGCTACGGACCAGGCTGGCCAGGCTTCCCATTCGGAGGCTTTCGAAAAGGAAGGACGTGTATGGGTAAGGAGCGGCAGCAAGTCCCAGAACATCCTTGCCAAGAAGGGAGATGACCTCCGCATCGACTGGGGATACTTCTATCTGAGCGCCGCTGATGCCAAAGCCGGAATCGGCACAGGCCTTTCTCTCCGGGAGGCTTTCCTTGAAGGGAAAGAATTCACTTCAAAGGAAGGGGATGACCTTTGTGGCCGCATGGCGATAGTGAAGAAGCTCACTCCCGGTAAAGAGGACCATGTCCTTATCGGGTATGACGACATCTTCTCGATACAGTATTTCGGGGAGAACCTCCGTCCTTACTGGAACCGTAACGGTGACAGGACCATCTTTGATGAGTTCGCCGCAGCCGAGAAGGAATACTCCTCCATCATGGCACGCTGCTCTTCCTTCGACAGGGAACTCTTCTCGGAGGCCACAAAAGCAGGCGGACGCCAGTATGCGGAACTCTGCGCCCTTGCATACCGTCAGAGCATCCATGCACACAAGCTGGTTCAGTCTCCCGGCGGGGACCTTCTGTGGCTCAGCAAGGAGAACAACTCCAACGGATCCATCGGGACCGTGGACATCACCTATCCTTCGGCACCTCTTTTCCTTCGTTACAATCCAGCCTTCGCCGAGTACATGATGAACCATATCTACTATTACTCGGAGAGCGGACGGTGGACTAAACCCTTCCCGTCACACGATGTCGGTACCTATCCAATAGCCAACGGACAGACCTATGGAGGTGACATGCCTGTGGAGGAAGCGGGCAATATCATTATCCTCACCGCCGCTGTCTGCAAGTATGAAGGCAAGGCGGACTATGCCGCCAAGCATTGGGAGACCCTCAGCATCTGGGCCAATTACCTGAGGGAGTTCGGCCTGGATCCGGAGAGCCAGCTCTGCACCGACGACTTCGCCGGTCACTTCGCCCATAACACCAACCTCTCGATAAAGGCTATAATGGGTGCGGCTTCCTACGGTTACATGGCAGGTCTTCTCGGAAAGAAGGACATTGCCGAGGAATACACTGCCGCCGCCCGCCAGATGGCTTCCCAGTGGGAGGAGATGGCTGATGACGGGGACCACTATCGTCTTACATTCGACAAGAGCGGTACCTGGAGCATGAAGTACAACCTTGTCTGGGACAAGCTCCTTGGACTGGACATCTTCCCGGAAAGCATAGCCCGGAAGGAGATAGCTTACTATCCTTCTAGGTTCAACGAGTACGGTCTTCCTCTTGACAACCGCGAGACCTACACCAAACTGGACTGGATTATGTGGACAGCCACCATGGCTTCCGACAAAGAGACTTTCGAATCCTTCATCGAACCCGTATGGAGGTTCGAGAACGAGACGGTAGACCGCATCCCGATGTCCGATTGGGTGTATACCGACAAGCCCAATTTCAGGGGCTTCCGCGCAAGAAGCGTTGTCGGCGGATACTTTATAAAACTTCTTGACAAATAGCATGAAAATCCGTGTACTTGTTCTCGGTGTGCTCCTTGCCGCCGCTTGCGGCCGTCCTGCCCCACCCTTGACCGATCCGGTGGACTATGTCAACCCCCTGGTGGGTACGGCTTCCACTTACGAGATCTCGACAGGCAACACCTATCCCGCGGTTGCCGTTCCATGGGGGATGAACTTCTGGACTCCCCAGACAGGACGGGACGGGGACGGCTGGACATACCGTTACGACGCCACCCATATCCGTGGACTCAAGCAGACCCATCAGCCTAGCCCGTGGATAAATGATTACGGCGCATTCTCCCTGATGCCAGTGACGACGGGACCGCTCCTTGATGAGAATCAGCGGGCAAGCTGGTTCTCCCATAAGGCGGAGACCTCGACCCCGTACTACTACAGCGTTTATCTCGCCGACCATGACGTCACGGCCGAACTCACTCCCACCAGCCGCGGGGCGGCACTTCGCTTCACCTATCCGGAGTGTGAAATGAGCTATCTTGCGGTGGACGGCTTCCCGGGGGGCTCTACCCTCAGGATTGAGGGGAGCAGGGTATACGGCGTCAGCCACCACAACCATGGCGGGGTAACCGATGAGTACAACAACTACTTCGTCGTCGAATCCGACACTCCTTTCTCCCTCGTAGAGTCCCAGGAAGGTGACCATGCGCAGATGCTGCTTGGCTTCCCTACAAAGAAGGGACAGGTAGTTCAGATACGTACCGCCTCTTCGTTCATTTCAGAGGAGCAGGCTGCAAGGAACCTCTCCGAAGTGAAGGATTTCGAGAGTGTGAAGGCGGATGCAAGAAGAGCATGGAACGAGGCCCTCGGGAGGATTGAGGTGCAGGATGCAGGGAATGTGGACCACCTGCGCACTTTCTACAGCTGCCTTTACAGGGCTCTCCTTTTCCCGAGGGACCTTTCCGAAATAGACGCTGAAGGGCAGAGAGTCCACCGCAGCCCCCATAACGGGAAAGTGGAGAAGGGATACTTCTTCACCGACACCGGAGTGTGGGACACCTTCAGAAGCCTTTTCCCTCTTATGAACCTTGTCTATCCCGAGCAGAGCGCGAAAGTCCAGCAAGGATGGATGAATGACTATCTGGAAAGCGGCTTCCTTCCTGAATGGGCTTCCCCGGGCCATCGTGACTGCATGGTCGGGAACAACAGCGCTTCCGTAGTTGCCGATGCCTACCTTAAGGGCATCCGTGAAGGTTACGATATCGAAACCCTCTGGGAGGCGTTGGTGCATGATGCGCATTCAGTACATCCTGAAGTCGCCTCTTCCGGCCGCCTGGGATGGCAGTACTACGATTCCCTGGGCTATGTCCCCTGTGATGTGGGAATAAGGGAAAGTGCAGCACGCACACTCGAATACGCTTATGATGACTGGTGCATCTACCGTCTCGGTCAGGCTCTCGGAAAACCCGAAGAACAAATCGCACCCTATGCCAAGGCGGCCCTTAACTACCGCAATCTCTACGACGGGGAATACCGTCTCATGAACGGCCGCGAAACTGACGGGGAATTCCGCCGTCCTTTCAGTCCTCTCAAATGGGGAGGAGACTTTACGGAGGGCAATTCCCTCCATTACACGTGGAGCGTATTCCATGATGTCCAGGGCCTTATCGACCTTATGGGAGGGGACGTGGAGTTCGCTGCCCAGCTTGATACCGTGTTCGCAATGCCACCGAAGTATGACGACAGCTATTACGGCCGTCCCATCCATGAGATCATAGAGATGACAGTGATGGGAATGGGCAACTACGCCCACGGCAACCAGCCCATCCAGCACATGCTCTACCTTTATGACTGGTGCGGCCAGCCATGGAAGGCCCAGGCACTCATAAGGGAAGTGATGGAGAAGTTCTACACCCCGTGGGCTGACGGCTACTGCGGAGACGAGGACAACGGTCAGACTTCCGCATGGTATGTCTTCTCCGCCCTTGGCTTCTATCCTGTATGCCCCGTAAGCGGAGAATATGCCCTCGGAACGCCCCTCTTCGGTAAGACAACCATCCATCTTCCCGGAGGAGACCTTGTCATCGAGGCTGACGATGTGGAGAACTTCTATGTGAAGGGCCTTAAGCTCAATGGCCGCGATTACTCGCACAACTTCATTAAGCATAGCGACATAGTGAATGGAGCTAAACTTAGTTTCTCCCTCGGAGAAGAGCCTTCCTATACACGTGGCACTTCCCCCGAAGACCGTCCTTACTCTTTCAGCAGATAACAGATGAAACGACTGATTCCTCTTCTCCTGATGCTTTCGACCGTCTGCGGAGCACAGGATTACTCCTCAGGGAGACCAGCACCCGAAGAACGTCTTTTCCGCTCACAGGCGGTCGAGGCCAAAATAGATGAGGTGGAGGCTCTTCTTGTGAACCCCAAGCTCCAGTGGATGTTCCGCAACTGCTTCCCGAACACCCTTGATACCACGGTGCATTTCGGGAAGGACAGCAACGGCAAGCCCCGCACTTTCGTATATACCGGAGACATCCATGCCATGTGGCTCAGGGACTCAGGAGCGCAGGTCTGGCCTTACGTCCGTCTGGCCGGAGAGGACGGGCACCTTCGTGAGATGATTGAAGGGGTTATCCGTTGCCAGTTCACCCTCATCAACATCGACCCCTATGCGAACGCCTTCAACGATGGTCCCACGGGAGGGGAATGGATGAGCGACCTGACGGATATGGACCCGAACGTCCATGAGAGGAAGTGGGAGATTGACTCCCAGTGCTATCCTGTCCGTCTGGCATACGAGTACTGGAAGACAACGGGTGATGATTCGATTTTCGACGAGACTTGGCTCGAGGCCGCCAGGAATATTTACTCCACTCTCCGAACCCAGCAGCGTAAAGGGGGGAAGGGACCCTACCGCTTCCAGCGCCGAACCGAGCGTCAGCTCGATACCAAGGCCTGTGACGGATGGGGTAATCCCGTGAATCCTGTCGGACTCATAGCCTCGTCCTTCCGTCCTTCTGACGATGCGACGACTTTCGAGTTCCTGGTGCCTTCCAACTTCTTCGCCGTTAGCTCATTGCGTAAGATGGCGGAGATCCTTGAAAAGGTGAACGGGCAGAAGCAGCTTGCAGGTGAGTGTCGCTCCCTCGCTTCCGAGGTTGAGAAGGCCCTTAAGAAGTACGCCGTATACGGGCACCCCAAATACGGAAAGATATATGCTTTTGAGGTGGACGGTTTCGGGAACCGTTTCCTGATGGATGACGCTAATGTGCCTTCGCTTCTTGCGATGCCGTATCTCGGGGATGTGCCAAGGAAGGGCAGGATATACAGGAATACACGTAAATTCGTGTGGAGCGAGGACAATCCTTTCTTCTTCAAGGGAAAAGCCGGAGAAGGGATCGGCGGACCCCATATCGGTTACGATATGATATGGCCCATGAGCATCATGATGAAGGCTTTCACTTCGGATGACAATGCTGAAATCAAATGGTGCGTCGAGACCCTCATGAAGACGGATGCCGGTACGGGGTTCATGCACGAGAGTTTCAATAAAGATGATGCGGCCGTTTTCACCAGGGCTTGGTTCGCATGGCAAAACACCCTTTTCGGAGAACTCATCCTCGATCTCGTTGACCGTGGCAAGCTCCCCGTCCTTAACAGCATAACGGTACAGTAAAATGAGAAGGATCTTTTTGTCGCTGCTTCTTTCGGTATGCTTGCTCTTTCCCTTGAAAGCGCAGCAGGGCATCTACAACAGGGCACCTCTTCGGCCTTCGCAATATGGTGAGCTGCCTCTCGGGTCCATCCGTCCTGAGGGATGGCTTCTTCAGCAACTGGAAAACCAGCGTGACGGCCTTACCGGCCATCTTGACGAGGTCTACCCTTCGGTAGTGGGAGACAGGAATGCCTGGCTCGGAGGAGACGGGGATGCATGGGAGAGAGGACCGTACTGGATTGACGGCCTGCTGCCTTTGGGATACATCCTCGGAGATGATGTCCTCATCTCCAAGGCGAACAGGTGGGTCGAGGCCATCCTTTCTTCCGGAAAGGAGAACGGCTTTTTCGGACCATCCGTCGACAGACCCTATGAAAGAGGCATGCAGAGGGATAATGCCCAAGACTGGTGGCCACGCATGGTCGCCCTCAAGATCCTCAAGCAGCATTACATGGCTACAGGGGACCGGAGGGTCATCTCTTTCCTGACGGACTACTTCCGTTATCAGCTGAGGACCCTTCCTTCCACACCTCTCGGCCATTGGACATTCTGGGGGGAGCAGAGGGGTGGCGACAATCTTGAGATTGTGTATTGGCTCTATAACATAACGGGTGATGCTTTCCTTCTTGACCTGGGAGAGGTCATCCATGCCCAGACTCTTGACTGGACCGGAATCTTCCATGAAGGGATACAGGTTTCCCAGCCGTGGCATCTTCACTGCGTGAACATCGGACAAGGGTTCAAGGAGCCTGTCGTTTACTGGCAGAAGTCGGGTGAGGGCCGTAACCTTGATGCCCCGAAGAAGGCCCTTTCCATCATCAGGAACACCACGGGCTTCCCGACAGGCCTTTGGGCCGGAGACGAGATGCTCGAGTTCGGAAACCCCATCAGGGGTTCGGAGTTCTGCACCGCCGTCGAGATGATGTTCTCCCTGGAGGAGATGCTGAGGATATCGGCTGACCCGTTCTATGCCGACCATCTGGAAAGGGTTGCCTACAACGCTCTTCCCACCCAGGCCACGGATGATTTCACGGCAAGGCAGTACTATCAGCAGGTGAACCAGATAGAATGCTCCCTCGACTGGAGGAATTTCAACACTCCGCACGGGAACAATGACCAGGTCTTCGGAACGCTCAACGGCTATGCCTGCTGCCTCACCAACATGCACCAGGGTTGGCCGAAACTGGTCCAGAACCTATGGTATTCCACTCCGGACGGAGGATTGGCAGCCCTCGTTTACGCCCCTTCCAGGGTGAAAGCGAAGGTCGCAGACGGGGTAGATGCCGTCCTAGTCGAAGACACTTTCTATCCTTTCGACGCTACTGTCAGCATCAAGGTGCAATACGAGGACAGGAAGGTGAAGGAAGCATGGTTCCCCATTACTTTCAGGATTCCCGGATGGTGCAGCGATGCCCATGTCCTTCTCAACGGAGAAGAGCTTGACCTTACGGCCACTTCCGGCTCGACCCAGACAATACGCCGCAAATGGAAAAGGGGAGACGTCCTCACTCTTGTCTTCCCTCAGGAAGTTTCCGTCTCGTGGTGGTATGACCGCAGCGCGGTCATTGAAAGGGGACCACTGGTATATGCCCTCAAGATGAATGAAACTTGGACAAGGAAAGAGTTCTCACCGGAGGAGAGGGAGGAATATGGCCCCTCCTACTGGGAGGTGACCTCGGACAGCCCGTGGAACTTCGCCCTCTCCGAAGGAAGGCTTTCAGGGGATTCATTCAAGGTGGAGTCCCGCCCTTGGGACGGGAAGTATCCCTGGAATACCGACAATGCGCCCGTTGTCATCAAGACAGAGGCTTTCACCCTTCCCTTCTGGACAAGGGCGAGAGGAAGCGCTTCGGATATCAATTACCACACCTATCAGGCCAGGGAGACAGGGCCAATGAGGACAATTGAACTTGTCCCTTACGGCTGTACGACCCTCCGCATCACGGAATTCCCCGTAAGGCCGCAGTAGAAGAGTCCCGCCCTCTTCGGGCAGTGGGTCATAGATTTCCCTTTTCCTGCAGTTGCCTCTTGAGTGCTTTTATGGGGTTCTCGGAACTTTTGGGGTCGGGGACATCCCTTTCCGTGGGCCTGTCGGAGAAGGAGGTTATTTCGAAGGGGGTTATGTTGACTGCGCCACCGTATTTGTTCTTGCCCACCTGGGTCAAGCTGTACATGAAGCGGTACTGTTTGTCTATGCAAACAGTTGTGACGGCATCAGCGCCATCCTCCTTCTCTTCGATGTCAATAGTAAGGCAAGGCCGGGCGCAGCGGGTGGATTCCCTAGCCTTTCCGAGGTCCACCTCGGAGGGTAGGTCCTTTGCGAATGTGTAATCATGACGCAACTTGTCGGAGAGCATGCTTGTAAGGGGCTCGTTGTCGAAATCATGTGTCCAACTGACCTTTCCGTCCGAGTAGATGGTCTCCCTGTACCCATCTGGAAGCGGCTCGTAAATGTAGCATTTCAGTACCATTCCCTGCCGTAGCAGCTGAATGTAAAGCTTTCCCCCGTAGTATGTCACCTTGTGAGTCTCGTCATTCTCGGGGAAGGGCATCGACACGTTCCAGTATGCGTGCTTGACGTAAGTGAGGGTGAAATCTTTGTAGTACCATTTGTCGGGAAGGGGAGCGGGCTTTTCATTATCCAAAGTCCCGCCGTCATCCTCCTTAACGGTCCTTCCGTCAGTTGAGGTGGTATCTATCCAGCCTTTCTCGATGGCTTTCTTGGAGAGGCCATCGAGCCCCCGGAGCAGTTTTCCGAGGACCTCCTTGTTCTTTTCGGTCTTCTCGGTGGGAGTATCGTTTTCTTTTCCCCACAAGTCGATCAGTTCCCCGATCAGTTCCTCGGTTTCTGAAAGGGCCTTTCCCTCTTCTTCATCCTCTCCGGGGCGGCCATCCGGGCGGTCCGAAGGGGTTGACATGTCGCTGTGAGAAGGCTCCTTCGTGGAGGAACTCCCGGAACCGCCCTTCCCGAGGAAGGAAGGGAGATTGCAGGAGGCAAGGAGCAAAGAGTACAACAGGAGAATCGCGAGGGATCTCCTGAAAGAAAGCGGGCGTAAGTTCTTCTGTGTCATCTTTTGGCAAAGTGGTCGTTTGCAAAGATATCTTATTTTGTGTCTTGTGGCAAGTCTTTGGAAAAGTTCTGATAAAGGTGTTATCTTTGTCAAAACTCTTTTAAGATGAAGACACTTTTCCGTTTTTTCCTTGCTGCCGCCCTCTGTGGGACAGCCCTTGCGGGATGCACGCAGGCTCCCGCCCCCAGTGCAGTCCCTTCTTTTGATGATATTGTGGCATCGCGTCGCAGCATCAGGCAGTACGACCCCGCCGTCAAGCTCACCCAGGATGAGGTGAAGACCATTATAGCCACGTCCCAGGAGGCCCCGTCCTGGGCCAATGTGCAACCTGCAAGATACTATGCGGTAATGACGGAGGAGAACCTCTCCGCCGTTAAGGAACTTGTCGGTCCCGGCAATGCCCGCAATGTCGCGGATGCCCCGGTCCTTATAGTTACCACCTTCGTCAAAGGAACCTCTGGTTTCTTCAGGGGAAATCCCGCCAATGAGATCGGAGACGGGTGGGGAGCCTATGACACTGGACTCGCACATGCTTACCTTATCCTGAAAGCCCGCGAGATGGGTTACGATACCCTAATCATGGGCATGCGTGATTCAGACAAACTGAGGTCAACCCTTGGCATCCCCGACACGGAAGAAGTGATGGCAGTGATTTCTGTGGGAAAGAGGGTCTCGGACCCGGAGCGTCCCTCAAGGAAGCCTCTTGAGCAGGTACTTGTGTTCAAGTAGGATTCAGCTGAAGGCAGAACGAAGATAAGGCATCTTCCCGCCCAGGGAAGGTGCCTCATTCATTTTATGGAATGGTGAGCCGGAAGCGGCAACAGAGAAAAGCGGACTATTTGAACAGGAGGGGTGCGAAGGTGTCGAGATAGTTCCTCCAGTTCGCCCAGGTGTGACCTCCATCGGTGACGAAGAATGTGTGCTCGAGGCCGTTTTTGGTAAGGACGGAGTCAAGAGTCTTTGCGCTCTCGAAGAGGAAGTCAGCGGAACCGCAACCTACCCAGTAGAGTTTGTAGCCATGCTTCTTGAGATTGGCGAACTGGGAGTTGATCTCAGGAGTGTCCTGCGTACCCATGGACAGGGGGCAGATGTAATCGAACATGTCGGGATACATCAGGGAGGTTGTCATGGTGTGGCCCCCACCCATGGAAAGTCCTGCGATGGCACGGGACGCTTTCTTGTTTATGGTGCGGAAGTTCTTGTCGATGAAAGGAACGATTTCCTCTGCGAGGCTCCTGGGATAGGCATTTGCCATGGCGGGATCCCTCCAGTCCATCCGGGTGGTGGGAAGACCGAGGGTCTGGGCTGCCTGCTGGTTGCCATTGCCGTTGGGCATCACGACGATCATTGGGACTGCCTTGCCGCTGGCGATGAGGTTGTCAAGAATCTGTGCGGCCCTGCCCATGGAAGACCAGGCTTCCTCGTCACCGCCGGCTCCGTGCAGGAGGTAGAGGACGGGATATTTCTGCTTGGGGTTGGACTCATAGCCGTAGGGAGTGTAGACGGTTAGGCGACGGTTGATCCCGAGGATCTTGCTGTCATACCACACGGAGGTGACGGTTCCCCTGTTTGCGGGCGCCTCGAAGTAGTCCTTGGTGCGCTCCCCGGGGACCATCAGCATGCTGAGGTAGCGGCTGCCGTCCCTCTGTACGAACACGTTCAGGGGGTCATTGACGGCTACTCCGTCCACCACGAAGTTGTAGGTGTAGATTTCAGGAGATGGAGTGGCTATCTTGACGCTCCACACCCCGTTTTTCTTGGTCATGGGGATGGTCTGTCCCCATCCGGGCATCCAGTTGCCGGACAGTGCCACTACGGT
>CAJOLJ010000068.1:0-14822 GCA_905235445.1 uncultured Bacteroidales bacterium
CCTGCCCACCTCTATATATGATTGAAAACATCAGAGAACGTCACCCCACTACCCATCCACTCGGGGTTACAGACAATCCACTACTTTTGTCACAGAGCCAAAAAATAGAATAGAATCAGGAAGGAAATGACGAAACGAGGCGGGCAACTTGCCCACCTCTATATATGATTGAAAACATCAGGGAACTTCACCCCACTGCCCATCCACTCGGGGTTACAGACAATCCACTGCTTTTGTCACAGAGCCGGCTTTTTTCATCATTCCGCAAAGAGGGGGCTCCTCCCCCCTTTAGTCGATTTTCTTGCAGTAGCTTCTGCGGCGCATGTACAGTTCCATCTCGAAACTGTTCCCCAGCATCGTCTGCGCCCCCGTGTTGTTCTCCAGCTGAGGGTTCATCACCAGGTGTTTGATCCCGAACTTCAAGCAGTTCTCATGCAGATACTTGAACATCAGGATTGAGGCTCCCTGCCACTGGTACTCCGGCAGTATCCCGATGAGGAGCGCTTCCAGCGTGTCGTTATGGCTGAGAGCTTTCTTCAGTTTGAAGACCCCGAAGGGGAAGAGTTTGCCACCGGTCTCCCGGAACACCTTCGACAGGGAAGGGACGGTGATAAGGAAGCCGACGGGCTTGTCCTCCTTGTTCAGGCAGATTGCTACGAAGCGGTGATTGAGGATGGGGACGAAAGTCGAGACGTATTCTTTTATCTGCTTGTCCGTAAGCGGGGTGAACTGGTACAGCGGGGCGAATACCTCGTTGTACACCCGGAACATCTCCTTGCCGTACTTCCTTGAGAGTTCGAAGGAACTCTTGGCCTGGGCCATGTGCAGTCCGTAATGCTCCTCTATCTGGGATGCAATCTTGAATGCGGGAATCTCCTCATCCTTGATTTCGAGGGTCCGCTGTGTCCAGTCCGCATCTTTACTGAACCCTGCTTTTTCCAGCATTGCGGGATAGTAAGGATAGTTGTAGATGCAGGTAAGGGGACTTAGCTTGTCGAAACCTTCCACCAGCAGTCCTTCCTTGTCCATGTCGGTGAAGCCGAGCGGTCCCTTGATGGTGTCGCAGCCTCTTTCCTTGCCCCACTTCTGCGCCGCCCCGATAAGGGCATCGAACACATCCTGGTCCTCAATCAAGTCAAACCACCCGAACCGGACGGTCTTTTCCCCGAACTTCTCGTTCGCTTTGTGGTTGATGATGGCAGCAATGCGCCCGACGGTTTGCCCGCCTCGCACGGCGAGGAATCGCTGAGCCTCGCAGAAGGCGTACGAGCCATTGCTGGAAGGGTTGAAAGTGCTGGTGTCCTCCCCGGGGAGGGGAGGCACCCAGTTGGGACAGTCGGCATAGAGCCTGAAGGGAAAGCGGGCGAACTCTTTCTGGAGCTTCTTGCCGGATACTTCCACAATCTCGACCGGAGATGATTTCCCGTTCATCCTTTTGACTTTTGTTTTAGGCCTTTTCTTGCTCTGAAGAAATGTATTTGCAGATGTCGTCCACCGTCAGCAGGTTCCCGGTGGGCCTGAAGTGGATGGAGAACTTGTTCTCGATTGCCATGGCAATGAGGATCATGTTCAGTGAATCCAGTCCCATGTCCTCTTTGAGACGGCTCTGGGGGCCGACCCCGCTGAGGTCCATGTCAGGTTTTACGGTGGTGATTACCTCGCTGAGGAGGTTGATGATTTCCTGGGTATCCATTGAAGCTTATTGATTACGGACGACTTTGAGGGAGCCGGTGCGCTTGAAGTCCTCCTTCCTGACAGTTACCTTTGTTATCCTGTGAGTTGTGGGAAGAGTGTCGTTGACCTTGTCCACAAGGGCCTGGATTCCCTTCTGTACTTCTTCCGCCGTCTTCCCGGCTGCATAATCGGGGGTCGGGAGAATCTCGATGGCGATGCAGGGATTCCCGTTTACGGAGTCCTCTTTCACCAGGCAGTCCTTGACTTCGTCCATCAGGTAGAACGGCTCCTCGAGTTCCTCGGGGGAGATGTTCTCTCCGTTGGAAAGGATGATGAGGTTCTTGATTCGGCCCGTGATATACAGGAACCCGTCCTCGTCAAAGTGCCCGAGATCCCCGGTACGGAGCCAGCCATCCTCGGTAAGCGCCTCGGCGGTCTTCACCGGGTCGTTCCAGTAGCCAAGGAACAGATTGTCTCCCTTGATCCATATCTCCCCGTCAACGAGTTTCACTTCCTGCCCGTCATAAAGCTTTCCGACGGAAGTGGGGTGAGTGGCAACGTCCAGGTTGCCGGTTGTCAGATTGGCAGCCTCGGTCATTCCGTAGCCAGAGAAACATGTAACACCCAGTTCATCGAACTGACGGATGATTCTGGGAGGCACGTTGGCAGCACCGCTGATGATGGTCTTGAGGGCACCGCCGAAGAATTTGGCACCGTACATCTTGCCTAGGCCGATGAGCACGTCGCACAGACCGGGAACCAGTATCAGAATGGTGGGGCGAATGAAAGGCATCTTGCCGATGGACTCTTTCATGTCTTCGCAGGCATACCACTCCGCTCCCGTATAGAGGGCGGACATCGTGCTTCTGATGAGCCCGAATACGTGGCTTAGGGGAAGGAGGCCCATGTAGCGGTCTCCGCTGAGCATGTCTCGACCGTTGTAGCAACCGTTGAAGGATCCGCGCATAAGTGCCCTGTGGGGGAGAACCGCACCCTTGGGGGTACCGGTGGTGCCGCCGGTGAAGAAGATTGCGGCGGGCTCTTCCTTATCTACGACAGCTACCCTCTCGGTATCTTCGGAAGTATCTTTAGTGGAATGGACTTTTATGGACAGGCCCTTGACTTTGTCATTGAAATCGGGGCGTGCGAAGAGGGCGCTTACACCGAACTTCATGCAGCTGCCAGCTATGGCCGGGGCGGGAAGCTGGGGGGGAAGCATAATGGCTACATACCCTCCCGAGGTGGCGGCGAGAAACAGTTCGAGTGCATCGATGCTGTTCAGGTCCAGTATGGCTATGCGGTCGCCTTTATTGAGACCGGACTGCTTAAGGAAGGCCCTTCTGTGGGCGATTCTCTCGCAGAATTCCTTGTAAATGTATTTTTCGCTGAGGTTGTTGACAGCGGGCCGATCGGCCCATTTCTCCTCGATCCAGCTTACGAACTCGGGAACCGTAGGGATGTAGCGTAACTGCTTCAGTTCTTCCGGAAGGCTGGCATCTGTAAAATAGGTTTTGTTGTACATTTATTTAGAAAAAGTTGTGTTGATTCGTTAGAATTACATTTTTGCTGCAAAAATAATGCTAAATGAACAAAAAAGGAATATGGGCGGCTCCTGGGGGTAAACCCGAATTGAGTGTCCAGGCCCAGTATACGGAAACGCAGTTCGAGGATGCCCAAGTGCAACAGGAAAGCCGCCTGTACGGGATGGGAGTACGTCCTGTCACAAAATAAGACTCCCTCAAAGACGAAAGGCGGGCATCCCCACGAAGGGGATGCCCGTCTTGGCGTTCATGACATCATGTCCGCTTTACATAATGGAGTGTCATTTGTGGAAAGGGGACCTTACTTTTTTGTGCCCAGATAGTATAGGTAAGCAAGCAGGGCCATCTTTCCCCTCATTGTCTCCCTCGGGGTGAACTCGCTATGGGACCAGAAATACCTGGTGTTGAAGTAGGCCTCCTGATAGGGCCATCTGCCCTTTTCCCAGTCGGGATAGCAGGTGGAAGTAAGGATGGTGGCATCGCCTCCGTTGCCCTTGGACCACACCTCGGTGCTGTTGAAGGGGGTGTGCCCGGGATGGACCTCGGGGGTGCCGTCATTGCGGCCGGTGGTGTAGCAGTTCACGATGTGCCTCTGTCCGAGTCCCGTCATCTCGACCATGTTCGTAGGGTTCCTGCCAAGGCCCCAGTCGGCCTCGAGGATCATGCTGGAGAGAAGTTTGGAGACAAACTGTGGATCTCCTCCCAGGTAGTGGGCGAGCATCACAAGCTGAAGGTTCTCGGTGGTCTGCCACCTGTTGGTGTTGGATGAACGCCTTGAAGGGCGCTTGTCCATCCACTGGACATTGTGCACCTGGGCCTGGGCAACGAGGGAGCGGCAGAGATTTGAGTAAAGGTCGGGATAATGGCGGGGCTGGGGTGTGGTGAGATATGCGGCCGCTCCCCAGATCTGGCACGGTCCTCTCTGCGAGAAAATTTTCCCCTCGGGGGAGTCCCTTACCGTGCTTTCAGAGGCCATCTCGTCCTCCCAGTATGTGTCACCTGTGACATTGTACAGGAAGGCTGCGGCCTGGTGCTTGAAGTCCCTTCCCCTCATGCCTCCGTCTCCCGTTCCCTGGACATCGTCCAGCTGGAGGGAGGGCTGCCTCTGGGCGAACCTGTAGGCTTTAATGGCCTCGTCCCTGTAGAAGGCTGTCTCCTCCGGGTGACCGCTCAGGCGGAAACTCTCCGCAAGGATTGCGCAGTTGGCAGCATTGGCCCAGGCAGCCAGCGTGGTCGGGCCCGCCTGGAACATTGCGTCATGGGTCCTGGAAGGATTGGTGACACCGGGGCTGTATGCCTCCCCGTCCCGGCAGGAGAGGAAGAAGTCCACTTCGTTCCGGGCCTCGTCAATGAGGTCGGGAATGCCGTTTCCGCTCTCCCGGATACCGAGGTTGTCTTCGCTCAGCGCTCCGCCCGAGAGGATGTAGGGGAGAAGAATGTCATAGATGTTCACGACGTGGGCCATGTGACGGTCCCAGTCATAGGCGTCGGAGTGCCCGCCCCTGACAAGGGGATTGGTGGGATTGCCGGGAAGGCGATGGGCATAGAACATGGATGCCTCCGTGTCCTTGAAATGAGGTTCGTCCCAGATGTCGCCCCTGAATTTCCTCCATTCCGGATGGGAAGGCTGCAGGTCGGTAAGGTACACCTTGAACCCCTTTGGGTTCTCGTCGGGGATGAACTGGGGTTGACGCGGGACGGGACGGATATCGGTAATGGGCTCACCGAGCCTCATGTAGTAGTAGCCGCGAAGGGATGTCCTGTATGGCTCATAATACACTCCCTCCCCGATTTCAAAGTCCATCGAACACCCGACGTCCTCCACGACGAGACGGTATTTGCCGTTCTTTTTGCAGGGGAAGTCTATTTTCCAGACGGAAGATCCGGTGAGGTCCCTCTTTCTTTCCTCAAACTGGGAAGCTTCCCTCGGCAGGAGGAAACTGACGGTGGAGACTTCCGTTTTTTTCTTGGTGTTCACATCATAGAGCCATACTTTCTTCCCGACGAAAGAGGAGTAGTCCCTCTCCCCGCCTTCACCGAGCCACAGGTACAGGTCCGCTGCCTTCACCTCAGGGGTGGGCATGTAACCTATGATGTTCACGTGGAGGGCCTCGCTCTGGGATGAGAAGATGTCATATTTGAAGGAAGCTTCCTTTTTGTCAGCACCCATTTCGGGAGATACTTTCACCGTGTAGGTGCAGCCGTTCTTCAGGGGTGTGGGAAGTGACAGGAAGAGCCAGTGGTCCAGGGCGTATTTATGGCTCTGGGCCATGTTGAGGGATTTGGATTTGCGGAAAACAGCTTTCGGCGATACGCCTTTCCTGTAGGCCTTGTCATCCTTGGAATAAATTTTCCAATTGCCCCGCAGGGCAGCCTGGGCCACGTCCAGGGGAGTGCCGAAGAATTTGAGCGTGTCATCACCGGGGGCATCGAAGTGTCCCCGGTAGGCTCCCGGACCCGTGGCATTGTCCCTGTAGGTTACCACTCCGTCCTGGAAGTGAACCATTAGGTAGTCCTTGTCCACCTGACGGACGCCCTCAAGGCGTGTGGCGTCCATGTGGAAAGGAAACAGCAGGAAGAGGAGCGTTCCTGCCAGAAGAGTGAAGAGAGAGGTTTTCCTTATCATCTGAAAGTGAAAGTAAAAGGTTTGTCCTGAGAGAGTATGTGGTTGGGATAGCTCATTGTCCAGTGCGAAAATAACATTTTCGGGGGACTTATCCCATAGCCCCCTCCTCTAATTGCCTGAAAGAAATCTCATTGTTCACAAGGTGGGACCTTTCCTGCAACAAAATGACCCGGGAACTTCTCCCGGGTCAAGATTGTGGGTGAAAGTGAAACTGCCCGGGACTTCTTCGTCCCGTAGTAGCTAAGCAGCCCCTCTGACCTGCTGCTCCTCGACCTTGGAAAGGTCGGGATGCTCCTCCATCATCTTCTGTGCCCAGGCCTTGAAGTCCGCCCAGCGGTAGTAATTGCCCTGGAGGGGGGTAAGTTGGGGCAGGGAAGCCTCATGCTCGTTCCAGACAAGTTTGAAAATGACATCGTTCTTGCTGTTCTTGTAGAACACGAACAGTACGGTCGTGGCCATGGGGATGTTGTAGCTCTGGAACCAATATTTGGCCTCCTCGGCCCTGTCCACTATCTTGCCGCAGTTGTTGGCGTTTATCAGGCACATGAAAGCCTCCACCACGTAGTCGTGGCCGAAACGAAGGTTCGCTGCCATCCGGGGATCGGCGATAGCCTCGTCTGCCTTGGCGATCACGTCCTCCAGCAGGGGAATGTTTCCCCAGCGGGCGGTCTGGTCGGTCATGTAGGAAGAGTAGCTGTTGATTTCCCAGAGGGTGACCTGGTCATCGAGGGAGACGAAATGGTCGAAGATGGGTTCCTCGGTGATGTTATGGTAGTTCGTTATGAAACTCATCAGTTCATCGCAGACTCTCCTCTGTCCGCCCCTCCCCTCGCTGAGGGGAGAGAGGTCCTTGAAGAACTCGCCGAGGAAACGGTCATAGTCGAAGATGCGGCTTCCGTATGAACTTGCGCTTTCTCCTACCGCTTCTTCATCCTGGCCCTTGAACTTGCGGGCGAAGAGCTTGGGAGCGCTGGTGGGAGCTGCGATTGTCATGTCCATGTGGTTGGACTCCTGGTAGATGTCAAGCTTGGGGTTTCGTCCCTTCAAGCTCAGGCAGAAGGAGGACATGCTGACAATGGATCTCTGGGCTGTGGATACCACGGCATTGACTTTCTTGTTCCCCCTAAACACTCTGGGGAAGTTGTCGTAGGTCCATTCGCCTATTTTCTTGTGCTGCTCGAACCCGAGCGGGACAAGGTCACCTGAATTCACGTGGGGAATCACGTAGAAGTCCTCGTAAGCCTTGTAGAACTCCTCTCCCTTCCGGGTCAGGTTCCCCGAGTTGTGAGCCTTGTCGAATACTTCATGAAGGAGGGTGTAGGTCCCCGAGTTCCATGCGGTACGGGACCCGTGACGGCCGTAGTGGCTGATGTAAAAAGGCTTGTAGCCTTTGGGTGCCTTGCTCATGACCCCGAGGTCGCTTTTCTCCAGGCGATGGGGGCCTTCCATTCCATTGCGCTTGCGCCAGTCCTGGCGGACCTGCTCCAATGCATCGAATGTCTGGGCGCTGAGGGCGCATGTGCAAAGCAGGAGGGCCGCTGTGACGGAAAGTATTCTTTTCATTGCTTTAAGGGGCTTATTGTGTTGAGAGTTTAGTGTACTTATGGGCAAAAATAGATATTCCACCCTTTGAAAACAACCTTTTTTCCGCAGCGAAATGTCTTTATTCCGTTTCTTTGCGACGATAGTGTGCATGTTGGGACAATTTCACTAAGTTTGCATCCCGGCCCACCCTCGGGCGGACACAACCCCGTAAACATAATCCTCAGGCTATGAAAGTAACAACCCTGCCACTTGGCATCTTTCCCCTCCTCCTTCTTATCCTCAATGTTTCTTCCTGCTCCTCTCCGGGCGTGAAGCAGTTCGTGACGACAACATTCGATGCCCCTTGGCAGGTGCAGGATCCCCTCTCCCTTTCACCGGGGGAAGAAACAGAGGTGGAGTCACTTAGCATTCTCTCTCCTGTGGAGGGGAGTGTCATCGAGGGGTTCGGGACATGCTTCAATGAACTTGGATGGACCTCGCTTTCGCTTCTCTCCGAGCAGGACAGGGATGAGATTCTTTCCGAACTGTTCACCCCCGGGAAGGGGGCCAACCTGACAATGGGAAGGATGCCGATAGCTTCCAATGACTTCAGCCTGGATTATTATTCCTACGATGACGTCGAGGGGGACTTCGGACTGGAGAAGTTCAGCATATCCCATGACGAGGGGACCCTGATCCCGTTCATAAAGGCAGCGCTTTCCTTTAACCCTTCCATCCGTCTGTGGGCATCCCCATGGTGCCCTCCGTCATGGATGAAAGTAAGCAAGCATTATGCGGGGGCCTCGACACGTCCGCTTCTTAGGAGGTATGAGGAAATGAAGGGGAAGCTCTCGACCATGTCGGAAGAGGAGAGGGAGGTGGCCCGGAGGTCCTTCGGGATGAACATGGAGGATCTCCCGGACAATGGTCTTGACGAGGACAGGCAGATCCCGGAAGGGGTGGATGCCTTCATACAGGAGGAAAGGTATCTTCAGACTTATGCGAAGTATTTCGGGAAGTTCATCGACGCTTACAAAGAGATGGGGATTGACATTTTCATGGTGATGCCGCAGAATGAACCCAACTCCGCGCAGTTCTTCCCTTCCTGCACGTGGACACCCGAGGGACTTGCCTCGTTCATAAAGGTTCTCGGTCCCGAGATGAAGGAGAGGGGTGTCGAGGTGTATCTCGGAACCATGGAAAGGGGGGACCCGCAGATGTGGAAAAAGATCCTGGATGACCCCGAGGCCTCGAAGTACATAAGCGGAATGGGTTTCCAGTGGGCGGGGAAAGATGCCCTTCCCGCCCTTCACAGGGACTATCCTTCACTTCCCTGTTACGAGACGGAGCAGGAATGCGGAAACGGGCTGAATGACTGGGCGGGGGCTGAGCACAGCTGGGACCTCATGAAGCATTACCTCGGAAACGGGGTGCAGGCATACTTCTACTGGAACACCTCTCTCCTGGAGAGGGGAGTCAGCACCTGGGGCTGGTGTCAGAACTCCCTTGTGGTTGTCGACAAGGACACCCGCACCTACAGGTGGACCCCGGAATACTATATTCTCAAGCATGCAAGCCATTTCGTGAGGAAAGGAGCGGCGCTTCTTGGTACGGAAGGATACTGCGATGTGCTTGCCTTCAGGAATCCAGGCGGCGAGACAGTACTTCTTCTGGGTAATGGCCAGGATGCGGCCAGGAGTGTGAGTGTCAAGCTGGAAGGAAAGAACTTTGTCTTCCCGCTTAAGGCCAGGAGTCTCTCGACGATTGTGATAAGGTAGGCTGCGTTCCCTGGACGAAATGGAATTGAACAGAAAAAACACAGGGGTGCTTCTGCCCCTCTCTCTTGCCTTCGCATCCGTGGCGGGATGCAGCGGGGGAGAGGACAAGACGGGCCAACAGACCGCCCATCCCAACATCATCCTCTTCATGGTGGATGACATGGGATGGCAGGATACATCAGTGCCGTTTTACAAGGAGAGGACTCGCTTTAATGACATCTACGAGACTCCGAACATGGAGAGACTCGCTTCCCAGGGGGTCCTTTTCAGCCAGGCCTATGGCTGCAGCATAAGTTCACCCTCCCGTTGCAGTCTGCTTACAGGAGTCAACAATGCCCGTCACCGGGTCACCAACTGGACTCTCGAGAAAGACAAGACCACGGACCTTCCCAGCGAGACCCTGATCCTTCCGGAGTGGAACCTCAACGGTATCAGCATGGTCCCCGGTACACCAAGGACCTTTGTCGGTACATCCTTTGTCCAGAAACTGAAAGAAGGAGGTTATCATACCATCCACTGCGGCAAGGCGCATTGGGGAGCCATTGACACACCCGGCGAGAACCCGACGCATTGGGGGTTCGAAGTGAATATAGCCGGACATGCGGCAGGGGGACTGGCCACGTACCTCAGCGAGAACAACTATGGTCACACCCCTGACGGAAAGCCGTATTCCCTTATGGCGATTCCCGGACTTGAGAAGTATTGGGGAACAGGGACATTCGCTACGGAGGCGCTCACACAGGAAGCCCTCCGCTCCCTTGACAAGGCCAGGAAGTACAACCAGCCATTCTTCCTGTACATGTCCCATTATGCGGTGCACATCCCGATAGAGAGGGACCCTCGTTTCTTCGACAAGTATCTGGCCAAGGGGCTCTCGGAGAAGGAGGCTGCATACGCCTCGCTTGTTGAAGGAATGGACAAAAGCCTCGGGGACATAATGGACTGGTTGGAAGATAACGGGCAGAAGGACAATACGATTGTAATATTCATGAGCGACAACGGAGCCCTTGCGAGCGCATCTTACTGGAGGGATGAACCGCTGTATGTCCAGAATGCACCTCTTTCAAGCGGTAAGGGTTCACTCTACGAGGGAGGCATAAGGGTGCCCATGATAGTAAGTTGGCCCTCTGTAGGCACACCCGGGAGCCGCTGCGACAAGTACGTCATGATAGAGGACTTCTATCCCACGATCCTGGAGATGGCTGGTCTCGGCGCTTCCATACCGAAGGGGATAGACGGGAAGAGTTTCGTGGGACTGCTCGAGGGTACAAAGGACCCCTCACGTGGCAGGTCCCTCATCTGGAACTATCCCAATGTCTGGGGCAACGACGGTCCGGGGATCAACCTCAACTGCGCCATCAGGGAGGGAGACTGGAAACTTGTCTACTACTACGAGGACGGAAGGAAGGAACTGTTCAATTTGGCGGACGACATCTCCGAGACAAGGAATCTTGCCTCGGAAAACCCCACTATGACAAATCACCTTTCCAAGGCCCTCGGAAGGGCCCTTCGGGAAATGGATGCCCAAAGGCCATCTTATAGGTCAACGGGAAAACCATGCCCATGGCCTGACGGGATAAACTGAAAACATTCACCAATTTACACCTCTTGATATGAATCTCGGAATTATCGGAGCCGGATGGATAGCAGACAAAATGGCTTACACCATAGCCGGTCTTCCCAAGGAGGAAGGAATCACCACTTACGGCATAGCATCCAGGGACCTTGGCAAAGCACAGGCTTTCGCCCGTAAGTATTCAGTACCGGTTGCCTATGGCTCATACCGGGAACTAGTGGAAGACCCAAACGTGGACCTGGTCTACATAGCCACGCCCCATTCCCATCACTACGACCATACAAAGCTGGCCCTTGAAGGGGGCAAGGCGGTCCTTTGCGAGAAGGCCTTCATGGCCAACGGGGCCGAGGCCCGGGAAATCCTTGACCTTGCCCATTCCAGGGGACTGTTCATAACGGAGGCCATCTGGACCCGTTACATGCCCCTTTCCCACAAGGTGAAGGAACTTATCGATAGCGGGGAAATCGGAGAGCCGCGCCTTATCCGGGCAAGCCTCTGCTATCAGATGGACAACAAGGAAAGGATCCTTCGTCCCGACCTTTGCGGAGGAGCCCTCCTGGACCTGGGCGTATACTGCATCAACTTCGCCAGGATGTTCTTCGGCGGGGATATCGCATCAGTTGAGTCCTCCTGCGTCAAGTTCCCCGGCGGTATGGACAAGTACGATTCTATGGAACTTTTCTATGCGGACGGCAAGGTGGCTCACCTGACAACTGCGGCGGCTTGCCTTTGCAACCGCGAGGGAATAATCTGCGGAAATGAGGGTTACATCGTGGTGGAGAATATAAACTGCCCCGAGAGAGTGAGGGTGTTCCACGACTACAAGCAGACGGCGGAATATCTTCCTCCCGCAGGACAGGTCACGGGTTATGAGTACCAGGTCATGGCTTCGAGGGATGCGATGAGGGATGGACTGTTGGAGTCTGAGTACATGCCCCATCAGGAGACCATAGCCATCATGGACATGATGGACTCCCTTAGGGCCGAATGGGGTGTCAAATATCCCATGGACAGGTAAAAGTGAAAAGAAGCCTTTTTCGTCTCACCTGCAAAGTTCTGTGGAGCCTAACCGAAGATGGAGCAGACTCGATAAATGAAGAATGGCGGGTCAGATACCTCTCTTAGCTGGGCACGGAAGCAGAACTTTGATTTTCTTGATTTCCATAAGCTTATGTCATATGATTGAATTCGGGTTGACGCATGGGCATACAAAAAGCGGTGGCACTTCTCTCGAAGGTCGCAGGCGTTCTTGTGTAAGCTACTGATTAAAAGATGATTATACCTTCCTCAATACGGAAGCAGCTAAAGGAGAAATCACATGCGATGTGAAGAGGGGGACGGCTACTGCCGTTAAAACAATACAAAGGTATCGGATACTGGCAAAGAGAACAGAAATAACGGAAGAATTCTCATTTTGTGACCCTTACCAGCGGTTCGCCCAATGCGTTTGAAATCTCGGCGATGGATTTCAACGTGAGGTTGGGAAAGCCCGATATCCACCTTGAAATGGCCGCTTCCGATCGACCCATTTTTTTTGCGAGGTCCCGCTGCGTCATGTTCTTCTGCTTGAGGAGGACGTCGATGCGGGCAATGATATCGGCCGACAGCTGTACCTCGGACATAATCTCCGGAGAGGCAGCTGCCATCTTTTCATTGAACCATTCCTGTTTGTTTCTCATGACGGTAACTATATTTCGAATGTTATATCCTCTATGCCGGAAAGCTCTTTCTCTTCTATGCTTACGTACCCTTTGGCGATGTTTTCTTTAAGTATTTTCTCGAACCTCTGGAGGTCCAGGACATAACCGTACAGCTTGGGGTCCTCCTCATAAGTGTGCGTATTCTTCACCCCGCCGTTGCCGAGAATTACTATCAGGTCTGAAAGTCTCAGGCAATACAGCCGGAGCTTACCACTCTCGATGGGCAGCGCCTGGACGCTGTCGTTCATGCCTCCTTCCGGACGGAAGAACCGTTCAAGGGCACCTATGCGCAGGATAGCCGGAAGTGTAGTTATGATGCGCTGATAATCATGGTTGTAAGTGGCGTTCATTTCAAACTCCGCCACGAACTTCTCAAACTATGTGGTGCTGTCCATTTCGAAACTGATAGAGTACAGAGATGCCTTCTCAGACTTATTCAGTAACTCAACTTAGTTTTCTTCTTCACGTTCATACGGCAAAGATACAAAATACAAACTTAACATGTAGGTTAATTTTTGAAGTTGTGACAAAATTTAACTCAACACGGAACTTTGTGGGTGAGCCGGGATATGCTGTATCCCTCGACAAGATTGTGAAATACGTTATGAGCCTGCTGGAAAAGACGGAAATTGTCCCGAGGAATAATCATTGCACTGGATGTTCCGCCTCTTTCAAAAAGCGTTTCAGGAGAAAAGCGAGGAAATAGGGGAAAGTGTAGAATTTGCCGCCCCAGCCTATGTTCTTATACCCGAATTTGATACCATAGGAGATATCCGGGAAGGAAGGCCAGTCGATCAGATGATTCAGTGATGCTGTCGCCCCATCATTGGATTTCACTTCAACGGGAATCAGCGTGTCTGCGTCGCGTACGAAGAAATCCATTTCAAGTGCAGGGCTATCCCTCTTGTAATAGTACAACTTGCCGTAGCCTTGTTTCCGTAGCATCTCGCCAACGATATTCTCATATATGGCACCTTTGTATGTACCAAAGTTCTTGTTGGCTCGCAGGTCTTCCTGTGCCTCTTCATCCAGAGAAGCAATCAGCAGACCGGTATCGTGATAGTAGATCTTATACGTGTCCGTGTCATAGTTCCCCTTAAGCGGAAGTTCAGGATTGTTCAGGCAGTAGCACACATTGACAACGCCTGCCTTCTCAAGCCATTCCACGGCACCGATGTATTCGCGATTCCTGGCCCCCTTGGCAATCTTGGTAATCTGGTACTTCTTGCTGGTCTTGGCCAGGAAGGTGGAAATGTGGTTGTACACGGCTAGGACCTTGGCTTTGTCTGTTCGGCTGGCATATTTGGTAATATCCTCCTCGTAGTCCAGCAGAAGCTGACGAAGAAGTTTCAGTGTGCCTCCAAAATGACCGTTATCAATATACATCTTGACGACTTCCGGCATACCACCAATCGTCATATAATCACGGAATACATCCATGAGAGTCGACAGCTCCAGTTCAGAGAAAGGAGTCAGTGTGGACATATGAGTGTAAAGGTCCTCCACCTGGGATTCGGAGTATCCTCTTGCCCAAAGGAATTCCTCAAAATCCATCGAGTGCATCTCAAAGTCCTCTTTGTTTCCCACGGCATTGGATTCAATCTCCTCGTAGTAGAGTCCCATTAGGGAGCCGGAGCATATAACATCGTAACGCCGGTCTTTATTGAACGATTTAAGAGATGTGGCGCAATCAGGACATTTCTGCAATTCATCGAAGAAGATGAGTGTCTTATTCGGGATAAATACCCAAGACGGTTCTAACAGGGAGATGTTCTTGATGATGGTATTAACTTCGTAACCATTGTCAAAGATGGAGCGGAATTTCTTCTGAAGGACAAAGTTGATTTCTATTACAGATTCATAGTTCTTCTTGCCGAATGAGCGAATCGATTCGGTCTTTCCAATCTGTCTTGCACCCTTTACGATAAGGGGTTTCCTTTTAGGATTCTGTTTCCACTGCACCAGGAATCCGTCTATCTTTCTTTTCAGCAATTCCATATATAATCACATTTCCGAAAGCAAATATAAGAAAGAAATCACATTTTCGGGAAATTTTTTTGTGATAAAATCACATTTTCCACATTCTTGAAACGAAAGCTGAAAAACAGAAATTAGTGCAATTCGCTCTGCTTCCATGTCTGCGGCGTCATGCCGGTGAGTGCTTTGAAGCTGCAGTAGAAGGTGGTGCGGGAAGAAAAGCCGGACTCGTCCGCCACGTAGTTAAGGAGCACGCCTGCAATGATCGCCATAGAGGAAGGCCCGACTTGCTCAGGTGCTCGGTGTATAAGACATACACATCGGAGTAGGTCCTGAAATAATCCACCGTAAGAGGAAACACACCCTTCTCCCATCCGGTCCCTTCTGTTGCGGGGGATGCCCCGGCGGGCTTGGCATCATCTATTG
>CAJOLJ010000068.1:14836-17850 GCA_905235445.1 uncultured Bacteroidales bacterium
AGGACCACCCCGCCGTTCGAACACGCCGTCCCTCCGTCCGTGGTCCTCCTCTGCCCATTGCCAGCTTCCTTGTTTTCCGGATTGTCCTCCCACATCGTTGACATGAACAACTCCAGTGCGAAATGGGGTGTCAAATATCCCATGGACAGGTAAAAGTGAAAAGAAGCCCTTTTCCGTCAAGGGCGGAAAACCGAAAAAATGATAAATTTGTATCCCGGTTACACCAATCGGGATTTTTCATGTCTTCTTATCCTCAAGGCCTCAGCATCTGTCCTCCCCTCCAGTTGGGGGGAACCACCCTCTATCCCCTTACCGGAAGTTCTCTCACCAATAGATATTTCATCCTGAGCGGCGAAGGGAGCCGCCATCTTCTTTCGTGTCCCGAGGTCGTGGGATTCCCATGCTACTGGGCCCTTCTCGATGAAACGCTCTCAGCCCTGACCTACCTCAGGGACAGAGGGGACATTCCTCCCTCAATCGACATACTGACCATCCTTCGAGGCGGTCTGAACTATCCCCTGGAGGAGGCTTGCGCCGAGGCGGGAATCATCGTGAGGGACATTCATTTCATATCGTGCGAGAGGATTTTGTCCGGAGGAGGTGTCATAACGGGACTTGACATCAGGTACGGGAAGATATGTCCCTGTGCGGACAGGGTAATTGCCATCGGGGACATTTTCGCGACGGGGGATACGCTCAGGCTATGCATGGAACATGTCGTCAAGGTGTTCGCTGAAGGAGGCTGCCCCATCCGGAGAATAGTCTTTTTCACGGTCGGCGGGACAAGGGCCTTCACATGCCTTGAGAAGATGGCCTCCGACATAAGGAAAGACTTCCCCTCATTCGAAGGGTTTGACTGCTTTTTCTACGAGGGTGCGTTCTCGGTATACGAGGACAGGGGAGAGAGCGGACTGAATGTTCCCGACATCGACTTCGGGTGGAAGGGAGCCCTGGTCTGTCCTGAGTTCAGGCGGATTGTGATAGAAAAGGAAACGCCCCTTTTCGAGAGGTGCGTCATTTATGACGGCGGTGCGAGACGATTTGAGATACCGCTTCATTTCAGGGAGGTGCTTGATTATTGGGAGGGGATAAGGGACCGCTCGGGCAGTATCGATGCCGCTGCCTTCACGGGGGAGAAACTAGGCTTTGGCACCCCCATGTCTTTCGGACAGTGGGTCCGGGAGCTTCACTATGACCTTCTTCCACCGGAAGACCTCGAGGGGCTGCATTGCAAGGAAATGGCCCTGCTTGAAAAGAGAGTGGACCTTGGTGCAATTGCCCACAGAAGGATTGAGGAGATAAACTTATGCAAAAGACAATATGGCGAAGACTGATATCGACTATGCGGGCAGACCCGTTGACAAGGAAGGACGTAAGCCTACCTTAAGCGTCTTCATGATAATGCTCGGGTTCACATTCTTCTCCGCCAGCATGTGGACCGGCCAGCAATTGGCCTCGGGACTGACATGGTCGGGGTTCCTGTTGTCACTGCTGCTCGGTGGACTCATTCTTTCCGCATATACGGGTTCCCTTGGCTACATCGGGGCCGAGAGCGGACTCTCCCTCGATATGCTTGCAAGGAAAAGTTTCGGTTCAAAGGGCAGCTATCTTCCAAGTGCAATGATCACCATCACCCAGATAGGGTGGTTCGGAGTGGGCCTTGCGATGTTCGCCATGCCAGTGGCGAAGGAGTTTCTCGGTCTGGAAATCACCCCGGACCACATGTCATGGCAAGGTTACGCCCTCATAGCCGTTGCCGGCATCCTAATGACGGCAAGCGCCTATTTCGGGATAAAGAGCCTTACTGTCATCAGCTACATAGCAGTCCCGGCGGTTGCGATTCTCGGTACGGTTGCCGTGGTCATGGCCGTCAAAAGAGGAGATGCCACTCTTGTGGAACAGTTCTCCAGGGGGATGAAGGACATGAGCGTGATAGCGGGAGCGGGACTGGTGGTAGGAAGCTTCGTATCGGGGGGAACCACCACGCCCAACTTTTCCCGGTTTGCAAAAAACGGCAGGGTGGGACTGATAACCACCGTAGTCGCATTCTTTCTCGGAAACAGCCTTATGCTCTTATTCGGGGCCATATCAAGTATCTATGCAGGGGGAAGCGACATTTTCGAAGTGATGCTCAATCTCGGGATGTTCTATGTGGCCGTGCTGGTACTGGGACTGAACATCTGGACCACCAATGACAACGCCCTCTATTCGACGGGACTTGGCTTGTCGAACATAACAGGCCTGTCCAAAAAAAAGATGGTACTCGTTTCCGGGCTTGTCGGCATAGTGGGCGCAGCATGGCTGTACTGGAACTTCACAAAGTGGCTGAACATCCTTAACTGTACCTTGCCTCCCGTAGGAATCATCCTCATCATAGGTTACTTCCTGGACAGGAAATCCTACGCTGACTCTTCTTCTCCCCTCAGGACCGTGAACTGGTGGGCGGTTGGAGGTGTCGTTGCGGGGGCCGTTGTCGCAAACCTCTTCAGATGGGGCTTCCCGTCAATAAACGGGATGGCCGTGGCCGCTGCCCTCTTCCTCGCAGGAAGGCTCGTGCAAGGAAAGAATGCATGAGTGCAGGACTGAGGCGACAAGACTATTCTTCCGGATCGGCCAGCCACTGTGCCGGGGTCTTGCCGGTTCGGGCCTTGAAGTTGCGGAAGAATGCCGCATCGCTGGAGAAACCGGATTCTTCGCAGATGTCCGTCATCTTCATCGAGGGCTTGCGCCGGAGGAGTTCCTGGGCATAATTGATTCTGTAGTCATTCACAAAATCAGTAAAAGTCTTGCCGGTATAGGAGTTTATGCAGCGGGAGATGTATTTGGAGTTGGTCGCAAGTTCCTTTGCGACGTCGTTTATGGTTAGTCCCTTCGTGCAGAAGATTTTCTTCTCATCCATGACTAGGTAAATTGCGGCCAGGAGTTTATCCCCGTACGCATCCAAGGGCATATCATCGCCGTCTTTGTCATCCTCCCCGTAGCCGTCTTCCTCGGTCTCTTTTCCCTTCCTTCGG
>CAJOLJ010000069.1 GCA_905235445.1 uncultured Bacteroidales bacterium
TAAGCCAGGACCGCCAGGTATATGTGGGCGATGGTGCCTTTGTCGGTCTTGTGGAAGACGGGACGCAGTTTCAGGTCACTCTTCCATACCTTGAAGGTGCTCTCCACCTCCCTGATGATGTTGTATAGGTCCCAGATGGCTTTCTCGTCCTTCCAGTCTTCCCTGCTAGTGAGGACGATGTACTTCCCGTGCCGTAATTCCTTCCGGGCCACCGCCCCTCCGTTGTATGACCATTCCAGCTTCTCGGCCCTGTTCGGCTTGTCGGCGCACATGGTGACCTTGATTGTATACAGATCCTTCATGCCCTTGAACTTACTGAATATGGATCCTATCCGTCGTTGGACCGCATCCCGCTTCTTCACCCCTTTGCCTTCGATTGCCAGGCGCAGTTTCTCGAGTTCCTGCTCGCAGCGTTCCCTCTTTTGCTCGAAGATGCCATCCTCCTTGGCGGTCTTCCCGTCGCTGTCTATCAGCAGCGCGGTGGAGGTGTAGTACTCGGGGACATTCTTGTCGGCCCAGGATTTCTTCGGTTTGGTGGCCTGTATGAGCTGGAGGCGTATTTCGCCTCCCCTGTTGTCCTTGGTCCTCACTATCTCGTCGCTCAGGGCCTTGTACTGCACGTGGGACGACCTCATGACGCAGACATAGTCGTATTGGTGCTTCGTGAGCCACTTGAGGTTCTCCTCGCTGTAGAAGCCCGCGTCTATTATGACCACCTTCTTTTTCATGGTGAGGGGGTCAAGGCCATTGAACACGCACCCATCCTCCGCCTTGAACACATCACCGTCCAGAGTGCCGATTATGTCCTGCAGGGTGCTCACGTCCTGCACGTTGCCCTCGAACACTTTCATCTTCTGGATCATCCCGTGGTGGTTGACCACCAGGCAGATGCATATCTGCTTGCAGTCGTTGCGCTTCTGCTTGTTCCGCCCGTGCTTCAATTTCTTGGATTCCCTGTAGCGGCCCTCGAAATGGATGTTCGTGCAGTCCAGGATGTATATCCGTTCCCGCTGGTCCTCCTCGAAGATGTCGCGACTTACCTCCGTGAGATGACTGTCCAGGCCATCTCTCACCTCTTCCAGCCTCAATGCGCTATTGTAGAGCTTGTCTTTCGTGATGTCCTCGGCCTCGAGATGGAACATCTCCAGCAGGGAGGAGTTCTCCAGAAGCCATTTCGCCGTCCCGAGCTCCGAGGCGGGGTGGACCGCCCTTGCGATTACCTGGACCAGGGCGAGGCGCACGGATTTGGTGTCCCAGCCGGGGAGGCTGCGAAGGAACTCTTCCAGCTTGAGTTCCTTCACGACTGTCTTGCAGATGTTCTCCGCCCCGAAGCTGCGGGCCCTCTCGAACTTCAATGTCCCTAGCTTCACGGCTACGGCGGCGTCCTCCTTCGCCTTCTTCTCCCGCGAAGGCCTCCGCCATGACTTCCGATATCGGGCGATGGCCCTTGTCTCCCAAGGCCTCGTTCTCCCGTATCATTTGCTCCCTCTTCCGGGGATCGTCCTCGCCGAGCATCAATTCCTCCAGGCCGTGCTGGACACGCCGCTCGTCATAACAGCAGAACGCCAGCTTCTCCAGTTCGGGATACATGCTCCTGCGCTCCATGCACCCGTCATTCTCTATGAGCATGGTGAGCAGCTCGCCAAGCTCCTTGAGCATCTCCTTGGACTGGTACTCCCCGGGGAGTTCCCCAAGGTTCAGCACGTTTTCCTTTACGGGGCCCTTATTCCCGGGTGAGCGGTATGACTTCACCAAGCGGTAGTAGTCATACTGCACCCTCTCGCCAGGGTGGTCGGGGGACTGCCTATATTTCTTGCTAGCCTTGATGTACATGGGTCCTGAAAATTGCGCTATTGCTTTCAAAACGCAAATTTAGGCCCCTGGAGTGGTATTTTGCAAATGGCCGGTGCCCCCACAAAGGGTGTTTTTTGACGAAAACGGGCAAAATGTTATCCCAGGATGCCTTTGAGCGAGCAATGCTCACTTCCCGGAGGGTGGTGCTAACGAAGTGCTGGGAACCTGCTGCAATGTGGGTTAACTTATGAAGGGAAGAGTGTATGAGGTTGAACTATGGACTTGTAGGAAGGAAAGAAAGTGGCAGAAGGGAGAGTCTATTGTGACTTTATGGCCCTAAGGAATCTGGTGGCGTACCAAGTGAATAAGAGAGGAAAGAGCAAAAGATGCGGGAAAAAGGCTGTTCAGGATGGAATTATGCTAAATAGTGGAGGCAGAATAGCGGGGCGGTATGAGATATGATAGTGGGGCAGTATGAGGCTGTATAATATAAGGAGAGAACGGTTTCTTAAGGCTTTTGTCCCTTAGCTGTAGGAATACTCAGGGACAGGAGAGCACTGTGGGGATAAAGGTAGGGAGTTTTTTAGACAATACGTCATAGAACCTCCATTTTAGGATCCCCCAAGTGGGATTCTTATTCATATCTATGGGGTATCTTATCCATATTGGCTATCTTATAGTGTAAGTAGAGCGAAAACCAAGTTACCTTCCAAGGAGGATAACTTGGTTGAAGATATTTTCTTCTCACTAAATAACCACATCATAACCACATCTTCGCCGTCAAGAAAGCCCTTGCCTGACCACCGGGAGAGCAGGGAAAGCGGGAGAATTCGTGAAAGGTGGGCTGTCGCATGAATGTCAGGGACAACCAGGTATCATGATTACCCGGATATGACTATCGGGACAGGTGATGAAAAGCTGAAACGGGGATGGTTTCAGAAGGTGTGGCTACGGCAAATGCCGCAGCCTAAATAGCAATTGTCTCTATGCTGCCATATTGCTATTCGTTCTGGATACTGGGCAGAATGATACTGTCCAGGTACTCGGCCCAACTGCCATATCCGATGGGACGGAATTCCCTGTCGTCAAGATCCTTATCCATGTCAGTGGTTATCAAGTCCATTTCTTTTTTCGCCAATACTCCGTTCAGCATGTCAAGGCGGCCTTGTGTTATCTGCCCCCAGCCAAGTGTCGGCATCAGGGACTGTGTGACGTACTCGTGGATGTCCAGTTGGACGACGATGGATTGCGGAACCTCGTAGGAGGGTCTCATGATACGCACGACCAGATTCCAAAGAGGATTCGCATTCTCGACGTATGTGCCATTGGATCCGTGGATGCCTGGTGCATTGTCAAGATAGATCTGATCTTCCTTCTTTGCATGAAAGACATGAACGGGAGGCAGTTCCTTTTTGATGGACAGGATGCGACCGCGGGTCTTCCAAGAAGAGTACTTGAGGATAGTTTTGCCGCTCTCATCCATATGTGAGGAAGCCTTGCAGATTCTTGCGACTTCTTTGTCATGGCATTTGAGCTCATTGACGGTATCAATGACAGTGTCGATCCAGTTTTCCAGTGTCACATCACGTGTAAGGCCCCCCTGGTAGGGTCTTGCCTTCGAAAGCAGCCAATCAGGCAGGAGTTTGCGCCTTATGACAATCTCATATCTGGGTCTATCGTCATAGACCGGTGTCCCATATTGGAAGAAAATAATCGTGATGCGGTCCTTCCATTCATAGTGGATTTCCGCTCCGTAGATTCCGGAAACATCCACGGAAACGAGCTTGTTTTCTTTCTCGGGATCAGTCGTCCCCGAGAAGCAGCCCGGAATCTCGCTCACTCTTCGGTCCAGCTCTTTGCTCATGGCTGTTTTAAGTTCATTGGCTGACAGGGCCCACACCCTGTCTACAAGGTGTTTGGCATCCCATCGCTCCTGTCCATGATTCACCTCGTAGGGAATCTCTTGCAGTTGGTGGGATAGATTGGCAGCATACCGGACACGCTCAATCAGCCCCATATTCTGAATGTCTTTCTCAATTGAGAAACCTTTTCTGATCAGTTCGTCACTACTCATGGCTCAAAGTAATTTCATTGCGATATATGCACATGCCTCCGCATCGGCAAGGGCATGGTGATGATTTGTGAGGTCATACCCGCAGGCGGCTGCAACAGTCTGAAGTTGGTGGTTAGGGAGTCCCTTTCCGAAATACCTGCGCGATGCCCGTAGGGTATCGTAGAATTCATAGTCAGGATAGTCCATCTGGTAGACGCGGAATACCTGCCTGAGACAGCCTTCATCGAAGTGACTGTTGTGGGCCACCAGCGGAAGACCCTCGATCAAAGGTTCCACCTTCTCCCAGACATAGGGAAAGACAGGGGCTTCATCCGTATCCTCCGGGCCAAGCCCATGTACCTGACGGCAGAACCATTGGTAATACTCTGGCTCTGGATGGATCAGGCTGTAGAACCGATCCACAATCTCTCCTGCACGAACAACAACAATCCCGACGCTGCAGACGCTGCTAGGACACTCATTGGCCGTCTCGAAGTCTATCGCTGCGAAATCCCTCATAGACCGTAGTTCTTGTACATCCGGGCGATGTCTGCCTTAATCTCTTCACGAAGGTCCTCCGGTTCGAGGACCTCAACGTTCGGACCGTGGCTGAGGAGTTCCTGCCGGAAATCGTATGTGGGTACCAGGTAATACTGGAATATTCCATATTCGGGCGTCTCCTCTATGAGTTTCTGCGTATCGTGTAACGGCAAGGAATCGATATACCTGACCTGGTTGG
Source organism: uncultured Bacteroidales bacterium (assembly GCA_905235445.1). GTDB lineage: Bacteria > Bacteroidota > Bacteroidia > Bacteroidales > UBA932 > Cryptobacteroides. The sequence goes on from CAJOLJ010000069.1 coordinate 4,587, forward strand.
ACACGACCTTGATCCGGACGGTGGAAGGTTTCCTGTCATCGATGATGACCCCGAAGTACTTGCTGAAGAATTCCCCGGCGTTGAACTTTGCGGGCATCTTCAGCGCCTTTTTCAAGGGAACGACATCCTTCATCCGCTCATCCAGGGCATAGATCCATGGATCATCATACTCATCGCTCCTTCCCAGCACATACCAACGCTGCTTGAAAAGCTTCAGACAATAGGGGTGCAGGGTGAAGGTGCTCCGCTTGTCCCTCCAGAAACTCTGGTAGGTCACTTCGACGGTTTTCTTGTCACGCATGGCGTTCACGATGACCGGAAGCCACTTCTGGCTGGAGGGAATCTTCTCGAAGAGAATCCTGTCGCGCATGTCGGAACTCTCGTTCAGCAGGTTGTTCATAGACAAAGACTCCAGCAGCCATCTGCGGATGCCGTCTCCTTCCAGGTCATCGGAGTTTGCGATGTAGTACCCCAGTGACCGGTCGCATTTGATCTCGATTCCGAAAGTGTCCAGGATAGCCTCCCTGTGGTTATGGAAAGTCCGCTCGTACAACTCCTCACCTGTATCGTTGAGTGAGGACCGCTTCCAGAGCCGACTTATCTCTTCCCTGGAAATGTGCCCGTGCCGGTTGATGGTATCAATCAGCCAGACGTACCTGTTGAAATAGTTCTTTGCCATATATCTTACTTTTTGCGATTGTTCTTTTAAAAAGGGCCTGCACATCCCTGCGGAGGCCCTGAACTCTAAACTCTTATATCATGTTTTCTGAATGCAAAGATAGAGAGAATTATTGCCAAAATGTGGCAGTTTTGAAAGAAAGTGGCAATTTAATCAGATGTTGGCGAAGTTCTTTTGAAGTGCCTTTACCTTTTCATCAATAAGTGCATACCACAAACGTGACTCCTTGAGTGCCGATGCAGGGATGTACTCGGCGAAGCGGTCGAAGAAAGCAGAACCGAAGACACTGTGCCGGTCAAAACGGTTAACGAGTTCCTTCCAGTTGATGCAGTCAGCCATGGCCTCGATGGTCTCAAGAGGCAGTTCGTCGTTGCCGGAGAGGACAGTCCAGTCCCAACATGTCTTGAACTGACCGACGATTTCCGGTGTGAGAAGTGATACCTGTCTGGTATTGCTCAAGGCAGTCCAGTCGATATGACGGCGGAACTTCTCAAGCATGGACACATTCCAGTGGATGTCGTCGTTGTTGCAGACTGCCGTCCAGTCCACCTTATCCTTGTACCTGTCGAGCAGGTCCTCCGTCCATGGGATATCACGGGAGAGTTCCTTCCAGGCTTCCTCTTCAAGCTGGAGGGCGAGCATGCCCTCATTGAGTTTCGATTTTTCCATAATCTTTCATTTATTGGTTTCCGAGTGCAAAGGTATAGGTCGATATTGCCAAAAACAGGCAGCTATGGTTATTTTTCATTTTTTCTTTCATAATAGTCGAAACACTCTTCCAGCGAGTGCAGTTCCTGCTTCAGGTAGGAATCCTTTGTCAGGAACTGCTCTTCAATCGTGCCCCGTGAGGAATCTGATTCCACCCTCACCCAGATCCAATGGTTCTTGTCTTCGGGCTCAAGGCACATAAAGACCTCCAGCGTCTCCACTGTCGGACTGTACCGGTTATAGGAAACCTCCCCGATAATGAGCCGGGAGCGCTGCCCTTCGTCCAATCCTTCCAGGACCCTCTCCAGAAACTCCGCCAGCGGCGCCTTCGGCATGGCCTTGAACAGGCCGCCATACTTTTCATTCATATCCATACTTGTATCAATTTGTCGGCAAAGGTAAAGTTCATTGATGCCAGACGGCGGCAGTGCGATAACAAGAAGCACTTTTTCACAACTGCCGAACTATGGCAACGTGGCCTTTTTCCTTTGCAGACGGAAACAAGTATCCGACATGAAAACGAATCAACTTAATTACTCATATCCTCCCATAAGTGTCCTTGACAGGCACGATGTTATGGTGCAGAGAGTCCTTCCCGCGGAAATTGAAGAGGTCCGGCATCGTATCCTCAAAACCCTGGCAGTACACGATGTCAGGGTGGAATCTTCCGCACTGTCAATCGGTCCGGGCGTATCCCTCCTGAAGGTAAAACTGGAGCCTGGTCAGGGTATCCGCTCAATCATTTCCCTTCAAGATGACATTGCCTATGATTGCGGTCTTGAGGGTATGCGTTTCATCCCCCTGCAGGACTGTCTCGGAATTGAATTCGCCAATCCGGTCCGTAGCATTGTCCCGCTGCGGTCTCTGCTGGAGAGCAGTGCATTCCAGGAAAGCAAAGCGGAACTACCCGTCGCCATAGGCTATGGAACTGATCAGACAGCCAAAGTGATAGACCTTGACGATGCGCCGCACATCCTGATGGCCGGTGCCACCAAACAAGGTAAATCAATGGCTGTCCACACCCTCATCGCATCGCTCCTCAGGCGCAAAAGTCCCGATGAACTGAGATTTGTTCTCATCGACCCGAAGATGGTCGAGCTCTCTGCGTACTCCAACCTCCTGTACCACTTTCTCGCAGTCATTCCCGGCTCGGCTTCCGGGCAGGAGGAGCTGGAGAACTCCATAGCTAAAAGCCCAAAGCAGGCCGAGGCAGTGCTCAAAAGCCTCTGCGTGGAGATGGACGAGAGGTACACCTTGCTCGGCAATGCGATGGTCAACAACATAAAGCTGTACAACTCGAAGTGGAAGGACCGCCACCTGCCTCCTACCGAGGGACACCACTTCATGCCGTATATCGTGGTGGTGGTTGACGAGTATGCCGACCTGACGATGTCCGCAGGAACCTCCCGAGACTCCAGGGCCCTTGCAAGGAGCATATCCTCATCGATCATTCGTCTCGCACAGAAGGGTAGGGCCGCAGGAATACACGTTGTTCTTGCAACCCAGAGGCCTTCGGTGGATGTCATCACAGGCCTTATCAAGTCCAACTTTCCCGCCCGCATGGCGTTCCGAGTATCAAGTAAGTGTGATTCCAAGGCCATTATTGACAAGGATGGAGCGGAACGGCTCACAGGCGAAGGCGACATGCTCTTCCAGCAGGGGGGCGTAACAGAACGCATCCAGGGAGGCTTTATTTCAAATGACGACATTATCCGCCTGACCTCCTTCATAGTCGGGCAGAGAGGCTTCACGAGCCCATATTATCTGCCCGCTTCAGAGGATCTCACCGCTTCCGACGGGACGGACCGACACCTGGAGGATGCCGCCCGGCTGGTTGTGTCTCTTCAGATTGCATCCACGGGACACCTGGCTAGACGCCTTGGAATCGGTTACGCCAAGGCCGGCAGCCTCATGGACCGGCTTGAAAGCTTGGGGATTGTAGGTCCCCTTACCCCAAGCTCCAAAATCCGGAAAGTCCTTGTCAAATCCATTGAAGAACTTGAATTCCTTTTGTCACCATAATCACATCTCCCACAAACTGACTACCCTTCAGGGGCATCAAGATGATGGACGTCCTTGAAGCGAAAGAACGCATCCCCGGTACCGTAAACGGTTATTGTCGTGATGAGGAATACCCCCTCCTTCAGGATTATGCCCTTGGGCTCATGAAGGAACGTTATTCCGAACTGGACTTTCCCACTGGCAAGCAAGAAAGGACCAAACCGTAAAACATGAGAGAAGAAGACGACGATGGCGAATAAGAAGATGTCGCAGATGATCCAGCGCCAGGCGCTAAAGGATGAGAAACTGCAGCAGATGCACAAGCAGGCTGCCGAGACCGTCATACAGTCTTTCACGGAAGATGGCTTCCAGCTGAGGGCCGAATACGAGCCGAAACGGGTAAGGCTGGATTTCACGCTCGGCGACGGCAAGGTCGTCACTCTCAAAGTGGACTACGAAAACCTCACAACCGGTCTTGACAATATCAAGGCGCTTATGGCCAAATTGGACAAGTAGCTTATGGAATTTTCATGCCTGAATGAACGGCAGCAATTCATGCTGGCCCTCACCGCCTGGCAGGTCTCAGCCCTAACCGAGCAGCAAAAATCCTTTGCTGCAGGGCATCTCGGTGTCGGGGAGCAGGAGACTGAGGTGATACTCAAGGAGCTTGAGGACAAGGACCTCTACAAGATGCTTTGGGGCATCAACCGTGACCGCCTCATCGAGGCAATCATATTTACCCATGAAGCCCATCCTGAGCTCATTGAACTCTTCCGTGATAGCGGCCTTCAAAGGAGCCCTTTCGTTCACGAAATATGGTCCGCCTGCATCTCTGCCGAGAATGGAGAGCAGGTCAACCTTTCCAAGGACGGTAAAGATTCCAGGAATCTTGGAAAACTCGTCCTTGGACTCATCTTCTGCAAGCGCTACTACAGGATTATCGATTCCCTTACCGGAAGGGAGTTCAGCCATCTTTTCAGTCCCCACTTGGAAGAACTCCTGAAGCAGGACCGACTGACGGCGGAGATGTTGGATAATGCGGCCTCCAACATCGAGACATTCTCCAAGACCCATCAGATACTTTTCCCTTCGGCCATCCAGGGCGAAATCGACCTCTACCGTTTCTTCATCTCCGGCATCCGTCCGAAGACGGATTCACAGGGCAGAGAGCCTCTAGACGCTGTCATGCAACTGTACCGGGGTGATACTGTGGCAGCTCTTGATATTTACGATAAGATCCTTGGGCATCGCCAGACCAATGTCGGTGGCTTCCTGTCCACATTCTACTACATTCTTGCCCTCCATATGGCCGGTCTGCAGGACCGTTTTGATAAGGCGGCAGCGCAGACGCAGGACCCAATCCTGAAACTCCTCTGTACCTACAGGAAACTTGGAAAAGAACAGATCTCAAGTCGAATAAAGGCTCTCGTTGAAAGTGCTCCGCCTCTTGGCAAACAGATTCTTTTCCTTATAAGTCAGACCGCAAAACTCCCTAACTACCAGGGATATAATAAACTGGAAAGGCTCCCTGGGACCCGGGCCATGCTTGAGGAATGCAGCCCCTTTCTCATTTTGGACGACAAGACAAAAGAAGATCTGGATATCCTCTATCCAGGCGGTCCCATCCTCTCCGCCATCAAGAATGGACAGGACTGGGCCACGACTATGGATGCCCTCCAGCAGTCCCTGACCACGGCAAGGGCCGTCGGCACACGCATCAAGTACATCTACTATGACGGCTCCCTAATAGGCCTTCGCGAGCAAAAGGCCACACCCCAGGGCACTTGGCAGGACGAGCGCATCCTTTCCTACAGCCAATTCCTGGACGGGGCATATCCCTTCATGGACGATATAGACGTGAAGGTTGCCAGCGTGCTGCGAACCTTCAACAAATCCCGCAGCTTCTCCATCTTCCGAAACGAAGGCGAAGCCATCCTGCCGATTCTCGCCGGTACGGACCGCTTGTACAGCCCAACAGGGCAGATAACAATCGTCACCCAGATGCCAAGCTTACACTTTGGCATCAGTGAAGATGGAGACATGATAGTCGCTACTTCCAATGCCGAAGTAGACCCCTCCGGCCATGTAGCCAGCTGCACAATCACCTCGGATGCCGATAACTGCTGCACCATCGTCACCCCGGACAACCGACAGCGCCAGATTCTGGAAATGCTGCTTAGGACCGGCAGAATGCCCGTTTCCGCAGTGGCGTCCATAGTTGAACTGGCAGAGAAAATGCGAGGGATACTGGATGTCAATTATGAAACCGTCGCGGCCATAAAAGACGCCGTGAATGAACAGGGTTGCGGTAAAATCATCGTCCAGATTGTCCCGGACAAGGGAATCGGCTCATTCTCCATCACCTGGATGGCCCAGCCCTTCGCCGGGGGGAGCAAGCGCTTCGACCCCGGGGATGGGCAGGAGGATTATCTTGAAAAGACTGAAGACGGCTATGTCCACATCACCCGTGACATGGACAAGGAAATCGACAACCTGAATGACCTCACCGACTTTATCACCTCCATCCCGAATTATGCCGCACGCAACTCCCGGATGCTCATTGTCCAGAACACGGTTGATCTTCTTCCCATCCTGGAATTCCTGCATGACCGTCCGGACGATTATGCCATGGAATGGCCCGAAGGCACCGAGATCAAGTTCCGGGGAAGGGCCTCTGCATCAAGTTGGGAAATCGGCCTAAGTTCTGGCATAGACTGGTTCGGGATTGAAGGGAATCTAAATGTCGGGGGACAAAAAATCCCGGTGAAGAAAATCCTGTCTGCCGACCTTCACAAGGAAACGGAATTCATCGAAATCGGGGAGCAGGAATATATCCGCATCAGCAAAATGCTGCTTAAGCAGCTTTCCGCACTGCAGAACCTCACCATAGGGACAAATTGCGACATCCCCAAGTATCAGGTCGGGCGCCTCGCCGAAGTGCTGGGAATGGGGGAGCTTCCCCTTCAGGTCAATGAAGAATATCAGATGCAGCTCTCCCTCATCCAGGAGGCAGATGAGCTCAGTCCCGCTCCTCCTGCAGGACTGAAAGCCAAACTCAGGGACTACCAGCTGGAAGGCTTCAGATGGATGACCCGCCTGGCCCACTGGGGCGCCGGAGGATGCCTGGCCGATGACATGGGTCTCGGCAAGACCATTCAGACCATAGCCTTCATGCTGGACCGCTCTGCCAAAGGGCCATCCCTTGTGATTGCCCCCACCTCCGTGGTCCCCAACTGGGAAAAAGAGATCGCCCGATTTGCCCCGTCGCTGCGGACCCTTGCCATCAACGCCACGAAAGACCGTGGTATGGTGGCTGCGAATGCCGGTCCCGGCGATGTCGTCCTGGCCAGTTACGGGGTCCTCGTCAACAGTTCCGAAGCCCTTTCGTCCCGTAGCTGGAATGTAATCTGCCTGGATGAAGCCCATCAGATAAAAAACCGCTGGACCAAGATGTCAAGGGCCGCAATGGAACTGGAGGGCGAAGGGCGTCTCATCCTGACGGGAACGCCCGTCCAGAACAGCATCAACGACCTCTGGAACCTCTTCCAGTTCATTAATCCCGGTATGCTCGGCAAGTTCGATACCTTCCGGGGAAGGTTCTATTCCCCGAACGAAGATGAGGCCAGGCAGAAACTGGAGGAACTGAAGGTCATAACCCAGCCCTTCATCCTTCGACGCACCAAGCAGGATGTCCTGTCCGAACTGCCTAAGAAAACGGAGATTGACTATATCGTTCATCAGTCCCCGGAAGAGGCCCATCAGTATGAGAGCATGCGCTCTGAGATAAGCGAAGGTTTCCTGAAACTGAACATGCCAAAACCGGATCCGAGTGCACCCGCTCAAGGTAAAGGGCAGCCGCAACAAAAGCAGCCCCCACCAAAGTCTCAATCCTCACCCCAGCCATCGGCCCAGATGCAGCCAGCAATTGAAATCAGCATCTTCCAGGGCCTTACCAAACTGCGCATGGCCTGCTGTTCCATGGAATTGCAGAACCCAGTATGGGAAGGCGGCTCCTCGAAACTAAGTGAGCTGCACTTCATTTTGGAACATATTTATGACAAGGACTCAAAGATTTTGATATTCAGTCAGTTCACAAGCTTCCTCGCCATGGCGGGGGATGTGCTGAAAGATTTCAAGATTCCCTTCCTCTATCTGGATGGAACAACACCCATGAAGCAGCGCTCTGACCTCGTGGAGGACTTTCAAAGCGGAAGGTGCCCTGTGTTTCTCATCAGCCTCAAGGCCGGAGGCCTGGGACTTAACCTCACGGAAGCCAACTACGTCATCCTCCTGGACCCCTGGTGGAACCCTTCCGTCGAGGAACAGGCCATCGACCGTGCCTATAGGATTGGCCAGACGCGTGATGTAACCGTCATTCGCATGATAACAGAGAATACCATTGAACAGAAGATTGTCCAGCTCCAGGACAAAAAACGCAACATCTCCGACAACATCCTCTCCGGCACGGGTGCCTCCAGCTCCCTCACCTTAGAGGAGATCCGCGAAATGCTTTCCAGATGACAGCCATGGGAACCGAGGAAAGAATCATGCAAAGTCTCCTTTGGAAGGAGAGAATGGACGCCCCAGGGAGAAGACCGGGGGAGACCTTCTTCTCTCTTCTCTCCCTAAGGCATGCCATCGAAGACTGTGTCCCTGTGGACTGTATGCTGATTCTGAGGGGTTATGACCTCATCATCCGCTCTCCACTTGGTGTTTTCATCTGCTTGAGGGGGAACCAGTTCTACGTCGGAGACTGCAAAATGGAAATCAAGGATTTCCCGCAGGCAGTGGATGTGCTAAGGCACCTGCTGGAAGAAGACCTGCCGACTCTTCTCAGGGAACAGGACCGCGAATACTGCAAGAAGGAACACCTCGGCCGAATTATGGCCGTAGCTGGTGAAATCAAGAAACAAAGCGCAATACTATATGGCAATAAACATAAACACCACCGAGCTTAAAAAACTGCTTGAAAGCACCCCGCCTTCCCATAACATCATGCTTTCCGGGAAACACGGCATAGGAAAATCACAGATAATCACCAACTTCTTCGAGTCCAAAGGCCAGAAGGTCGTGGCCCTTTTCCTCGGGCAGATGAGCGATCCGGGCGACCTTATAGGTCTTCCAAATAAAGACGAAGCCACCGGCAAGACCATCTTCATGCCTCCTTTCTGGTTCCCGACCGACGGACAGCCTGTCGTCCTTTTCCTGGACGAACTTAACCGTGCCCGTCCTGAAATCCTCCAGACCATAATGGACCTGGCCCTCAACCGTCGTCTTGCAGGGCGTGCCCTTCCTCCCGGGAGCCGCATTATCTCCGCCGTAAACGACGGAGAGGAGTACCAGCTCACCGACCTGGATCCCGCACTGGTCTCACGCTTCAATATCTATAACTTCATGCCGACGGTGGCGGAATGGCTCCTCTGGGCATCGCAGGCCGGGATTGACAAGCATGTCACGGACTTCATCGAAGACAACAACAGGATGCTGGACGGCGATGGAGCAATCACAGATTCCTCCTCCTCGCTGGAGAAGACCCCGGACAGGCGAGGCTGGGAAAGAGTGTCCGATATCCTTAAGAATTCTCCCACCATCAGCCCGACCACCAAGAAAATCGTGGCCGGAATCGTCGGGGCAAAAGCAGCTGCCGCCTTCTTTGAAAGCTTCTCGCAGGGAGGTCTCATCGGTGCCGACACCATCCTTAAGGACTTCGACCGGCAGCGACAGATCCTTGAAACATACCGTGCGCACGAGCTTGCCAGCATCAACGACGGCATCTTCCGCTGCATCGAGAACGGCAAGGAAGGAAAGGCGGACGTGGCAGCGCAGAACCTGCTGAAATACATGAATTGGCTTTCCGCCACCGGCAAGCGCGAATCCCTGGCCCATTTCTGCTCAGTCTTTGAGGGTGCGACCTACACGAAGGCCAATCTCTTCATGATGAGCACTGCGCCTAAATGCTTCAAGGCGATTACCGACTTCATCCGCAACATGTAATGGAAGAACTCATTTCCCATATCGTGGAAGAATGGTTCCTGACGGAGCCGATGCTCTTCTCTGCCTTCTGCACGCATTCGCTGGAGGAGAATACGCGTATGACCGTGCCGATGCGAACCGGCAAAATGCGCATTGAGTATAACCCGGAAATCCTTGCAGGCTGGTCAAGAGCCAAAATCGAAGAGCGGCTCAAATATGAGGTCGTCCGGATACTTCTGGGCCATCCATACCAACGTCAGCCCTACAAGGCCAAGAAAGGAACGCTCGGCATCGCAAGCGACGTTACCCTTAAATCCGTCTACAAGGGCATATCGAGCATCAATCTCCCCTCAGACCTGCATTTTGACAAGGGACTCTGCTTTGAGCAGTACTACGCCCTGGTCCAGAAATGGCTGGATGGGAAGAACTGCCAGTCTCCTCCCCACGACAAGGAAGGGCAGATAGACGACGGCGGAGGCGGCGTCTCAGACGATGCCGATACAACGGGACAGGAGGATGAATTATCTCCCCTCAATAGTGAGAACGACGGGAAAGAAGGCAATTCCGATTCCGACGGTCACTCAGGATCAATGTCGGATGAGGATGAAAAGGAAGGCTCTGGTGACGAAGATGATAAGGACGGGGTAGGGGAGCAAGGTGATGAGTTGGAAAGTGCCAGTGACGAAGATGAAAAAGAACTTACCGAACTCCTTGAGAAGGAGTCGGAAAGTGCCGAACTATGGGAAGAAGACCAACTGGCGGCCGAGCAGGTGAAGGAAGTGGTGCGAAAGGCCCAAAGGTCCCGCCAATGGGGCTCAATCGGAGGCGGACTCAAAGATGAAATCGAGGCAACCACAATCATCAGGATTGACTACAGGACTATCCTGTCGTGGTTTCGCTCTTCCGTGCTTTCCAGCAAGCGCCACCTCACGAGGATGCTTCCTTCCCGTCGCTATGGTTTTGAGTATATGGGCAGCAAAAGAGCTTTCAGCACCCGTCTTCTGGTCGCCATAGATGTCAGCTGTTCCGTTGTGGACGAGCAGGTCGCCCAGGCCCTGTCCATCATAAACCGGTTCTTCAAGTATGGGATCGAAAGTATCGATGTCATACAGTTTGACGTAGGACTCAGAGGAGATCCCCTTCCCATGAAAAAGGCACAGAAAGCCATGGCGATTGAAGGCCGTGGCGGTACGGATTTTCAGGCACCTGTAGACTATTTCCTGGAACATAAGTATGACGGTCTCATTATGATCACCGACGGCGGAGCACCACAGCCTAAGTTGCCCAGGCATTTCTATGGGAGCATACTATGGATGATTTACGATCCTCTCTCGTTCAGAACGGTTGACATGGTCTTGAATCCCGCACAGACCTGGATTGCCAACCTGCCAAAGTCAAAGTTCCTGATTCTACCACCCGTATAGACCATGGCAAAAGAAACACTTAGTAAGCGGCATAACCGTTACCGTGAAATATTCGGAATGAACGAGGAACCCAAAAACCTTTATCTTGATTTCGGGGAATTGGTTTCCGCCATCAGAAGCTCATTCATTGCGGAACGCTTTGACGAGAGTTCCCTTGTCATTGTCCCAAGTGGTGAGAAAGGTTGGTGTTCCTACAGCACAAAACCGCTGATAAGAAACGGAGTCGCAGGAAAAGGCCGCCCCGAATTCGAAGAGTTCAGAATTCATCTCAAGCATTATCCTAAGATAATGTCAAATTTAGGCATACAAACAAAAATCTGAATGCCTTTTAGTCGGAAATAATTGATTTTTTGCGTTTTTCGCACCAGCAGGTATTGCCGGTGCGATTTTTTTGTTATATCTTTGTATGCCTGAAAGGGCATACACACGGAAATGTCATATATACGGTTTCAGAACATAAAGAGAGATGATACAGGGGCTATCGTCTCTGGCAGCGCCACAATCGTAGAAACGAAGTACGTTCCTGGCAAGGAACGAGGCAAGAACCATTCGAAGAGGGAAGCGGTGGAAAAACTCGGGAAAGTCCTTTGGATCTCGGATGATAAGTTGTCGGGCATATTCAAGTCGCCCACGAGAGGCGTCATCGAATATGACAGCGCCACCGGCTCATTCAAAGAGGTGAACAGGGGCGACCCGCGTATCCAGGGATTCGACACTCCCGCCTCCGAGCCGGAAATCCATACGGTGTTCGGCGACACATACCTGTTTCTCACGTTCCTATACAACATCGGCTTTGCGGACATCCTGTCCAAGGCTTTCGTGAGCGAGGAGGAAAGAAGTCGGGTGCTGTGTCACCTATCACATACGGTGCTGAGGGACGGGGGGCACATCCACTGCGATGACTTCATCGCCAAGTCTTTTCTTGTGCACATATTCGATGCCTCGCACCTGTGCTCCTTGGAAACGGATTCCCCATACTTCCACATGATGGGAGATGACAGGGTGAAGATGAGCTTCTTCAAGGAGTATGTCAAAGTCATGAGGAAGAAATATCCATCTTTCGGGAAGAGCACCTATGTTGACTGTGCGCCACTTCCCAACTTCATCAAAGCTCTAGCCACCAATGCCCTCTGCTCCCACGGAGTGGAGTCCACATCCGTACAGACCCGCTTGGTGATAATCCTTGACAAGGAGACGGGCCTCCCAGTATGGTTCCAGATAATAGCGGGCAACGTACTGGACCTCAGTACGATAAAGAATGTCCTGGGAGATGTGCTGGACAGCCTGGGCATAATTATCGAGGACCTGATTCTCGATGCGGGATACGTGAGCAAGTCACTGCTGGAGGCATTGAGGGATGGCACGTACAAGTCCCTCATAGCCAGGATGCCGGCGAAGAAGGGATACCCTTACAAGAAGTTATACAATCAGCTGAAATCTCACCTGCGAGAGGGCAGGCACACATTCGTACGAGAGGGCCATACATACTTCGGGTACAAGAAGGCCGTGACGATATTCGACTGCCAAATCAATGCCTATGTCTACGTTGACTGGGTCAATGCGCAGTCCAGGATGGTAGAATACATAGAGAAGCATCCGGAAGAGTACGAAAAGATGACCCCTTCGCAGCTCGACTGGCTGTCAGTCCAGTTTGGGTATTTCGTGCTGATATCTGAAAAGGAAGTATCCCCGGCCGAGCTTCTCGACGAGTACTTCCTAAGGACTGACATCGAAATCTACAACAAGACAGATAAGGAGTATATCAAACTGCTCCCTCTTTCCAAATGGGATTACACGAAAGTTTGCGGGAAAATACTCTCGGACACCATCGCCTCCATCTGTCTGATCGAGATGAGGAAGGCTGTAAAAAAGAACAATACCGGCTCTTGCAAAGTCAGATCCATAACATCCATCATAGGCAAGACCCAGTCTTTGATGTGCCGCAAGAATGCGAAGAACAATACCATCATAGTAGAAACGCCCAACAAGCAGACAAAAGAAGCTTACTCCGCCTTGAAGATAGCCGTCCCGGGCAGCATCAAAATCAACGAGTTCAAGAAGAAAATACTAGGCTTGTAATTGTATGCCTGAATTTGA
>CAJOLJ010000070.1 GCA_905235445.1 uncultured Bacteroidales bacterium
AAAATCACTAAATATTATGCCGACATCTTAGAGGCCAAATGGCAAAATAACAAGTCCCATTCTCAAGATGTCGGCATAATAAAAAAGTCGGCATAACGGCTGCAATGGTAGGTTAGGTCCTTGCCAGTAATGCCAGCCTTGTCGCGGATGCTGCGGCCATGCTTCGTCACCTTCCCTGATTTCCCCGGCAGGCGGAACACGTTCTCGTCATCATTTTCCGGACGCGGCGGCAGCAGTGAGAGAGCCAAACCGTTCAAGGGTACCGTCACCGGACTGCCCGTCTTCTGCTGGACGATGGACACTGCCCAGCCTTCGCCCATGGGCTTGATGTCGCCCCGCCTGAGCTGCCGGACATCACCCAGCCGGAGTCCCGTCATGCAGGAAAAGCCGAAGGCTATCTGAACCTGGCGCTCATTTTCCGTTGCCGCCTCCACAGCCAGGAATCGCTCCAATTCATCCGGAGTTAGATATTCACGGTGCTTGTCCGGGGCGTGGAACCGTTCATGATTGTTCAGTCCCCGCAACGGGTTGAATGCGACCGGCCTTCACGGGGCGCCATGGTGAAGATGGCGTTGACAGTCTGCCCGAAATGCAGCAGGGAGTACCCGGCCAGCCTTTCGTCCCGCACCTTGATCTGGCTCGGATTCCGGTAGTCGTTCCGCATATAGTCATACAGGCCGCTGACGACTGCCGTGGTCACATCCTTCAAGAGGATGTTCGTCCTGTCAATACGGTCAAGATACTCTTCGACACGCTTGCGGACAGTCAACTTATGCCGCATCGCCGATTCGCCGTTGCCGCAACCTGCGGAGTACCGGATATATTCATCACACCATTCCAGCCAGGTTGTCGTCCTATCGATACCGTCCTCCGGCTCAGGCGGAAGTAATAACCCTTCTTCCCGACGAGGTAGGAGTCCCGTCTTGTTCACATATGCAAAACAATGTTTACGGATTACTTCGAATGTCTGTATTCCAATAGGATAGTTCATAATTATAAGCGTTTTTACAAAGGACGCCAATTATGTATGATTTCCCATGAAGGGCTTATTGCAGGAAAGGGGTGCGGGATTCTTTGATAATGGATAAATTCGCTTTTATTGATTACTTTTGCATCCAGTAGAAATATACCAATCCATTTCCTGCATGAAGTATTCAGTCATCGTTCCAGTTTACAATCGTCCCGACGAAGTGAGGGAACTTCTTGAGAGCCTCCTCCGGACGGGATTCAAGGATTTCGAGACGGTCCTTGTAGAGGACGGTTCCACAGTGCGTTGCGACGCGGTAGTGGCAGACTATTCCGACAGGATGGACGTGAAGTATTTCATGAAGGAGAACGGCGGCCCGGGACCCGCCAGGAACCTCGGGGCGGAAAAGGCCAAGGGACAGATACTGCTGATACTGGACAGTGACGTCATTGTACCGGAAGGGTATTTCAAGGCAATCGAGGAGGAACTGTCCATAAAGGACAGCGATGCCTTCGGCGGCCCTGACAGGGCGCACGAGTCCTTCACTGCGGTCCAGAAAGCGATCAACTATTCCATGACATCTTTCTTCACCACCGGCGGAATCCGCGGAGGCAAGAAGAAACTCGACAAGTTCTATCCCCGTTCGTTCAATATGGGAATCAAGAAGGGCGTATTCAAGTCTCTGGGCGGGTTCTCCAAAATGCGCTTCGGGGAGGACATTGACCTAAGCATAAGGATATTCGAGGGTGGTCACTCTTGCCGCCTCTTCCCGGGGGCGTGGGTCTATCATAAAAGAAGGACCGATTTCAGGAAGTTCTTCAAGCAGGTTCACAATTCGGGCATAGCAAGGATTAACCTTTACAAGAAGTATCCCTCCTCCCTTAAATTAGTCCACCTTCTTCCTGCGGCCTTCACGGTGGGGACCGTCCTTCTTCTTCTCATTTCCCTGTTCTGGCCCTGGGCCCTGGGCCCCATATTCCTGTATGCCCTGGCAATCCTTGTGGACAGTTTCGCGAAGAACAGTCTGGAAGGAACGGGAATTACTCAGTCCCTGAAAATAGCGCTGCTCAGCATATGGGCATCCTTCGTGCAACTCTTCGGCTACGGGACAGGGTTTATAAGGGCATGGTGGAACCGTTGTGTCATGGGAAGAGGGGAGATGGAGGCATTCAAAAAGAATTTCTACAAGTAAAGGTCATTAGCCGATGCGCTCTATTGAAAAAGGGATGCTCCCGGGGCGGGGGCATCCCTTCGTGTGTCTGTATGCCGAAGAAACTACTTCTCGCTTTCCTCCACAAGACGTCTTGCGACCTCTATGAAGGCCAGGGCATCGGGTCTGGTGGAAAGGGCAATGGGTTCCCCGTTGTCCCCGCTTTCACGGATGCCCTGTACCAGGGGAATCTGTCCCAGCATCGGGATTCCGAACTGGGAGGCCATCTTCAGACCGCCGTCCTTCCCGAAAATATAGTACTTGTTGTCCGGGAGTTCCTCGGGCGTGAAGTAAGCCATGTTCTCGACAAGGCCGAAAAGCTTCTTGTTGATTTTCTCGTTGCGGAACATGTCCACTCCTTTCTGCACGTCAGCGAGAGCCACGGCCTGCGGAGTCGTAACTATGACGGCACCTTCCATCGGGATGTCGCTCACCAGGGAAATGTGTATGTCCCCGGTTCCCGGTGGCATATCAATGAGTAGATAGTCAAGTACTCCCCACTTCACCTGGAGAATCATCTGCTTCAGGGCGTTGCAGGCCATGGGCCCCCTCCAGATGAGAGCCTGCCCAGGCTCTGCGAAGTAGCCAATGCTCATCCATTTGACCCCGAACTTCTCGATAGGGATCATAACCTCGTCACCTTCCTCACCGCTCTCGTTCTCGGCCAGTGGCATCTGGCCCTCGGTGGAGGTCATAAGCGGAACGGAGGGACCGTACACATCGGCATCTGCGAGTCCTACCCGGTATCCCAGGCGGGCGAGGGCGACAGCGAGGTTCACGGCGACAGTGGACTTGCCTACCCCGCCCTTGCCGGAGGCAACACCGATGATGTGGCGTACGTTGTTCAGCTGGGAGAGCGTAAGGTCGTTTACCGTCTTCTTTTTCTTCTTCTGTTCCTCGGTCCTGACTATGGACTTGACTTCTATCTGCGTTCCTGCGGGGCAGGTCCTGTAGAGGGCCGCCCGGGCGCTCCCGATGAGCCATTCCGCAAGGGGGTCCCGCATTTTTTCGAATGCGAGGGTTACGCTTACGGCATTGTCCGAGAGAGTTATATCTTCGACCATGCCCAGTTCAACGAGGTCCTTGTCTCCTTTTGCGGGATGACGTACCTCGCGCAGCGCAGAGAGGATTTGATTCCGTTCCATTATTTATCGCAGGATTTCCATTTCATCCAGCAGGTGACCCGCTCCGCCGAACTTGTCCATGATGAACAGAACGTAGCGGATATCTACGCAGATGCACCTCTGCAGGTCAGGCTCGAACATCACGTCGCTTGACATCGACTCCCAGTTGCCGTCGAATGCCAGGCCGATGAGGGCACCGTCAGCATCCAGGACGGGGCTTCCGGAGTTTCCGCCGGTGATGTCATTGTTGGTAAGGAAGCAGGCGGGAAGCTGACCGGAGGCGTCAGCATACTGGCCGTAGTCCTTGGCCTTGTACAGTTCCTTGAGTTTCTCGGGAACGCGGAACTCGTAGTTGCCCGGGTCCTCTTTCTCCATCACGCCGTTAAGGGTGGTGTAGTACCAGTAGGATACTCCGTCCTTCGGGGAATAAGGGAGGACATTGCCGTAGGTGAGTCGCATGGTGGAGTTGGCGTCAGGATAGGACTTCTCGCCTTTCTTCCACTCAAGCAGTCCTGCGGTGAACTCCTTGGAACCTTCGGCGATGAGATCGTTTTTGCCATTTGCCGTGGGATACAGGCCCATGACCTTGCCCTGGACGACATCCATGTACAGGACGGTGGCAGGGTCAGCCATGACCCCGTCCAATCCTCCCTGGGCTACGCCCTCGCGCAGTTTCTGCTCGTTATCGAACATGGAGGTCTCGAAAAGATTGTCAACATAGGCTTTCAGGTCTGCATGCTCGAAGTCTTCGATAGTGCTGGGGTAGAGTTCCTTCTTGGCATTGTCGCGGTAGAACTCAAGCATCGCAACGGCAATCTTCCTCTCGAGCGGTTCGCTGTAGTCCTTGTACCTTTCGGCGGTAACCTCGACTGCTTTTTTAAGGGCTATTTCCTTGGCCTCGTCAGTGGTCTTGCCGTTCATTTCACG
Organism: uncultured Bacteroidales bacterium; assembly: GCA_905235445.1. Taxonomy (GTDB): domain Bacteria; phylum Bacteroidota; class Bacteroidia; order Bacteroidales; family UBA932; genus Cryptobacteroides. Next base: position 4,229 of record CAJOLJ010000070.1, read on the forward strand.
GGCATAGGTGTTCAGTAAAGCGCTGATGAAGGGGAACAGTCCGATCCGGTATACGGACTCCGTGATAAGGGTCACGTCTTTGTTGGCTTCATCGGTTTCGCTTAAGGCGGTCTCTATCTTCTCAAGGGCCTTGCCATATTTCTCCTGACGGGATTTCTTCTGGTTCACCCAGGCCATGAACTGGGCTTCTTTCTCCTTCTCGCGGGGGATGATGCCGAGTTTGTCGAAGGCGAGCTGCTCACCCTGCCACTTCTTCCAGCCGTTTGCGCTGCTGGCGTACTTGTTCGCATACTGGAGCCTCACCACGGGGTCAGCCTCCATTCCTTCCCACATCACGTTCTGGCGAACCGTCCTAGCCTTGACGGAGATGCCGTACCGGCCCATCATGCTCTCCAGCTGTGGTGCGGTCTGGAACCTCTGGGTCCTGCCGGGATAGCCCATTATCATGGCGTAGTCACCTTCATTGATTCCCCTGAGGGACACCTTGAGTGCCTGGGCGGGGGTGTAGGGAACATTGTCCTTGGAGTACTCTGCGGGCATGTTGTCCTTGTCGGCATAGACCCTGAACATGGAGAAGTCACAGGTATGGCGGGGCCACATCCAGTTGTCGGTCTCTCCTCCGAATTTTCCCAGGGATGCCGGGGGAGCACCTACGAAACGCACATCACGGTATACCCTGTAGACGATGAGGTATTTGACATTGTCATTGTAGAAGCTGGTGACGCTGGCAGTCGTGTTGGGATAATCCTCGGTGGCTCCCTTGACGAGTTCCTCGGTCAGCCTCTTGACTTCCTTCTCGGCAAGTTCCTGGGCATTTTCCAGTTTCTTGTTCTTTTTGAGTGTCTTCTCGTAAGCTTTGTCCAGCATGTCGGTGACATCCCTCATGTTGACGAGGAAGGTTACCGTAAGTCCCGGGACAGGAAGTTCCTCGTCCCTTTTCATTGCCCAGTATCCGTCCTCGAGGTAGTTGTGCTCGGGGGTCGAGAGACCCTGGATGCTGGAGTAGCCGCAGTGGTGGTTGGTCACCAGCAGGCCTTCCTTCGATATCATTTCCCCGGTGCAGCCGCCACCGAAGTGGACGATGGCATCCTTGAGGGAGGTGTTGTTGATGGAATAGATCTGTTCAGGGGTGAGGCGGCACCCGTGGGCAGCCATATCCTGTGCATTCATCTTCTGGAGCAGAGGAAGCAGCCACATGCCCTCGTCCGCAAATGCTCCGCTGCAAAGGAACAGGGCTGCGGCGAGTGAACATAGAATTTTTTTCATGTTTATGTGATTTACGGTGTTTTTCTATTTGACAGGGCAAAGTTAAGAATACTGGATGTGCCGACAAAGGCCAGAAGGAAACAACCTCCCTACTTAGTGTCGTCGCCCTGGTATCTCATGTGGAAATAGTCCGCTATGAAGAAGATGTTGTCCTGGAGGAGTTTTCGCCCGTGCTCCTCGCTTTCCCGGGAGGTCAGCTTGGCATCCGGCAGCAAGCCGTCGTTTATCAGTACAGACACCAAGTCATAAGGCATTAAGTTTGTGTCGAGCATTAATTTAAGAGCGTATTCATTCGCCACCTCCTTGTCATAGTATGGATTATCCGGTGATGCTATGCACTGGACATATCCCGTCAAGGACATAATGCCTCCACGGGGGCTCGGGAAAATTGCCACAGGCTCTTGTTTATCCAAAGTAGGGGGTTCCTGAAGAATGTACTTCCCCTCGAAAGTTTTATTCAGGAAAGAGGAAGCCTCGAAGTAATTCTTGTAAAAGATGATGTTTTTGTCCGGGAAGAGACCCCTCAGTGTCTCATAAATCTTTTTCGCCCCGTCGCTTATGTAGCCCAGTTCCAACCTGTTCATGTAATTTGTCTTGTCGGAAGGAGCCCTGAAGCAGGGGAACATAATTCCGCACTGATACCACTTGCTTCCCCAGTTCACCAGATTGCAATATGTCATGGGTGACTGCTTGAAAAGTTGCACGAAGCTATCGGTGCTGCTGAAGGAGCTCAGTTCCACATTGAAATCCTTCTCATCGGCAAAACGCCTCAGGTGCAGGTATTGGGAGTCATACCCTTTGTAACTGTACGGAAGTATGGGTTCCATCCTGCACTTCTCCAGCACACCCTGTTCGTCGCACCCGCAAATTGCAGAAAGGATCTGCTGCGGTCTCAGGCACACAAGGTTCTCCCTCCAGCTGAACATCTGTGCCATCCTTTGTAAATAAGTATAGTGTTCCTTGTCAAGGACTTCTTCGGTTTTGTAACTTTCAATCCCCGAGAGAAGATCCTCCTCGAATCTGTGATTGAGGAAGCAACCTTCCGAGACCCAAGAAAGAAGTTCCCTGGCCACCCAGTAATCCTTCGCTGCGGTTTTCTTCGTGACTGCGTTTTTGAGAGCCTCGTTTTCGGGTGCCGTTTCCCACTCTCCATCCAGCAGGGCGTATACACTCTCCGCTGTCTCGCAGATACCCACATTCTCGGGGTTGATGACAGTTCCAAGAGTCCTTCTTTGGCAGAAGTCCCATATTATCAATTTGACATCCTGGGGGTTGATTTCGCCATCCACATAATATGATGTGTCGTAGAAAGGAATTGGCTTTCCGTAACGCTTCATGTTTTCGGAGAGGACGAGTTTCCAGACACCGATATCCGATATCAGGTCCTCTAACAGTCCGGCGATGGTCATGCTTATCTTTTTGGGCCAGTTCCTGTCCTTGATCAGGACCTCCATGACAGGGGAGGCCTTGATGACGCCGAGGATCTTGGTAGAGAGGTCGCTGTAGTAGGTATCAGCGTCGCTCAGTTTTTTGTAGGGTTTGTTCCTAAGCCATTCTGCCGGGTATATTTTATTTTGGCTCATGGGGTTGTGCGTGATTTGAGGATTTTCTTTGAAAAGGAGCGTTGTGCAAGGTGGGGGTGTCATTTGGTATTGTCGCCCCTTTCGTCCTCACCAGGGATAAAGATCTGCTCGAAAAGGTTGCTTTCAAGTTCCTTTACATGGAAGGAGCGACGATGATAGGGGGTGTAGCCGTATTGTCTTATGGCCTCGATGTGGTCATGGGTGGGATAGCCGAAGTTCCTGTCCCAGCCATATTGGGGATATTCCTTGGAGAGTGTCGTCATGAAATCGTCCCTGTAGGTCTTGGCCAGGACCGATGCTGCAGCGATGGATGCATATGTGGCGTCCCCGTGCACCACTGTCTTGTATGGTATGTCTTCAAATGGGGAGAAACGGTTTCCGTCAATCAGAAGGAACTGCGGCCTGATCGAAAGTTTCGCGACAGAGCGTTTCATTCCGGCGATGGAGGCGGAGAGGATATTGATGCGGTCTATTTCCTCTGCATCGACCCTCTCCACGGCCCAGGCAAGGGCCTCCTTCTTTATTATTTCACGAAGAAGTTCCCTGTTTTTTGCAGTCATCTTCTTGGAGTCATCCAGAAGAGGGTGGTGAAAATCCTTGGGAAGGATCACGGCTGCAGCAAAAACGGGACCGGCAAGGGGACCCCTGCCGGCCTCGTCACAGCCTGCCTCTATGAGCGTCTCACTGAAATATGCCTTGAGGGAGATTTCCTTTGTTTTCGTCATTCCGGGGATGTCATTGGACTGCGAAGTTAAAGAAAAATCCTCAAACGCACCTATTTGTCTTCCGCTGGCTTTGAGAGTATCTCCATCAAGTCTTTCAAAGTGTCTGTGAGGGCATGAAGTATTCTGCGGTCATTCTCCGCTCTCTGGCGGATTGTTTCTATTTCCTCCCTGAGCGTGAGGTTCTCCTGGGTGAGATGCTCAATGGCCGTATGCGGGGGCTCTCTTTCCTCCCTGGCCCGGAAGGACTCCACGAGAGCGGCTGTCCTGTCAAGGGACTCTTTTGTGAGGGTCGCACGTGGGGTGCCGTCCCTCATTACTCCGCCGGATAAGGCCAGGTTGTCGGTGGAACGGTACGTCCCCGGGAAGAAAAGGGAAATCATGTCCTCGCCCATTGCCTCCAATCCGTCGGCCAGAAGACCCTTGATGAGGTTGGTCCGGCCGTGTTCAAGATTGTAAAGGGACTGGGTCGAACAGTTGATCAGCCTGGCGAGTGACTCCAAGGTTATGTTCTTCTGCAGGCGGAGTCTCCTGAAATTCTCTCCTACGACAATATCCATCGGGGTTACTTTACCATTGGGTTTCGTGGACTGTTTCTTTTCCATTGTGAAAGATGTGGTTAAGAATGGTTGTTGTGATAGTGTTGGAAACACGAAATACCTACCTGCAAAATTATAATCAAAAATGATTGATTTTAACCAAGGAGATGTTGAGAAATCACAAACGGGAATTGTGATTTGTGATAAAAAAAGTGAAAAATAGGTATTGAATATACTGGTGTTTAACCTTGTAAATGATAAATAAGTTATTGGTCTATAGAAAGATGTAGTTAACCAAAAATTGTTTTTCTTTGAGAAAAACATAATTATATATTTAAATATATAAGTAAATGATATAATTAAGTTTGAACAAATATTTAACCAAGAAGTTCCCTTTTAGGTATCATAAATAAAAATATATTCAACTTGGTAAATTGGCAATTTCGCAAATTGTGAATAAATTTGCGTTTTTTAAGAAATGCAATAAATAAAGGGGAATGCCCCTCCGAAGCCGTGAAGTGTCCCTCGAGGGGCCAGGCCCGTCCTGGGGGGCAAACCCCGGGACTGTCGCTTTGCGACCCCCGTTTTCCCTCGACCCAAACTTTTCTTTTGTAAACGTTTTAAAAAATACGTAACTTTGCAAGGATATACCCATTATTTATGGGAGCCTCGTGTGATTTTTAAATAAAAACAAATAAATATTTCCTACAGATGAAATCTTACACAACTAAGGACATCCGCAACGTGGTTCTCCTTGGATCCTCCAAGTCCGGAAAAACCACTCTTGCGGAGGCTATGCTTTTCGAGGGAAAGGTGATCGACAGACGAGGCACCGTCGAGGGAAAGAACACCGTCTCTGACAATACCGAGTTCGAGCAGACGAACCAGAAGTCCGTCTACGCAACTCCCCTTTATGCAGAGTACAAGGGCACGAAGATCAATTTCATTGATGCTCCGGGTTCCGACGATTTCTCCGGTGGTGCACTTTCAGCGTTCAAGGTTTGCGAGGCCGGTGTTCTCGTACTCAACGCCCAGCAGGGCGTGGAGGTCGGTTCAGAGATCTTCGCCCGTTATGCTTCCCAGTATAACGTTCCCGTTGTTATCGCCGTCAACCAGCTTGATGCAGAGAAAGCCAACTGGGACCACACCCGTGAGACCCTTGGCGAGGCTTTCGGCAAGAAGCCTGTCATCTGTCAGTTCCCCGCAAATCCCGGTGCATCCTTCGACGGTATCATCGATGTCCTGTCGATGAAGTACTACAAGGCAAAGGACGCCAACGGTGCAGTCGAGGTGCTTGACATTCCCGCCCAGTATGCTGACCAGGCAGAGGAACTCCACATGGAACTCGTAGAGAAGGCAGCCGAAGGCGATGACGAGCTCATGGAGAAATACTTCGAGGAGATGGACCTCTCCATCGAGGAGGTGCGCCGCGGTCTTACCGCCGGCATGGCCAAGGGCGAGGTGATGCCTGTTTTCTGCATCGCCGCAAAGAACGATTTCGGTGTGAAGGCCCTCATGGACTTCATCATCGACGTGGTTCCTTCACCTCTGGGCTCCATCCAGAAGACAATCGAGGGCGAGGACGTTGTCTGCACCCCCGATGGCCCTACCAGCCTGTTCATCTACAAGACCAGCGTAGAGCAGCACCTCGGTGATGTCTCTTACTTCAAGGTGATGAGCGGAACCCTCAATGAGGGTGCCGACCTCGTAAATCCTGAGACCGGCAACGGTGAGCGTCTGTCCGCCATCTATGCAGTGGCAGGTGCCAAGAAGGAGAAAGTCTCCTCCATCAGCGCCGGTGACATCGGTTGCGTCATGAAGCTGAAGAACGGCAAGACCGACGTTACCCTGGCAGTTGCAGGCTCCGAGGCCATCGAGCACATGAAGTTCCCCGATGCCAAGTACCGCTGCGCCGTAAAGGCCTCCGACAAGAACGATGAGGCAAAGGTTGGCGATGCCCTCAACAAGATCGCTGCCCAGGACCCCACCATCACCGTGGCTTACTCCAAGGAACTGCGCCAGACCATCCTTTCCGGTATGGGCGAGCAGCACATCAACCTCGTGAAGTGGAGAGTGAACAACGAGTTCAAGCTCAACATCGAGATCTTCGCTCCCAAGGTTCCTTACCGCGAGACCATCACCAAGGTCGCTACCGCACAGTATCGTCACAAGAAGCAGTCCGGCGGTGCTGGACAGTTCGGAGAGGTTCACCTCCTCGTCTGCCCCTACGTTGAGGGTCAGGAAGCTCCTACCACCTTCAAGATTGCCGGCAAGGACACCGTCCTAAACATGAAGACCTCCGACATTACCGACCTCGAGTGGGGCGGCAAGCTGGAGTTCTACAACTGCGTCGTCGGTGGTGCCATCGACCTCGGTTTCATGCCCGCTATCCTCAAGGGTATCAAGGAGAAGATGGCTGAGGGACCTCTCACCGGTTCCTACGCACGCGACATCAGGGTCTATGTCTATGACGGTAAGATGCACCCGGTTGACTCCAAGGAAATCGCCTTCATCATCGCAGGACGCAACGCCTTCAAGGAGGCCTTCCGCAATGCAGGTCCCAAGATCCTCGAGCCTATCTACAATGTAGACATCCTCACTCCTTCGGAGTATGTCGGTCCTTGTATGTCCGACCTGAACACCCGCCGCGGTATGATCGAGAACCAGGAGATGGACGGCAGCTTCACTGTCCTCCATGCAAGGGTTCCCCTCGCCGAGCTTTATCGCTACTCCACCGTTCTGAGCTCCCTGACCGGAGGTTCCGCTACCTTCTCCATGAAGTTTGCGGACTACCAGCCTGTTCCCGGCGATGTCCAGAACAAGCTCCTTGCGGAGTACGCAGCCCAGGAGTCGGACGAGGACTAGTCCTCCTTACTCTTCATCTGCAAGAAATACGGCCTTCGGAGATTTCTCTTCGGAGGCCGTATCGATTATACCGTCATCCATTCTCAGGAGGTCTTCTGTCCCTTCTTCTTTTTCAGGGGCGGGAGGGCGACTCCGGCAATGGAGAGGAGGGTGATGAGGATAAGGGTTATTGAAGATGCCCTGGACATAGCGGTTGATACCGTATATGACTTGGGGGCGAACCTCATGACGAGGGTTCCTTCACCTTTCGGTATCACCGCACCCCTGAGGGTCCAATTGCACCTGAAGATATCGACGTCCTCGATTTTATTTCCGTTGCCATCCTCAGTCCAGGCCGTCCAGCCGTTGGGATAGTATATTTCACTGAAGACGGCGGTCCTCCCTGATGAAGTACTGTAGGAGTACCTCAGTTCATTGGGAGTGTATTTGACAAGTTCGATTCTGTCCAGGGAGTCCCCGGGGACGACCTTGTCCCGGAAGGAGGAGAAGTCTTCGCCAATGACAGCTTCCCTGTGAAGGTCCGCTCCACCGATGAGGGCAATCTCCTCACTTGGGGTGGCGGCAGCAACGCACCCCTCCACCAGCCATACGCTTCCCATGGCGGAACGGTTACGCAGAGCGGGAAGGTTGCCATCGAGGATGATGTATTTGTCGTTGAGCATAGAGAGGATGGGAAGAGGGGGAAGGATGGCCTCGACATCCTCTATGGTCTGGGCATCGGTGGCATTGTTTATGGCCTTTTGGATGGATGATATCTCAGCGGAGAGATACCATTCGATGAGGTCCTGGTAACGCTGCAACTTGACAGGTGAGTAGCCTCCGATGTTCTTGTGGAAGTAAGAAGGATGCGAGTCATTGAACACATTGACGGTGAGGTCCAGCACCCTGTAATCCTGTTCCTTGTCCTCAAGTATCATCTTGTCCACGGGTCTCTCGGTAAACTGGTTGTCGAACTGCCTCTGGGTCACGAAATGCGAGGAGTTGAGATATCTCTTGCCTACGGCAAACATGTTTATGAGGATAAGAAGGCAGATTGCCACCCCTCCGTACAGTCTTCTTGCGTTGGCCTTGGCCTCGTCCTTCTCCTTTATCGTGAATGTCCAGTAAAGGATGGCGAAGGTGGCGGCAATGAGGATCAGTGAAGTCAGGGCGTCCGCCCTGAGAAGGGAAATCCTGTCCTTGATGAGGGCATCCACGATTACGTCCTGCATCTGGGAGTCCGCCCCGCCCTGGAAAGTTCCCGCCAGGTGAGGGAACACCCAGAAAATGAGGCAAACGCCTGCGGACAGTATGAGGGCGGGGATGCTCTTTGAGAGGAACTCTTTCTTGGTGTATCCGTTTTTCAGGATTTTGTCAAGCACTATGAACCCAAGCAGCGGAAGGGTTATCTGCAGGACAACCAGAGCCATCGACACCGTCCTGAACTTGTTGTAGAACGGTACATGGTAGTAGAAGAACTTTGTGAACGCCATGAAATGGTTCCCCAGGGCCAGCAGTATCGCAATTACCGTGGGAATGAGAATCCACCATCTCTCCTTTCCACGATACAGGAACAGGCCCAGCAGGAACAGGAATATGGTTATGGCACCCATGTACATGGGACCCGCCGTGAACGGCTGGGGACCCCAGTACAGAGGAAGCGACTTCGCTATCTGGCGGTAGTTCTGGCCGGCGCTCTTGAAGAGCTGTGCGGTCTCGCTCTTCTCCGGGTTCATGCTGCCTGCGGAAGATCCGCCGTTGAAGTTCGGTATCATCAAGTTGGGAAGTTCTTCCCAGCCGTATGACCATGAAGTGGCATACTCCAGGTCCAGGCCCTTGGATTTGCCGCCGTCTGTCTCTCCCTTCAGTTCGGAGCCGCCCCTCATCGTCTCCTGTGTATACTTGTAGGTGGGAAGAAGCCTGTTGGAATTTGTGCCGATTCCGATGCACCCGATAACAAGGAGCAGAGCCGAGGCTATTAGGAACCTGCCCAGGAGGTCCTTTCTGCTCTTGCCCATTTCCTTGTCCTTCACCAGCAGCCACACCAGCAGCACGGCCACATAGCAGGCAATGATGATTGCCAGGTAGTAAGTTATCTGGACATGGTTGGCCTTTATCTGGAAGTTGAGGGCCATGGCGAAGAGGCATGCCCCAAGCAAGGTCCAGGGAAGCCACTCTTTCCAGCTCTCCTCCTTGGGGTTCGGTGTGGTATTCCCCTTGTTCCTGTACATGCCGAAGGCGCAACGGTAAGTGAACACGACGGCAGCCAGTACACCAGGGGTGAAAGCGAGGGCGAGCATCTTCGCATTGTGACCCACCTGGATAATCTGCATGTTGTAGGAGCAGAATGTGATGGCGACTGCTCCACCCGCTGCAAGCAGGGGATGGATGCCGAAGGAGAGCAGCAGCAAAAACGCTCCTATCAAGGATATGAACAGGTAGCTTGCGGGCCTTTTGCCGATAAGGGTCAGATTGTACAGGGGTTTTGTCCAGTCACCCTCGGTATTGCCGCTGAGCATGGTGGTGGGCATGCCGCCGAACATGGAGTTTGTCCAGGCGGTCCTGTCCGAAGGGTGGGCGTTGTTCCACTCGTTGGTCTCGTGGGCCATCCCGACATAACCGGAAATGTCGCTTTGGTCCACAATCTTACCTTCCAGGACCTGAGGCACGAAGCCGTAGGCCAGGAAGAGGAACGCTACCACTATCAGGACATATGTGAGGGTCTTTTTGAGGAGGGGGTTCATGAAAAGATGCTTTGTTGTACTGACTATAATTATCCGTTCAGGATTGAATCAATCTTGCCGAGTTCCTCGGGTGTGAAGGAAGTGTTACCGACAGCGACGAGGTTGTCCCGCAGCTGGTCCACTGAACTTGCACCTATTATTACCGAGGTAACGAGGTCATCCTTGAGGCACCAGGACAGAGCCATCTCGGAAAGAGTCTGACCACGCAGCTTGGCATGATCATTAAGGGCACGGAGTTTCGTGAGAAGTTCCTCGGTAAGGACCTCGGGACGCAGGAACTTGGCTTTGGCCATGCGGGAGTCGGACGGAATCTCTCCGCTTAGGTACCTGGGGGTGAGAAGACCCTGGGCCAGGGGCGAGAATGCTATGAATCCCAC
>CAJOLJ010000071.1 GCA_905235445.1 uncultured Bacteroidales bacterium
GACAGTATGTCTTAGTTACTCTTTCGTTTATTTTTTCTTTAGCGTCACTATGACGGTGCCACCGGGGGAGTCCTCATCACTTTTGGAGACCTCTATGGATTCTATGGTCTTCGGGTCCAGTTTTTTCAACTCTTCATAAGTGATTTCCTCTCCGTCCACAACTATCCTCGGAACGTCTCCATTTCCGTCAACGATGACGGCCTGTTTAGCTTGCTGTTCTGTTTCCACCCTCTTCACGATTATGGTGGATTCATCAAGAGCCTGTGTTCGCTCCTTGAGTATGATGGTCATGTCGGGGGCTGCGGGAGCGGTGCTGCTCTCATAGCCGATGTGGGAGATGGTCAGCGAGGTGTTGCCACTGCCTTGGTACTGGAGGCTGAAAGAACCATCCTTGCCGGAGAGGACACCTATGTTCTTGCCGCGGTCACCATGACTGCGGCATCGGGGATAGGTTTGCCACTTCCGTCCATGACCTTCCCCTTTATGGGGCCGCCCGTCTTTGCCTGTGGAACGTCATTCTTGAGGGTTATCACGATGGCACCGTCCTCGGCCTCAGGACCGAAGAGGAGGAGCGATTCCCTGTCTTTGTAGACACTTATAGAGGATATGTCGTCGGATGAGTGTCTTTCACTGGATTCCGAGAGGGTCATCCTCTTCTCCCAGACAATCACCAGCGGGTCCCCCGTTCCCCCTTTGGACAGGGAAGAAGGAGCGTTTGCCTCATCTTCTTTATGGACGTAGGATGTCACTGTCCTGGCATTGAGGCCCACTCCAGCCGCTATGAGCGGGACCACAATGAGGGCCTTGTACCCCGCCTTCGGGGAGGAAGGGCGTCTTTTCATCATGACTATGCGCCGCTTTACCGAGCCCTGCGAACTGAACCCGTTGGTGCAGAAGGACAGTTCCCTGGGGAGGCCGCCGTGGATGCAACTCTGTGCGAGAAGGGCGTACTGGTACTGCTTGCCGCTGGGGCAGCTCCCCAGGACGGCTCCGTCCGCCTCATATTCCATGACTTCCGACATCTCCCTTCGAAGGAGCCATGCGGCGGGGTTGAACCACTGCAGGCAGACAAGCATGTCGCAAAGAAGTACGTACCAGCTGTGACCACGGCTGAGGTGTGCTTTTTCGTGCTCCAGTATGAGCGGGTCGCACCCTTTGAAGTCTTCCTCTGAAAGGAAAATGGTTCCCATCCAGCTGCAGGGGGAGATGTTTTCTTTTACAAGTGCAATGCGGGTGGAGTCGGAGTCGGAAGGGAGTATCGTTGCGTGCCTTTTCAGGGAAATGACGCTAAGGACACTTGCCGCGATGCGAAAGGCAGTCGCACCCGCACCGAGGATGTAGATGCCAAGGAGAATGGATGTCCAGGGAGTGCTCCCTGCTGAGGTGCCGGGTGGAGAGGAAAGCTCTTCAAAGCTCCCGATGGCTGTACCCTCGACAAGGACAGTCCTGTGAACCGTTATGACGCACAGTGGCAGTATGAATGACAACACAGCGAAAACGGAAAGCAGTATCCTGCGAAGGGAGTACAGGGTCTCCCTGCCCAGGGTCAGGAAGTATGCGCCCAGAAAAACCGCAAGGGCGAGGGCGCACTTTCCGAGATATAGAAGAAACGTGTCCATATTACCGATTTTCTTCGTCCTTGGGGTTGTCGCTTCCGTCTTCCTCGATTAGGGAGATGACCTCACGCAGGTCCTCCAGGCTCATCTTCTCCTCCTTCACGAACTGAAGCACGAGACTGGAGTAGGAGTTGCGGTAGTACTTGGCTACCATGTCCCCGACGGAGATGCCACGGTACTGCTTCCTGGAGATGGCAGGGAAGTAGATGAAGGTGTTGAAGAGGGGACGACGGGAGAGGAACCCTTTCTCCTCGAGGGTGTTTATCTGTTTCGCTACGGTATTGTATCCGGGTGCGTCCCCGGGGAGGAGTGCAATGACATCCTTGATGAGAAGTTCTCCCTTCTCCCAGAAGATCTCCATTATATCCTCTTCCTTTGCTGTTAGTCTTTGTTTCATGACGGCAAAAATGGTTGTTCACGGGGCAAAGGTAGGAATAAAAATGATAGTACGAAACTTTTTCGGACTAGTTGGAATAAAAAATCGTACTGCTAGGTAGACTTTTTCGGAGTAGTGGGCGCTTAAAGGTGGAAAAAAGTTCCGGCGACGGGAGCCCCATCGTCGGAACCGAGGTCTGTGCAGGATGCGGAAGACCCCTGCTAATGTTTCTTCTTTCCTCCATTTCCGCGGGAGGTGCTCTTTTTCTTCTTTTTGGACTTGGGGGAGTAAACCTTGGAGTAGTCCTCGTCGGAGTCAAAGGGTTCAGCGGAGAAGCCATAATTATGGTCAAAATCCACTCTCCTGCCTTGGGACTTCTGGGAGCGGGTGTTCTTGTCCAGGGCTGTCTCGTCCACCAGCTCGAAGTCGAGGGTCCTCTGTTCCAGGTTGGTTCCGATGACTTTGACTTTAACAGGGTCCCCGAGACGGTATACCTGCCCGTAGTAGCGGCCCCTGAGGGTGTAGGTGTCCTCGTCGAAGTCAAAGAAATCCGACGTGAGGGTCCGGAGCGGGACCATGCCCTCGATCTTGGTGGGCTCTATCTCCACGTACATGCCCCAGTCCGTAAGACCTGAAATCCTTCCGTCGAATGTCTGCCCGTTCTTGTCCGCCATGAACTCCACGATCTTGTACTTGATGGAGTCACGCTCGGCATTGGCTGCGATGACCTCCCTCTCGGAGGCATGCTCGCATTCCCTCTCATAGTAAGCCTTGTCCTGGGAATCCCCTCCTGCGAGGTACTTTGCCAGAAGGCGATGGACCATCAGGTCGGGATATCTTCTGATGGGGGAAGTGAAGTGAGTGTAGAACCTGAAGGCGAGGCCGTAGTGGCCGATGTTGTCGGGGGAGTAGCAGGCCTTGGCCATCGAGCGCAGGGCCAGCATCTCCAGGGGCATGAACTCTGGCTTGTCCTTGGCCTGGCTCAGAAGCCCGTTCAGTGTCTTGGCGGTACTCTGTTCCCCGAACTTCACATCATAGCCGAAGTTCTTGGCGAACTCCGACAGGGAGAAGAGTTTGTCCGTATTGGGAAGGTCATGGATCCTGTATACGAAAGTCTTGGCATTCTTGTGGACCTTTCCGTCCATCTTTCCTTCGGTAGCTATGAACTCAGCGACGCTCCTGTTGGCAAGCAGCATGAACTCCTCGATGAGGAAGTTGGCTTCCTTGGATACATGCTGATGGACATCTATTGGCCTTCCGTCCTTGTCAACCTCCACTTTCATCTCGGGCCTCTCGAATGCCACGGCTCCTGCCGCCATCCTGCGCTCCTTCAGGATCTTCGCAAGGTCCCACAGCTTCAGGATAGCCTCTTTCAGGTTCAGCGGGATCTCCTCACCTTCAGTGATGCCGAACCCCACCCCGTCCTCGGAGAGGGGAGTCTTGCCCGAAGTGCCTCCGTACAGGGGAGTGGTCAGGGCGGCCTCGCCGAGGTCTATGACCTGCTGTGCCGTCTCGTAGGCGAAGCGGTAGTCGGAGCGGATAACTGTCCTTCCGAACCAGTGGTTGAACACCTTTCCTGCGGGGGTCATCTCGACGACGGCGGAGAAAGTGAGCTTGTCCTCGGCGGGACGAAGCGAACAGAGCTTGTTGCAGAGTTTCTCGGGAAGCATAGGGACCGTCCTGTCAACGAGATATACCGAGGTCCCTCTTTCACGGGCTTCCTTGTCAACCGGGGTGCCGGGCAGCACGTAGTGGGATACGTCTGCGATGTGGACACCTATCTCATAGTTGCCGTTATCCAGCACCTTATATGAAATGGCGTCGTCGAAGTCCTTGGCGTCGGCGGGGTCTATGGTGAAAGTGAGGGTCTTCCTGAAGTCGCGCCTATGTTCCAGGTCCTTTGCCGCAATCTCCTCGGAAATGCCGTCGGCTGCGCTCTCGACCTCCCTGTCGAACCTGTATGGAAGGTTGTACTGGGCGAGGATGGCATGCATCTCGGTCTCATTGGCGCCAGCCTCACCCAGCACATCCACTATGTGTCCGTAAGGTCCGGGTTCATTCCGGGCCCATCCGTCTATGACTGCTGCGACCTTCATTCCCTTGGAGGCTCGCATCTCCTTGTACTGTCCGTCAATGTTGGCGATGAGGTCCTTGACCCTGTAGTCGCCGTCCTCGGTACGGACAAGAGCCCCTTTGTGGGGATTTTCAACGGGGGTGTCGGAAGAGGGGACCTTCCTTGCGATGAGGGGCTTTCCGTCATCGCCGAGGATGTCTATGGAGATGTCATAGGGCATATTCTTGCTCTGCATCATCACCCAGGCGTTCTTGCCCACGATGTGAAGCACGCCTACGAAAGGGAAGGTGCTTCTTTCGATGATGTCAATGATTTCCCCCTCACCGCCGACGGGACCGTTTGCCCTGCGGTACTCGGGGCGGGTCAAGATGAAATGCACCCTGTCGCCATGCAGGGCATGCTTTGTCTTGCCGGGTTTTACTTCCAGGTCGAACTTGCCTTCGTCATCCCTGACGTAGACAGTCCCTGTGCGGGTCATCATGACCTTTCCTTCGTAAATGGGTGAATCCTTTTTGGGTTTTCTTGGTGATGATGTCCTTGTGGCCGGCTTGGAAGGCTTCGGAGACTTTGCTGCCTTCCTTGGCGAAGAACCATTTTTTCTCGTAGCCATATTATGTCTGTTTGTCTGGCAATGCTGCAAAAATAATGCAAGGTGAAGATGGACGAGGGAAAGTGGACCTTCGGATACATGCACAAGTACGTAAGGGAATAGCAGAGTCTCTCGGGGTCATCGAAAGTGCCGTGCAGAAAGATGCCTGCCAGTCCCGTAAAGTGAATGAAATGGCAGGGGCAGCCAAGTGACCTCACTGCACCGCTCGCCGGGGAGTGGGGATTGCCCGCTGTCCTGTCAAATGGTGAGAGTGTATAGTGGATTATTTGGTCACTTCCTTAATATGTTAAGGACTTTCCAGTGCCCCATGAAGGCACAATCTTCCTCATTTAAGGATGCCTTTCCTCCACTTTTGAGAGCGATAATCCCTGTGCTGGGATATGCCTTAAACTGTCACGCTTTATTTATCATCATTTAGTAAATCCTCCAATTCCTTTCCCTTCTCCTGCGGGGACGGAGATCGGCCCCAAGAAGAAAGAAAGCGCACGGGGCGAGCGGCAAAACAACCCGTATAATCCAAGAATATGCTTAAATTTGCAAGATTTATGTACACAGATGGTGTACATGAAGCATTTCATGAAAGAAAAAACACATCAAACAATGAATAACAAGAAAGTCCTTTTAATGATTCTTGACGGCTGGGGTGAAGGCCGTCACGATTATTCCAACGCCATCTGGGCCCAGGGTACCCCCTTCATAGATTCCCTCAGGGCCAAGTATCCCTTCTCACATCTGCAGGCCTGCGGCGAGTATGTCGGCCTTCCCGACGGACAGATGGGAAACTCCGAAGTCGGACACATGAACCTCGGTGCAGGCAGGATCATCTACCAGGACCTCGTCAAGATAAACATTGCATGCAGGGAGCGCAAACTGCTCGAGAACCCCGAGATCAAGGCCGTCTACGACTATGTGAAGACAAGTGGCAAGAAACTCCACCTCATGGGCCTTACCTCCACCGGAGGAGTCCACTCTTCCCTTGACCACGTGTATGAGTTCCTGCGTGTTGCAGGGGAGCAGGGCCTTGACAAAGTCTTCGTCCATGCATTCATGGACGGAAGGGACACCGACCCCAGAAGCGGGAAGGGATTCCTGGAGGACCTTGAGAAGCATATGGCAGAGACTACCGGCAAGATAGCATCCGTCTGCGGCAGGTTCTATGCAATGGACCGTGACAAGAGGTGGAACAGGGTCAAGGAGGCTTATGACCTCCTCGTCGAAGGCAAGGGTGACAAGTTCACCTCCGCCATCGAGGGCATCCAGGCATCCTATGACAACGATGTCACCGACGAGTTCGTCAAACCTATCGTCGTCACCGACGAAGCCGGCTCCCCCCTCGCTACCATCGAGGAAGGTGATGCCATCATTTTCTACAACTTCCGTAATGACCGTGCCAGGGAACTCACCACTGTCCTCACCCAGAAGGATATGCCTGAGGAAGGCATGAAGACCATCCCCCTGTACTACTGCTGCCTCACTCCTTACGACGCTTCCTTCAAGGGTGTCCATATCCTCTTCGACAAGGAACTTGTTGACCAGACCCTCGGCGAGACCGTGGCAAAAGCTGGCAAGAGACAGCTGAGGATTGCCGAGACCGAGAAGTATGCCCACGTGACATTCTTCTTCAACGGCGGAAGGGAGGAGCCTTTCGAGAATGAGGACCGCATCCTCGTTGCATCCCCCAAGGTCCCTACCTATGACCTTCTTCCCATGATGAGCGCACCCGAGGTTGCCGAGAAACTCATCAACGTTATCAATACCGAGAAAGAGGACATGATCATCCTCAATTTCGCCAACGGTGACATGGTGGGCCACACCGGAGTGTACATGTCAGTTGTAAAAGCTGTCGAGTGCATCGACCGTCTCGTGAAGGAAGTCGTTACCGCAGCCATCGAGCATGACTATGCTGTGCTTCTGACCGCTGACCACGGCAATGCCGACTACGAGGTCAATCCTGACGGAACCCCGAACACTGCACATTCTCTGAATCCCGTGCAGTTCGTCGTCATCAATGCCGGTGAGGATGTCAAGACAGTGAAGGACGGCGCCCTTTGCAATGTCGCTCCTACCATCCTCAAGATAATGGGTATTGAGAAACCTGCCAAGATGACTGCCGAGTCACTCATCTAAGGTTCTCCGCACATAATAATAAAGGCGAAGCCTCCGCACTTTGGTCGGGGACTTCGCTTTTTTGTTGGCGGGAAAGGGGCTATTTAGGAGGAAACGGGTGAAAAGATAAGTATTTTTATTGCAGATATACTTGGTTTGCAGGTTGTTGGGTTGCTGTCAGTCCACTTGTTGGAATTACTACAAATTTATGGCTTTTTGTAGTACCTGATACAAATTCATTCCTTTCCAACCATGCAGGAATCCCCATTTTGGGGGTGACACTGTATAAACCGGTCCCAATAAAAGGGGATTGAGAAGTTTTGCAGAGGGTATAACTTGGCATGTCCTACGGAAGAGGGGGGACAGGTACGCCCCTCCCTAGCCAATTTCATCGAAATCAGCTAATTGGGTTTTCCGTCATTTAGGCTATCTTTGTCCCCTATGAAACGAACCGCAAAAATCCTGTCTTTCTCAGCTATGGCCATCCTTATCGTTATGATGATGGCCGCAACGGTCGTGGAAAAACTGAAGGGAACCCCAGTGGCGTTCCAATGGTTCTACCACAATCCTATTTTCATCGCACTGTGGGGTGTGGTGGCCGTTTTTGGCTTTATCTACCTCATCCAGACGGGTGCTCCCAAGAAAGTGTTCTCGATGGCCCTTCATGTGGCATTTATCCTGATCCTGGCCGGGGCACTGGTGACCTATCTCTTCGGACAGAGCGGAATGATACATCTCAGGGAAGGTGAGGCCACAGCGAATTACATCCTCGATGACAATGCCGGGACACCGGCCACTCTGCCTTTCTCCCTTCACCTCAATTCCTTTGACATCGACTACCATATCGGTTCCAGGATGCCTTCCGGCTACCGCTCCGACATAACATTCCTCCCCGAAGGCAGGAATGTGGAAATCTCGATGAACAACATAGCCAAGTACCGGGGCTACCGCTTCTACCAGGCTGATTACGATGAGGACGGACGGGGAAGCATTCTTGCCATAAGCCACGACCCCTGGGGGGTCGGCATAACTTATGCGGGGTACATACTTCTGCTCATTTCCATGATTGGTTACTTCTTCCAAAAGGACACCGCTTTCCGCAGTGCCCTGGGGAGGGTCGCCTCTATGACGGTTGCCATAGCTTTGATGGTCCTGCTTCCGTGTGTCACTGCCTCTGCGGCGGACCGCAGTCTGCAAAAGGCGATGGGGGACATGTATGTCTATTACGGGCACAGGGTGTGCCCCTTCGATACGTATCTGCAGGAGAAAGGCTTCGAAGAGACACTTGGGAAACTAAGTGATGTGAAACTCTTCCCCCTGGCGGATTCCACGGGAAAGGTGTCATGGTACGCAGCCTCGGACAAGTTTCCGGATACGGTCAGTGAAGAAGAGGAATTGTTGAACTTCCTGCTGAAGTCCACGGAACTGGTAAAAGAAAATGTCGGTGCCGGGAATACATCGGAGGCTGCAAAGATACTCTCCGGCATCAAGGCCTATCAGGAGAAGGTTGCAGCCCCGGTGCTGCCGACGGAGGGAAAAGTGAAGGCGGAACGCCTGTACATCAGGATAGCCAGACCGAAGGTCCAGTTCATGCTGTGCCTGACCCTGGGCGTTGTCCTTTTCGTTCTGGGCGTCATCCTTCTTGCCAAAAAGAAGAAGTTCCCCAGGTGGGTGCTGTATACAGGTGCGGCCATAGCCCTTCTTCTGTGGCTGTATCTGACTCTTGTAATAGGCCTCAGATGGTATGTGTCAGGGACCGGTCCTTATGTGGGACGCTACAATGTCATGATGCTGATGGCATGGTTCTCCATGTTATCCATTGTGCTGCTGTTCCGGAAGTTCCCCCTCATCGAGCCGCTGGGCTTCCTGCTGGGAGGATTTACGATGTTGCTGGCGAGCCGTGCCGGAGTGAGTCCGCAGATTATGCCGCTGATGCCGGTCCTGCAGTCCCCGCTTCTGTCCATCCACGTGCTGAGCATGATGATGTCATACACTCTGTTCGGTCTTGTGGCCTTCAATGGCATAATGGGTGTCTGCATCCCTGCCCGTGATGTGAAGGAAAACCTTCGTGACGTAAGTCTCGTGGTCCTGTTCCCTGCTGTTTTCCTTCTCACCTTCGGTACATTCCTGGGTGCGGTCTGGGCAAACATATCCTGGGGCAGCTACTGGGCATGGGACCCCAAGGAAACATGGGCACTCGTGACTCTTCTGGTATATTCAATGACACTGTACGGTGGAAGGGTCCTGAAGGTTTTCAGAAAACCCCAGTTCTTTCACATTTTCACCATCGCCGCCTTCCTCTGCGTACTTATCACCTATTTCGGGGTGAACTTACTGCTGGGAGGCATGCACTCCTACGCATAAAAGTCTGTCCCGGCTACCTGTCGAAGAACATGAGAAGTTGTTATATGTTGCGCAGCGTGCCTGAAAAGGGGAGATTCCGCAAGTTATCTCTGTTCTGACAACTCTTTCGCTATAATATGTGATTGTGAAATGCGAAGCCTCTTTCGAATGGGCTTCGTTTTTTTGGATTGGCGAACTTCGGGGACCTCATCTAAATATGCGAAAGACATCGGCTACACCTCACTACATGCTATAGCTGTCGTTTTCCACGGCTTCAAGATGGAAATTTGCGAGGAAGTCGTAATATGATTGGCGGATTGTGAAGTCATCTGAGACACCGCCATATAGGCTTATCATCGCATCTGACTCTCATGGATTATGGCAGGTACGCCCCCCCCCTGTGAAGGAAAAGGCGAGTCGGGAGGACTCGCCATATACTTATAGTTTGTAGAGGATTCTCGCGGCTGCCTTTACCGTCGCCACTTCGTCATGACCCACACCCGGGAGCTCTTCGAGACTCCATGCGAAAGTGCCTGAAGCGTTTTCCTTGGCAAAATGGTAGAAGTGCTCGCCTCTTGAAAGTCTTCGGCTTCCTTGCCAAAGAGTCTTCTCATTCATCCTGAGACCGAAGTTCACAACGGTATCCGCCTGTCCCAGGAGGATGGTCATGTCCTTGGCGAAATACTCGTCCGTGTCTATGCCGTATAGGGAGGCGCATTCCTTGATTCCATAAGGGAATGGAATGGTGTCGGAGGGGAAAGTGTACCATCCTGCATTGGATGCCACGGTCTTTCCCACTTTGTCGCTTTTGTGGAAAAGAAGGAACCTGTGGGCCATCTGCCCTCCGGCGGAATGACCGAAGATGTCGTAGCTCTTTGCCCGGAGATGAAGTTGCCTTCTGGCCTCGTCGAAGACCTCGTCTATGATGGGGTAAAGGGACTCGCTTTCGGGTACGAACCCTCCCTCATCGTCAAGAAGCCCTCCGTTCAGGAATATCCTATTGGGATAGCGTTCCGCATCGAAGTCCACCCCGAGGAGGAGTATGTTTCCCTTCTGGGCGAAGGGAATCCACTCTTTTATGGCTGTCAGTGTCTCCCTGTGTCCCCCGTGCATCACCATCAGGACTTTTGCGGTCCTGGGGTTGAAGTTGTCCGGAACGAAGCAATTGACTCTGACCGGGTTTTCCTTGAAGCGGTTCCCGGGTGTGAAGAAAGTGCTGAAAGACCCTTTCCGACGAAAGTCTCCCTTGCGGGGGCCATCCATTGCAAGGACCTCGGCGGCGGTGGGAGCCATGAGCTTGTTGTTGTGTCCCGCTCCGCTTACGAAGCGGAGTCTCCAGTTGAAAGGAACCCCAAGTGTCTGGGCATCCTTCCTGCAGAACTCGAAGTAGGCTTTCCCGCGGCTTAGGCGGTTCAGCCCCTGGGCATCAGCTTCCTCGGTCATCCTGAGGTTGGAAGTCCGAAGGGTGTCGGCCTCCCCGAGAAGAAGGGTGACTTTCCTCCCGTAGAGCCTCTTCCTCAGGGGACCGAGGACCTTCTCGGCATCTCCCAGCCCATATGGATAGGAAATCGTATCGGTCGGGAAAGTGTACCATCCGGCATTGGCGGGAAGGATGTTGTCCACCTCGTCGGTGGGACAGAAGGTGGCGAAACGGTGAGAGAACTGCCCTCCGGCTGAGTGGCCGTAGAGGTTGTAGCGCTTTACCATTGTCCCTGTAGAAATGGAAGATTTCGCCGAGCATCCCATAAATCATGTCCTCGCTCGGGTTGATCTTTCCTTCGGCGGAAAGGACATTGCCCTGCTGATAGACTTCCTCCGGGAAGTTGTCCTCGGTACACTGCGGGGTCAGTACTGCAAAGCCCCACCTGTCGGAACTCTCCACCCAGGCATCCCTGTATGTGGCACCGCCCCTTCCCATTCCGGGGATGACGAAAAGCACCTTCATGTCCCGGATGTCCCCCTTTGGAATGTGATAGTATACCGGAAGGGTCTTGCCCTTGAAGGGCCTCTTCTGAATGGTGTAGGAAAACTCCCCGGAACCCTCACTGATGGTTTCATGTCCGCTTGGCGGGGTGCATGAAATAGATGAGAGAAGAAGGAGAATGATAAGAGCCGGTATCATAAAGAGTGAAAGGAGGGGAATGGTACCCCTCCTGTTATAGGAATGCAGATTAACGATTGTCATAGTCTCAGTGAACTTTCCTGCCCTTGGCATATACTTCAGATACGTCCAGCGTGTCGTCAAGAAGTACCACATCAGCATCATAACCGACCCCGATGTGCCCCTTGGACTTGAGGGAGAGATTCTTGGCAGGATTCTCCGTAATCAGCTTAAGCGCATCCTCCAGGGGAAGGATGCCCTCTTTGACTATCTTCACCATCTCCGCATGGTTGCGGTGAACGGGAGCGGGAGTGTAGGTGACATCCCCGGTAACTGGATCCACTCTCTTGACTCCGCCCCTTCCGTCACTTGAGAAAGTGAGGTTGGAGAGAGGCGCTCCCATCCCAAGGGCGAGGGCCACGGAAAGGTGAGGCTCCGTGAACTTGGTCCCTCCCGTCGTTATATCCATCATCCCGCCTTTTTTCGCAAAGGCAACGCACTGCTCGAACAGGGGTTCAGTACGGATGCAGTGGGTGGGTGACAGATATGGAATGAGTGTGGGATACTTGTCTATGATGGAGTGAAGGACGTCTATTTTGGTGTCCAGGTTGCCGAGGTGGATGTGAAGGATGCCGTGCTTGCCGGAGGTGAAACCTCCAAGTCTCACCTGGTTCACGAGGCGGAGGATTTCCCCTTCGGTCGGGAAGGAGCAGCGGTCGTCACTCAGGGCTAGCTTACAGCCTATGACCTTGTCTATGAAGACCATGTCCTGGGCTACCGAACCCATCAGAGTCTTCTCGGGAAGGCCGTAGAAACTCGTCAGCATGTATGCGCTCATCCCCTGGGCGTCCAGGGCCTTTACCTTGTTGTACAGGGCGGAGAGTTCCTTGACGAGGCCGTCGGTCCCCAGAAGTCCCACTACCGTGGTGGTCCCTACGCTCACAAGTTCGTCCATGCTGATTTCAGTAATGAAAGATGCTGGCCCGAACTGTCCGCCTCCGCCTATAATGTGTACGTGCTGGTCGATGAACCCGGGAACGAGGAAACGTCCCTTGGCATCCACTTCCTCCACTTCCACTCCGCTTAGGCGGATGTCATCCCCGATGGCAAGTATCTTGGAACCGCCGACGAGAACCTGCGTCTGTGAAAGCGGGGCGGGGGAGTAAATCTTTGCGTTTTTGAAAAGGATCATATCAGAATGAAATGTATAGTTATGAGGACGATGACTCCGACAACAAGAGGGGCCGTGTTCCTCTTTGCCAGGTCAACGGGGGATACCCCGGCGACTTCACATATGGCGACAATCACACCGGCGATGGGGGATGCCGCCCTACCCATACTGGCGGAGAGCTGCATCGGGACAATCATTTTCACCGAGGAGATGCCGAGTTTGGAGGCGATTCCCGGAATGAGGGGCCCGAAGGAGAAGAAAGCTGCATTGCCGCTTCCCATCAGCATTGCCGCCATGAATATTATGATGGAAATGATGACGGTAATCGCTATGGCTCCGGCTCCGAGTTTCGAAGTCCCGCTTACAAGCGTGTCTATGAATCCCAGGCTGATGAGTCCGCCGGAGAACACTTCCGCACACACGATCAGCGAAACAACCCCCGCAAAAACCTTACCCATTCCCTGGAAGAAATCCTTGAACAGGGACAGCAGGTCCCTGAAGTTCCGCTTACGCACGAAGACGCACACCAGGGAAATGAGCAGGGAGCATATCATTGCCACGGTGGTGGAGATGTTCACGTCCCTTATTCCCACGTATCCCGAGAACAGCAGGAGGAAAAGAATCGGAAGCACAGGCAGCAGGGCGAAATATCCCGGCACATCCGGTTTCTGGGCCTCGTCCATCCTGGGGCCGTAGATATCCTTCCCGGCCTTTACGTCCCGCTTGTCCGCCCAACGGTTATAGAAATAAAACACGACCATCAGCAGCACTGTAGTCGGGATGACTCTCGGGACCTGGTACTCTACGAAGTACTGGACCGTGGTGAGATCCGCAAGTCCGGAGGCCGCCAGGGTATTGGCCGAGCCGGGCCCTTGGTCGAAGAGGGTGGCGAAGGCGATGGCGGACAGGGCCGTTATCTTGCTCACCCCCAGGTTCACGAGAATCGGATAGAGTGTCGCCACCAGCAGCAGGCCCACTCCTGCGGCCGAAGGTGTCGTTATGAAAAGGAGTTGCCCGATGGGGATTGCCAGCACCGCGGCGACATAGGGGGCCTTCTTCAGGAAGGACAGCGGCTTCACTGCGAGATGGACCATCATGTTCGTGGCCTCGATCTTATTCATGAAAGCAACATATCCTCCAATCACCATTATCTGCAGACCGGCCCTCGAGAAATTTGATATGAACTTTTCCTCGACGTATCTTATGATGTCGAATACAACGGTTCCCGTGCTCTTCTGCACATCGACGGGGGAGAGCCCGAGTATGGCCCCCAGGGCAACCATCAGGATGCCCGAAAGGAGCAGGACACCCTGAGGGTTGTATTTGCGAAGGAGCAGCACGGCGGCGACCGCCGTAATGACCAGGCATAGGATGAAACCGATAATTGCCATACCTGGGGAATATTAATATCCGGGATTCTGGGATATGGGCTTTCCTGTGTTGGAATTTATGAATTCCTGGGGAATGGGGAAGAGGACGGGAGTGTCGTCGTCATGCATGCCCCTGACCTCGCGACCGGAGACCTCATTGTAGGTCCTGACCCTTGTCTTGAAGACATTGGAAGCCTTCCTCTCGTCCCCGCCGTTTTCCTGGCTCAGACGGATGAGGGTCTCCCTTCTCTGCTCCTCCGTAATGAGCTCCCGGCTTCTCTCGTCCAGTATGAAATCAAGCGTAACTGCCGAGGAGGGAATCTCTGACACTCCTGCACGGGAGCGAATCATGTTTATCCACTTGGCGGCCTCTGCCTTGTCCCCTGCCTTCATCTGTGCCTCTGCGTAGAGGAGATAGGTCTCGGCCAGTCGCAGGTACACCATGTCATTGTAGGACTGGTCGGCACTGGCCTTCTCCAGGCTGGGGTGCACGTACTGCCACTTGCGGGTGGAGGGGAGGTTGTACTGCTTGATGGTGGGGTCGTTGTCGTTGCTCATGGCAGAGTTGGTCTTGAGATTGATGAAATCCGGAATCTCATATTTATTGCCGTTGTTGTCCATGAAATACAGGTGCCAGATCATTGAGTTCTCGTCATAGCGGACATCCTTGTCCTGCTGGGCGTCATACTCATATAGCTTGAAGGCTCCTAGCGAGATGGCGCAACGTCCGGCTCCCTTCCCGCCGTTGAGGCTCCAGAAAAGCTGGGTCGCCTGTCCGGGATAGAGGTCGCAGCTGAGGGAGGAAACGCTGGGCTTCGTGCAGTTGGAATAGTAGTTGACCCACATGTTCCTCATGAATCCTCCGAAGTTGCCGTAGGAGACATTCTCGTCCTCGGTGTTTACGAAGGCCCAGAGGACCTCCTTGTTGCCGTCGGCATAAAGAGGGGAACGGAACACATCGATGAAGGCGCTGCCGTCATTCTTGGCATTGCTTCCGAAACGGGCTGTCATGAGGGAGTAGTCACTGCCGGTGACAAGGGGCTTCAACACCTCGATGGCGCTGTTGTAATCTCCCATGGCGAGGTAAGTCTCAGCGAGATAGTGGCGGGCGATAGCCTGGTTGGGACGGGTGTTGTTGCCGTCCGCTCTCATGGGAAGAGTCTCGACGGCAAACTTGAGGTCATCGACCATCACTTTCCTGATATCGGCGACGGGAGTCCTTTCCCAGTCGACGCGGTAGTTGAGGCCCGTAATCTCCTCGGTGCTCAGGGGAACGTCACCGAATGAGTATGTGAGGTGGCGGTATGCCCAGGCCCTGTACAGACGGGCTTCCGCGATGATCCTGTCCCTCCTGGCGTTGTTTTCCGCCTCTGATGTGCCTTTCCAGTCCACGTTTTCATCGGTGGCCCTGGCAATGACCATGTTGGAAGTGTTCACAACTTTGTACAGCCACTCGAAAAGGGCCATGAAGCACTCCTCGTTGGTCATGGAGACGATGTTCTTGGGGAAGTTGAAGAAACGGAATGAGGTGTGGCGGTTGTTGCCCCATGCGTTGTCCACACCGCAGCTCCACATCGTGGATTTTGCGAAAGGCAGGGAGCCGAAGGAGGTACCGCCGTAGTTGACGTCCATCCTGTCGTACTCGTCACGGACCATGGACAGCATGGCGTAGTTCATGCTCTCGAACCCGGAATAGTCCACCAGCAGGTTCTCGGCGTAGATGTCGTTGACCGGTTTTTCCTGAAGGAAGCGGTCGGAACAGGAAGCTGCGAAAAGAATGATGCAGAAGGCAGCAAATATGATGGATAAAGTCTTTTTCATGTTCATGTCCTCCCTAAATTAGAAGTTGATTTTCACTCCGAAGAGGAATTCACGGGTCTGGGGTATTGCCCTCTGGGCGGTGGCGCTGCCGGTGAATTCGGGGTCAAGGCCACTCCAGGTGGTGAAGGTGCACAGATTCTTGACATTGGTGTACAGCTCGAGGCCGCTAAGGTGCAGGAAAGAGGTGACAGATTTCGGGAAGCGGTATCCGAAAGTGATGTCCTTGACCCTCAGGTAGTCGGTCTTCTCGTAGAATCCAGCCCTCTTGGTGTTCTCGGAACCGTCACCGATGTTCTTGTGGTAGGTGTTGATGGGATTGTCCTCTGTCCAGAACTCCCTGGTGATCTGGTTACGCCTGTAGGAGAGAGTGTGGGTGGAGCGAAGGAAGTTTGGCCTCGTTGCACCCATCTGTCCGTTCACGAACACGGTGAGATAGAAATCCTTGTACTGGAAGGTGTTGTTCATTCCGAAGGTGAAGTCGGGAATGGTCTTGCCGATGATGGAGAGGTCCTGTGCATCTATGACTCCGTCAGCGACCACGTCAACGTACTTCATGAAACCGGGCTCGGAGAGGGGGCTCTCATAAGGAACGGTCTCGCCCACCTGGTGGACCCCGTCCGTGAGGTAGTCATAGTTTACGGAGACGGGATGTCCGATGAACCACTCGGATGCCACATCGTCGATGGGCTTTCCTGCCTCGTCATACAGACCTACGTCCACGATCTCGGTGTGGGTGTGGACAATGTTGAAGTCGGTGGACCATGAGAAGTCCCTTGTTGAAATGTTCACCGAGGAAATCTGGAACTCGATTCCGTGGCCCTTGGTCCTACCGATGTTCTCGAGAATGGTGTTGGTGCCGTTGATGGTGGGGATGGTCCTGGAAAGAAGCAGGTCCTCCGTGTTGGTCGTATAGAAGTCGAGGGTACCTTTGATCCTGTTCTTGAGCAGCCCGAAATCAAGGCCTATGTTCATCGAGGATGTGGACTCCCAGCCGAGGTCGGGGGAAGCCAGCTGTGAAGGATAGAACCCGAATATGGTGGAATGGGAGTCGGTGAGGTAGTTCTTGCCCCGGAGCACGGGGAGGGTGGCGTATGCGCTGATGGCCTCGTTTCCGTTCTTTCCCCAGGAAAGGCGGAGTTTCAGATTGTCGAGGGTCCTGCCGAAAGCGGCCTCTTTCCAGAAACTCTCATTGGATACGTTCCAACCCACGGCGACGGAAGGGAAGATACCGTATTTGCGGTCGTTTCCGAAGGCGGAGAAACCGTCACGCCTGGCGGTAGCCGTGAAAAGGTAACGGGAGTCGTAGCTGTAGTTGACCCTGAGCATCTGGGAGATGTGGGTGGTGGTGACTCTCGAGGCTGAAGTCGTGGCCACGGTGGCCTTGTTGGGCTGCCAGTAGGTCATGACATCGTTCGGGAATCCCTGGGCGGAGATGCCGTTGCGGATAGTGTCCTCGGACTGGGCTGAGTACAGGGCGGTAAGGAACAGCGTGTGCTTGCCGAACTCCCTGTTGTAGGAGAGGATGTTCTCCACAAGCCAGCTCTGGGAGTACAGGTTGTCGATTGAGAGGATACCGCCGTTTCTCATTCCGTCCACGGTGTCCAGTCCCTGGTAGTTCTGCTGGAGCCGGGTCCTGTAGGAGTAGCCGGTGTTCAGTTTGTAGGTGAGTCCCTTGACGGGGGTCTTCACGTCGAGGTAGTTGTTGGAGTTGAAGGAACGAGTGATGTCGGAATCCTTCTCGTTGAGCGCCGACAGGGGGTTGTCAGCATAGTTGTTGTCCTCCCATGTGAGGAGCCTGAGGCTCCCGTCCTCATTGTAGGGCTCCGAGAGGGGGTTCATCTGGAAGGCCTCGTTGAAGTTCACGTTCGCCCCGCCCCTGTCGAAATAACCGTACCTGGTGTTGGTGCCGAACTTGACCCACTTGCCGAGGTCCTGCTCAAGGTTGAGGTTGAAGGAGTAGCGGTTGAACTTGTCGTTGATGGCGATGCCCTTGTTGTCCGAGATGTTGGCGGACAGGTAGAAGCGGGTGGTCTTGCCTGCTCCCCTGAAGGAGAGGTTGTGCTGCATTTTGGTTCCGGTCTGAAGTGCCAGGGCCAGCCAGTCGGTGCTTCGTCCCTCGCTGTGCATCTTCTCCTCGGTGGCCGTCAGGGCCCAGTTCTCGCTCTTGTACTTGTACCACTGCTCCCCGTCCATCAGTTCGGGTATGTTGATGGCGTTGTCGAAGGCGAAGTAACCGTTATAGGAAATGCTTACCTTGCCGGTATCCTTTCCCTTCTTGGTCTGGATCAGGATGACTCCGTTGGCGCCGCGGGCTCCATAGATTGCAGAGGAGGAGGCGTCTTTGAGGACCTCGATGGACTCGATGTCGTTTGTGTTCAGTTCCGCCCAGTTGTCCCCGTATGGCACCCCGTCCAGGATTACCAGGGGCTTGTTGGAAGCGGTGATCGAGTTCCCGCCACGGATGACGGTGGAGGTGCTGCTGCCCTCGGCATTGGATCCGGTCATGGAGATGTTCAGTCCCGCGACCGCACCTTGGAGGGCCTGGATGAGGTTCACTGAGGGCCGCTCCTCGAACTGTTTGGAATCGAAGGTCGCTACGGCGCCGGTGATGTCGCTCTTCTTCTGGGAACCGTAACCGACCACGACCACTTCCGCAAGCTGGTCAAGATCCTCGAGAAGGGTGAGGGTAAGCGGGCTTAGGGAGGAAAGGGTGACTTCCTGCTCCACATAGCCGATGAAAGAGAAAACCAGGACATCCCCGACCTTTGCAGGAAGGGTGAATGATCCGTCAAGTTCCGTGGCGGTTCCAACGGAGGAACCCTTGATCATGACGCTCACGCCCATGAACGGTTCCCCTGAGGCTCCGTCAATGACGGTGCCCTTCACTTGTGCCAATCCTGTGAGGGTGAACACTGACAGGATGAGGGAAAACAAGAATTTCTTCATGAATCAGTTGATTGTTGTAGGTTGGTGATATATTGATGGTTGATGTTTTCGTTTCTCTTTCATGCCGTGGGGGACGGGGGCGGCAGCCCTTTTACCGCATGAGCCTGTGAACAGCCAAAGTGTCGCCTTCCGCGGCCCCGATTACCCTGAAATCCACCAGTCCGTTCTCGCTCTCCGGTTCCAGGAGGGTGGGGGCGAAGGCTGAATTCTTCTGCTTCATGTAAACAATGAACGCCCCCTCGGGGAATGTCCTTTTCTCCTTGAACACTTCAGTCTTGACGCTCAGGCGGTGGATTTTCTCCCAGAGGGCGGGAGCCTCGGCTGCGCTAGTTACCTTGAAACTCTCCACCTTGAATGTCCTGGGACGGGAGAGGGTCTTCACTTCAAGGCCAAGGGTGCGGAGATTCCCTGCGGCTTTCTCCTGGGAAGCCTCCAGGATATAGGCCCGGGGCCTTGGGCGTCGAATGTCTATTTCCGGGGAGAGGGCATCCCGTACAAGCACGTTCCCGAGGGTCCTTTTGCCGGCGGTTTTCATGTCCAGGAACTCCACGTCCATTCTCTTCTCCCCTGAGTGGAAAGCGGGATAAACGCTTCCCCTGCCTCCAGCGGCTGCTTTGTCTGCAGCCTTGACGATGGAGATGATTTCCGAGGCGTTACGGTAAGACTCAGACAGAACCGAACGTGCAATGGTGAGGGTAGCCAGGGTCCTTCTTTCCAGGTACTTTCGTCCAAGGCCGATGCCCCTTATTTCAACGAGCATCCCCACCGCATTGGAAAGGCAGTAGGATGTGCTGCTGGACTGCGGGCTCCTCGCTCCCATGACGAGGGCCATCTCCTCCCCCTTGGAATCTATCGTGAAATAGTTGAAGTGCGAAAGTCCCTTGGCCGTGAGCCTTCTTGCGGCGGGGTCCCTGAGGAACCTGAGCGAAGCATCACGGATGCCCCCGTTCACATTGGGATGGCCTGAGGGAAGGAAAAGGACGTCGTAGTATGATATGAGCCCTTTTTTGGTCAGTTCCCCTCTCACGGGGTTATACTCGTGGAAGTCGACCGCGACATCGGGGTCGATTTCCATGAATGCGCGCTTGAGGGTCACGCTGAGAGGGTCCGAGAATTTGGTCTGGTCACGGTTCAGGTCGAGCCCTGTCGAAGAGGCCCTCCTGTTTGCGAGGTAACCGTCGACGTTGGCAACTGGAATGATGTAGATATCAAGTTTTTCGAGAAGGGCCTGCCCTTCATCTGTCCGGGCAAGGAAATTCATGAGGGCGAACATGCCCTCGGAGGAGGCTTTCTCGTTTCCGTGGATGGCTCCCTGGAAGAACACCCTCAGTTTCTTCCCGTCACCCCGGGAGAACTTCACCAGGGGGATGGCTCTCCCCTCGGTGGAAGACCCTATTGTGCGGACACTCATCTGATCGCATTCTTCATCGAGACCCTTTATGAAAGAAAGGATCTCCTCCCACGAAGCGAACCTGTCCTCCGCAATTGAGAGGGTGGGAGTGTTGAAAAGGGTGTCCGGCAAAGAGAACACCGAGTCCATGTCCTGCCCTTTAGCGGAGAGAGACAGGAGGAGGGCCGCTGCAAGGAGGGGGAGAGTGCATCTTCTTTTCATTTTCATCATACGGTGAGAGTGGATATGAGCAGTGTCGAGAGAGTGATGACAAGAACAGGGACTATGTTCCTTCGTACAAGTTTGATGGTATCCACGTTCCCGACATTTGCGAGAACTATTATGACAATGGCAATGGGGGATACGGCCCTGGCGATCCCGGTCGTGAGCTGCACGGGGACCATCAGGGAGAGAGGGTCCATGCCTACCTGGGCGGCTATTGAGGGTATGATGGGACCTATGGATGCAAATGAGGCTATCCCGCTTCCTGTCAGGACCGTCAGAAGGAACACAAGGAAGGAAGTGAGTATGACAACCCCGAATTTGCCCATGTTCAGCGAAAGCATCATCTGTACCATGGCCTTGTCTATCCCCAGGCCAAGAAGGCCCTGGGCGAAGAAATCCGCTGCCACAATCAGTATCACTACGCTTGAGAATATCTCTCCCATGGACTTCCAGAAGGATGGCATCATCGCTATGGCCCTCCTGGCTGACTTCCTCCTGATGCCGTCCACGATAGCCGACAGCACGAAACTCAGAAGTGTCGCCGCACTTAGGCTCAGGTGGATTTTCCCCGGGCTTACAAGCGAGAATGCAACGGAGAAGAGAAGCGGGAGTATCGGGAGCACGGAATAGTATAACGGGGCGTCACCTTTCACTTCAATGGGATTGAACAGGCCTTCCTCCCTGGGAGTCAGGTCCAAACCTTCCTTCCTGTCCATGCGGGAACTGTACAGGTAGTAAACAAGCATTATGACAAGAATCAGGGGAAGTGCCACCCTGAGTTGCACACTCAGATAATCCGCTCCGCTCATGTCCAGTCCGTTTGCTGCAAGAACCGCCCCGGGGGAGTTCACACCGATGTCCAGGATGGTGGTGGCTGCAATGACAGACAGGGCGGTAAGCTTGCTTACCCCCACTGTCAAAAGCAGCGGATACAGCACCGCTGCAAGAAGAAGGGCCAGTCCGGCGGCTGAGGGTATGGCCAGGCGCAGCAGAATCCCGAAAGGGATGACGGCGATGGCTGCAAGGTGAGGGGAGCGCTTGAGGAAGAGGGTGGGCTGTATGAGGGCATATGCAATGGCCTCGCTGGCCTTGATGTGCCTCATGTATCCCACATACCCGCATATGAGCATTATCATGAGCCCATTGTCCATAAATCTCTTCACGAATACATCGCAGAGGTTCTCGAAAATGTCGAAGAGGAAAAAGTTCCCTCCGCTCTCCCTTCCGAACCCCGGGATGTAGGAGACAGCGAACATCACGAACCCCATCGCAAGAAGGATGATTTCCGGTCGGTTCTTGCGAAAGAGCAGCCACACGGTGAGTGCTACGATGTTCAGTGCTACGATGGCTCCGAGAAGTGTCATTGAGGTCATGTGATTATGGTGGCAAATTTATTTGGGTGGGATAGATTAATTTCTTAATAAAAAGCCTAATTTTGTCTTAATGGAACTCCGTTATGGCCTTTTTTCGTAAGATTTTACTGATTTTGTCCCTCTCGGTGGCGTGTTGCTCCATTTTGGGAGCCAAGGCCATCGAATGTTCGGGTGTGTATACGGTTGCGCTATCCGCCTCCGTTCCCATGGCTGGATCCCAGGGAGAGGCTTACCCCATTCTCAACCTTTCCAGCGGGGACATGCTTGTCTGTTCCCTCGTACTCGAAAGGCTGACTTCAGGAATGGATGTCCTGATGTTGGTATCTGCCGATGGGGTCAGGAGGGAAGAGGTGGGTTACGGCGGGGAACGTATAGACTGGGAAGTTTTTCTGGACTGTGACAAAGGGGAGATGAAAATAACGGGACTTTCACGGGAGGTCATTTTCCCTGACCTGGACTTTCCCCTGTACAGGATGAATGTCTCATGTCCCCTGGAGGGGGTTGGCGGGGTTAAGGTGCACTCTTTCGAAATCATGGGGCTCAAGAACGGCAAAGTGCCCGGGCTGGAGCTCATTCTCATCCTTCTTATCCTTGTTCTTGACATAGGAGTCATTCTGTTTGCATATGTCCGTCACAGCAGGAAGAAGTCTTCCTCCCAGGAGGCCCCTTCCGTCTCCAACAGGAAATCCACCTCCGTGCGTCCTTCCACGGGGACGGGGAAAGGAAGCATATCCCTTTTCGGGGAGTTCAGCGTGCTCACTCCCAGTGGCGAGGAAATCTCCCCATCCCTTTCCAGGACCGCTAAAGAACTTCTCGCCATCCTCATATGCCACTCTCCCGGCAAGGGCATCTCCTCCAAGGAACTCAAGGACCTCCTGTGGTTCTACAAGGATGAAAAGAGCGCGACGAACAACCGCTCCGTGTACTTCTCCAAACTCAGGGCACTGATGAAGGATGTCGGGTCCTTCAGCATAACCTCCGTCGGTGGATACTGGAAAGTGGATGCCCCGGACATAGACATCGACTACCTCGAGTATGCGAAGATACTCAAGAAAAAGGAGATTGGACGGGATGACATCACGAGACTTACGCAGATAGTGTCCAGGGGGACGCTCCTGAGCGAGTTCGAGAACATCTGGGCGGACAGATACAAGGCGGATGTGTCGGACTCCATCATATCCCTTTTCGGGGGTTACATGGAAAAGCTGGACATCGGAAGCGACGGGGAAACCATCCTGGGAATCTGCGACATAATAAGCGGGTTCGATTCTTTGAGCGAACAGGTCCTTGCAATGCGCTGCCGCATAGCCAAGACCAGGGGGCAGCATGCCAGGGCCCGCCAGGTGTATGACAACTTCTCCCGGGAGTATTCCCTCCTGTACGGGGAATCCTATCAGCACAGTTTCGACGAGATCGTTTCCGATGGTTATGACCTTACCAGGAAGTATTGATTATCTGTCCTGTAATTTGGAATGGTTGCAGGGTGCAAAAAAACCTGCAGGGCCCCTGAGGACGTACCGAGCTTCACGGCGTTTTCGCTTTTTCGGGATGGTTTCCTATATTTGCATGTCGGGATGGATTCTTGTGAGTGTGCCTTCGGTAATCAAGCGAGGGTGTCCGCTCACAGGGTATGCGTGTCTTGATCAACCGGCTTAGGAATAAGAATAACAATGATTACATTTTTCCTTATCATCATCGGGATTGTCATCATACTTTGCATCGTACTGAACAATGTATCGATGCGAATCGGTCTTCCGACCCTGCTTACATTCATCCTGCTTGGAATGCTCTTCGGTAACAACGGTCTAATACCGCTGCACTTCGAGAACTACCGATTCGCCAAGGAAATCTGTACCGTCGCACTTGTGTTCATCATGTTCTATGGCGGTTTCGGGACGAGGTGGGAGACGGCTAAGCTTGTCGTGACGGAAGCTAGTCTGCTGGCCTCGGTGGGGGTGATACTGACAGCGGGATTTACCGGCCTGTTCTGCCATTTCGCCCTTCGGTGGGGATGGGCCGAGAGTTTCCTGCTCGGGTCGGTCGTAAGTTCCACTGATGCCGCATCCGTCTTTTCCATCCTGCGCTCAAAGAAGCTGGGACTTCGCAATAACACGGCCCCTCTCCTCGAGATGGAAAGCGGGAGCAACGACCCTCTCTCCTATATGCTCACGATCCTGATGCTGGGCATTCTCAAAGGTACCGCATCCGGTGGGAGCATTGCATGGATGCTCATCGCCCAGATAATCTTCGGTTCCGGTTGCGGCTTTTGCATTGCCAAGGCTGCCTCGTACGTCCTTGAACATTACAGGATCAAAGGCGAAGGTTTCGATTCCCTGTTCATCCTGGCCGTCGCTGTGCTTTCCTATGCAGTACCCGACCTCATCGGCGGGAACGGATTCCTGAGCACATACATCGTGGGAATGGCCCTGGGCAATGTCGAATTCCAGGGAAAGAAAGGACTTGTCCACTTCTTCGATGGCCTGACGGATCTCATGCAGGTGCTCATCTTCTTCCTCCTCGGACTTCTTGCCCATCCCCTCAACTTCGGCAAGGCCATCCTCCCGGCCCTTGCAATCTTCGCTTTCATGCTGCTCGTGTCCCGCCCTCTTGCGGTCGGAACCATCCTGACACCGTTCAGGAAGTATCCGCTGAGGCAGCAGGCCCTCGTTTCTTTCGTCGGCCTCAGGGGGGCGGCCTCCATCGTTTTCGCCATCATATCTACCGTGGGCTCGGCTCCTTTCGAGCATGACATTTTCAATATCGTCTTCTGCATCGTTCTCATTTCCATAAGCCTGCAGGGTTCCCTCATCCCGTGGGTGTCCAAAAAACTGGATATGATAGATGCCGAGACCAACGTAATGAAGACTTTCAACGACTACTCCGAAGACAAGAAGCTGCAGTTCGCATCAGTGGACATAAATCCCGATAGCGAATGGGCGGGCAAGCAAATCAAGGACCTGAAGCTTCCCCGGAATATGCTGATTTCCATGGTCATCAAGGGAGATGAAAGGATTATCGCCAAAGGGGATGTCACTCTTGAGAGCGGAGACAGGGCTATAGTGGTCACCCAGGATTTCGAGGATTCCAAAACATTCCTTGTAGAGAAAAAGGTCAAGAAAGACGGGAAAAGGGCTGGTCGCAAGATATCCGAGGTCGGCGGCAGTGGACTGATCCTGCTCGTGATAAGGGGCGAGCAGGAGATGATTCCGAGCGGGGATACGGTGCTTCTGGAGGGTGACAGGCTTGTGCTACTGCGGGATGAAGCGTGATGTGCGGGGCGTCCCCATGGAAAGAATAGAAGTCTCATTAAAAGAAATGTTTTACCTTTGCAGGAAATTAGGCCATCCCTGGCACAGGATAGCCGCAATACAACAATATCAGCACAAATGAGAAGCGAAAGCCAAATAGATTCCGCACTGTCCTCCCTCTTTTCAGGACTCACTTTCCCGGCTGAGCCGGCAGGCCTTTACGACCAACTCAGAT
>CAJOLJ010000072.1 GCA_905235445.1 uncultured Bacteroidales bacterium
CCTCCAGTTCGCAGACCTTCCGTCCGGTCTGGGCGTTGAAGAGGGCGACCGCAGGCTTGTAGTCAACCCTGGAATAGTTCGCCACGAAATATCTCCCGTCATAGCTGGAAGTGGAAAGTACATCCATGTCCTTCATGTCTAGAAGCTGGGGAGTGCCACCGGAAAGGGGAACCTTGTAGGTGTGCATCTGGTAGGGGTTCTCATCCTTTTCCAGTCCGCAGGCGGAGAACAGCACGTAACCGGCCGCTTCATTTACTTCCAGGACTTCCTCCACGTGGAATGCCCCTTCCGTGAGGTTCTTGATGAGCTCCCCTTCACGGGAGTACAGATACAGGTTGGCCCAGCCATTGCGCTCTGACCAGTGTATCAGGCGTGAGCCGCCGCCCACCGGATAAGGCTTCCTGTTCTCGACGTAGGTGTTCATCCTTTCCTTTATGACCGTGTGCGTGGAATCCGCGTCCACCCCGACCCAGCAAAGGTCGAGGCGCTTGAGGTCTCGGCTGAGCCGATGGAGGTAGAACCCGCCCTCGTCACCGAGCCACCTACTCGTGCGGAAGTCCTCATACTGGTCCTTGGCCTTCGGCCAGGCACGAAGCAGGTCCACGTCCTGGTCCTTGAAGGCGGACACCTTCACTTCGCGGGCCTTGCCTTCGGGCATGCTGAAAACGTACAGTTTCCCGACGGGGCCCTTCTCCCCGGGCATCTGGTACTTGTAGGTCTCCAGGGTGGGACGGGGGGATGAAACGGAGTTTATGACCCACAGTTCCTTGAGCGGGGACATATCCCAGCGCATGGTGGCGAAGTGCTTGGAATCGGGGCTCCAGACTATGCTTGCGAACTTTCTTCGGGTGGTATCCTTCTCGGTATCTCCCATGTAGTTGTCCGAACCCCAGCTGTACTCCTTCTTTCCGTCGAAAGTGAGCTGGGTCTCCACGATGGTGGTGTCCTTGGGGTCCTTCGCAGCCTTGCGCATGTTCAGGGTGTCCATGCAGTAGAGGTTGTATCCCTTGGTGTACACACCCACCATACCGTCGGGGGACACGATGGCGAATGAAGGGTAACGGTTGACTTTCTTCTTTATCTGGGAAAGCTTGCCGGAGGCAATGTCATACTTGAAGTGGAACACCTTCTTTACCGTCTTGGTCGTGTCATCCTCATCCTTGGTGTCCTGGGTGCTCTTCACATTGAACCTGAAATACTCATCGTCCACGAGTTCAAGGTCGTCCAGGGGCAGATGCTGGGCATCGAAGGGGTCCTTCACGATCTCGGTGATCTCCATGGCAAGGCGAGGCATGTCGAAGACTTCTTTCTTGGATCCGTTCGCAGGGTCCACTATATAGTACCTGGTACCCTCGGATGTCTTCCAGGAATACCAGAATTTGTCGGAGTCCTTGAACCAGGATGGACGTATCCTGGTGGAAAAGACCATAGCGTTCACTTTCTTCGCCGAGAATCTTTCTGCCAGTTCATAGTTCGGAGTGGTTACTTTCCTGCCGTCCTGCCCTCCGCTCACACTAAAGGAATGCCCCTGCGGGGACACATGAGGGGGTGGGAACTGGGGTCCCTGGGCGGACAGTGAACCCAGCGAGAGCGCGAGGACTCCCAGGAGGGTTGTCAAAAGGTGTCTCATCATATTGTGAAGTTAAATGGTCTCTTTGGGGGCACGGCGCTCGGGAGGGGGTCCATCAAGATACCTTTCGATATTCGATGTTTTCCCGGCGGGCGGGAAGTGCCTCTGTACAAGCCTCAAATTTACTGATAATATTCGGGAAAACCACTTTAAACAACTAGGATTGTGCATTTACGGGATGTCAATCTACGCAAAGGCGGGGACAGATGTTCCCGTCCCCGCCTTGCCATTCCCTTTCACACAGTGTGGAAGGAAGAAAGCGTCAGCCTCTTGCCCTATTTGATGTTGAGCACATTGGCGACCTTCTTCTTTGAGCCTTTCACATCCAGGGACGCTCTCTGGCGGATATCCCTTGAGGAGGATGCGAACTGGATGTCATATGTCCCTGCGTCCACGACCCATGCGCTCTGGGCCTCGTCAAAGGATGCGAGATCCTCCACTTTGAAAGACAGTTCAACCCTCTCGGCCTGGCCTGCGGGGAGTTCCGAAGTCTTGGCGTAGGCCCTTAGTTCACGCACCGGCTTGTCAAGCGTCCCTTCGGGGGCGCTCACATACAGCTGGACAACCTCCTTGCCTGGAACCTCGCCGATGTTTTTCACGGTGACGGAGGCCTTCACGGTATTGCCCTCAAGGGCGACCTTCGGCTCGGAGTACTCAAAGGCGGTATATGAAAGACCGTATCCGAAAGGATATGACACTTCCATGTTCTGCTTGTCGAACCAGCGGTAACCGACATAGATTCCCTCCTCGTACTTGCAGATGTCCACGTCCTTCTCGCCGCTCGGTGTCCTGCGGTTCATGAATGAAAGGGGAACGTCGAGGTCGATGGGGAAGTTCTCGGATGAGGCGGCATCCATGAGATTGACGGGGAAGGTCATGGTAAGTTTGCCGGAAGGGCTCTTCTTGCCGGAGAGGATGTCGGTAACGGAGTTCCCTCCTTCCTGGCCTGCCTGCCATGCGAGGAGGATGGCATCGGGCTGGCCCTTCCAGGAGGAAGTCTCAACGACTCCTCCGACATTCAGTACGACGATGACCTTCTTCCCTGCCTTGTGGAAAGCATCGGTCACCATGGTGAGGAGTTTCCTCTCGCTGGGATTGAGGTTGAAGTCCGGACTTGTACGGTCGAAGAACTCTCCCGAGGTGCGGCCGATGGTAATGATGGCCACGTCGTTCTTTGCGAGGATGCCGCTAAGTTCCGCAGGTGTCGGAAGAAGTTCAGCGGGACGGGGAATGGGAAGGAATGCGGCAAGTGAAGGGTCAAGTTTGGCCCTTTCTTTCCCTGCCTCGTCGGCCATGTAATTCAGCACAGCCTTCCCCCTGGAATCATCCACCGTGAAACCACCGTTTCTCAGTCCTTCTATGAGGGACACGGTATAGGCCCTGTTGACATTGCCGGAGCCTGTCCCACCCGCTATGAAATCATACGAAGTGTTCCCGAAAACGGCCACATTCTTCACTCCCTTGAGGGGAAGGGTGCCGCCTTCGTTTTTCAGGAGCACCATTCCTTCGAGGGCACTGGTCCTTGTTACTTCCGCAT
Organism: uncultured Bacteroidales bacterium; assembly: GCA_905235445.1. Lineage (GTDB taxonomy): Bacteria > Bacteroidota > Bacteroidia > Bacteroidales > UBA932 > Cryptobacteroides. Next base: position 3,168 of record CAJOLJ010000072.1, read on the forward strand.
GGGCCTTGAGGTCAGGCTTATTGGAGTAGGCATAGCCCTTGAAACGAGGGGTCCTGACCACTAGTTCAAGCACTCTCCTGACGCATGCATCAAGGTCTTTCTCCGAGAGTTTTCCCGCTTTGACGGCATCGACTATCTGCTTGTACTGAAGGTCTGTCCCGGGTTCCATGAGGTCATTGCCGGCAGCGATCTGCTCCGCTGCATTGTCCCCTCCATACCAGTCCGTCATGACAAGGCCCCCGAAGCCCCACTCGTCACGAAGGATGGTGGTAACGAGGTCTTTCTCCTGGGAAGTGTAGGTCCCGTTGATTTTATTGTAGGAAGTCATCACTGTCCAGGGATCGGACTCCTTGACTGTGATTTCGAAACCTTTCAGGTAGATTTCCCGGATGGCGCGCGGGGAAATGACAGCGTCGACCCCGGTACGGTTGGTCTCCTGGTTATTGAAGGCAAAGTGCTTGATGGACGTCCCCACGTCATTGGACTGGACTCCCCTCACATATGCGGCAGCGGTCTTCCCGGAGACCACAGGATCCTCGGAATAGTACTCGAAGTTCCTTCCGTTGAGGGGATTGCGGTGAATGTTCAGAGCGGGTGCAAGGAGCACATCCGCCCCGTACTCCTTGACTTCCTGTCCCATGCTCTGGCCCACCTGCTCGATGAGGTCGGGGTTCCAGGTGGAGGCGAGAAGGGTTCCTATCGGGAAATGAGTACAGTAATAGGTGGCAGGGTCACCTTCCCTCGTGGGGTCTATCCTGAGTCCGGCAGGGCCGTCAGCAAGGACGACGGGAGTGACCCCCAGCCTCTCCAGGGGACGTGTGGTCCCGGCTGCCCCCGGGACGAGGTTCTTTGTGGACCCCACGGTGGCGGTCTGTCCGTCAGTGGAGCCTTCCATACCCATTCCTACCACGAGGGCGGCCTTCTCCTCGAGGGTCATGGCCTGTACGACGCTGTCAATGGACGTCTTCCCGAGGTAGGGATCCTTGGGCTGGCAGGAAGACAGGGTGAGGGCTGCGGCACCAAGCATAATGATGATTGTTCTTTTCATGAGTGGGTTTGTGTGTGTTGTTGTTTATTGGGAAAATGAGGTCTCTCTACAAGGGAACGGATGAAAGGGCATGGAAGAGTATTCTTGCCATCCTCTCATGGCCCGGGGTGGCTGGATGAAGGAAGTCATTGCCGTCATTTCCCAGGTAATAGGACTTCTGGGAGGGAACCATCGGAGTGAACCCGAGGAGGGTTTCAAGATCAACCACCGGGACAGCCCAGATGCGTCCGGCCTCCCGGATAGCCTCGCTGTACCCATCGACCCAAAGGCCGAGGGAGTTGGCATGGTATTCGTCCGGCTGGACATTGTTCTCCCCGGCGTAGAAATACCCCCTGTGGGGAAGTGTCATGAGAACGACCGGGACGGTGGGATAGTCCTGCTTGATTTCATAGAGGGCCTTGTTGATCCTTCCACGAAGGGTCTCGCTGTCCATGCATGGGACCCTGTGGAGACGGACTTTGGGCGTGGCTGGAGTGCCGTCATTGGAGGCCGTGACCGAGACCTTCTCCACTTTGAACCACTCCCCCAAGGGGACATCGTGGTTGTAGTCATTGGTCCCCATCAGAATGAGTATCCCGTCAACATCATCCCCATGCTCCCTTTTCAGGGCGCCTTCCTGACGCGGTATGTCGTTCCACTGACGGCCGCTGATGGCATAGTTGTATACGCTCCATCCAAGCCACTCCTGGAGAAAGGACCAGTAGTGCTTCACTCCCCTGTCCCGGAACGAGGGGTCGGATATGGAGTCACCGAACACCGCGACATGCGCTCCCTGCCAGGGATGAACCTGGAGCGAAGGTGCTGCAGGGTTGTCCCCGGAAGATTGGGCGAACAGGGACGGGGAAACAAAAAACAGGGAAAACACCAGCAGGAGCCCCAGGTACAGGCTCCCATGGGAAGACGTGGAGGAAGAGGTGACGGTTGGCATCGCAGAATGCTAAAAAATCAAATAAAGGGGAGCGACAAACGTTCCCCTTCAATTATGCTGATGCTGTACTGAAACTACTTGAGAGTACCGTTGTTGGCTGCCTCGACCATCTTATCGTTGGCGAAGACATAGACCTCGACACGACGGTTCTGGGCACGGCCCTCCTCGGTATCGTTGGAAGCGATGGGCTCGTTGTAGGACAGGCCCTGGGTGAGGATCCTGCTGGAGGCGATACCCTTGGAGGCGAGGTAGTTGGAAACTGACTGGGCCCTCTGGAGGGAGAGCTTCTCATTGACGGCGGCGGAACCGGTGTTGTCGGTGTGGCCATAGACCTTGATGTCAGTGTCGGGAAGGTCTGCCATCTGGGTAGCGAAAGTGTCAAGCTCCTTCTTGGAGTTGGCGGAAAGCTCTGCCTTGCCTACAGGGAAGAGGATACCGGAATTGAAGGTAACCTTGATGGCCTCCAGGCCGTTGGAATCCTGGACGGTCTCGACGGTGGCGTTCTCCAACTCTGCTGCGAGCTGCTCGGCCTTCTTGTCCATCTTGTGTCCGATGAGAGCACCGGAACCTGCACCTACGGCTGTTCCGATAGCTGCACCGATGGCTGCGCCCTTGGCATCCTTGCTGATGAGGGCTCCGATGATTGCTCCGACTGTTGCACCTGCACCTCCTCCGATTGCGGTACCCTTAACAGTGCTGTTGGTGGGGCCGCAAGAAGTGATGATCATAGTGGCGCAAAGGAAAATTGCTATGTACTTTTTCATTGCAAGTTGTGTTGTTAGATATGAAATTATATTAGTTTGTGCTACCCAGTGTGGATGGGGAAGTTAAAAATATCCTTCACCATAAACCGATTTCAAAGATACTTACTTTTTTATTTTTCGGCAAAAAAATCCTGCATAGCGGCCTTTTATATAAGCCAAACAGTCAAAAACTTCCATCTGCGGGGCTTCCGTTCCGAAGAGTGGGTCTTTTTTTGCCCACCTGGAACCATTTTCAGTGAAAAACCACTATGTTTGCCTCCCGTAAACCTTTCATCCAATGAGAAGACACCTTGACAGACTCTCTTTATCCCTTCTTCTTCTGAGCGCAATGTCCCTTTCAGCATCCCTCCTTTCCTGCACCCCCTCCCCCACACTCGAGGAGGAGCTGGACACCCTAATGGGCGAGACCTTCCCCTCCGGCGGTCCAGGCGCCCAGATGATCCTTGTCAGGGAAGGCAAGACTCTCTTCAGCCGGGGCTACGGCCTGTCCGACCTCGAGAAAGGCACTCCTATCACGGACTCCACCTACTTCAATATCTGCTCCGTCTCGAAGCAGTTCTCCTCCGTGGCCCTGATGCTCCTTTCGGAAAGGGGGCTGCTTAGCCTTGATGACCCCGTGAAAAAGTACTTCCCGTCCTTCGAGGCGGAGTTCTTCTCCAGGATCACCCTGCGTCACCTTCTTTCGCACACTTCCGGGATCCCGGACTCCAGGCCCCGAAACGAGGAGCAGTGGCGGGAATACCTTTCCCGGAACGAGAGCACTTTCTCTTCCGTCAAGGAGTTCGACCTCTTCTGCGAGGAGGAGGAATCCGTCCGTTACCTAGAGCACCTGGGGGCCCTCTCCTTCGAGCCGGGAACCCGGTACGAGTACATGAACCCCACCTATCAGCTCATCCTCATGATAGTGGAACAGGTTACGGGGCAGGACTTCGATTCATGGATGAGGGAGAACGTGTTCCTTCCCGCCGGAATGCCCACCACATTCTATTTCGAACCGAATCGGAACGTCCCTCCGCTCACCGCCCACGGCTACAGCAAGGACAGTGAGGGGAACTGGAAGGAGGACGACTACGGGGAGGCCAACTTCTTCGGGACCAAGGCTGACGGGGGCATCTACACGACTCCCCTGGAGTTCGTCCAGTGGGACAGGGCCCTGTACTCTGACAGGGTCATGAGTGAAGCCTCCAGAAAGGAAGTGCACACGCCAAGGATTGCAACTGACATCCCCGATACCGACTACGGATACGGGTGGTTCATAGAGCATAAGGAAGGAAGGCCGGGGAAAATCTACCACACCGGGGACAACGGAGGGTTCCTGATTTTCGAGGGAAGGTTCCCCGAAAAGGACCTGTTCTACCTCATATTCGCAAACGAGCCCGAGTGGGACAGGGAGGGAACGGTCGAGAAAGTTGACCTGCTGCTTCTGAAACACAAACTCATCTGACGGTTCGTAGCAGTATCCCCGCCCTCTGTAAACTGTTTAGCCCCGCAGCTTGGTCGCTGCAGGGCTTTTCTCTTGCGGGGGAAAGGAGCTAGTCCCCGTAGGGGTTGGCATCCTCCCAGCCTTTCATTACATATCCGTGACGGCCCTCGCAGTGTTCACGAAGGTAGGCCTTGCGCTGGGGGGAGAGGCTCAGCCACCAGGTGGTGCATGCGGGATAAGTCACATCGGACTCCTCTATGCGACTACCGGGATTGGCCTTGGTGAGGCCTTTTCTCGCTATTCTCTCTTTTTGTGTTATGGACAGTGATGACCACCAGATGTCCAGGTCTTTGGTTTCGGGCATGGCTGTAAGAAGTTTTTGTGGGGACAAAAATACTCATTCCGCCTTTCAAATGCAACCATTTGACCTTCAATCGTTATTTCTTTGGCATCCAAAGCCGGGACAGGGAGGGAGTTTCTGAAGGATTCGCTGGAAGTACTGTTCCAATAAGGAGAAACAGTCCACCTGTCCTGGCAGGAAACTTTCCACCCATCCCCATCGGGGAGCATAGTAGGATGACAGTCCCGATGAGGATGAGGGAAAGTGTCGTCACTTCTTGTCTATTGCAAATGATTCCAGGGTGGAAACCATGGCTGGGGATATTTCGTGAAGAGGGTACTGCACGTCCTTTATGAAATCCTGATAGTCAAAGTATCGGGCCATCATGGAGGAATCACCCTTTTGGTAATACACGTCCACCAAAGCCCCGCCCTTCTGTATGGGATGAAGGTCCAGGGAAGCGGTTTCGCCCTCAAGGAAGGACAGTATCTCGTCCTTGTTCTCCCTGGACAGCAGGATCTCTTTCCGCCTGAACAGCCCCCTGCGGCCTTCGAGACGGTATCCGTGGTGATAGAAAGGAACCATCATGGCTCCGCACAGAAGAAGAATGACGCCTACGCCGTTCCACCCGTCCCCAAGAAAGAGGCAGACCACCCCGACGGCGAACACCCCTGCGAGCACGGCTACGTCCCCGCCCAGGAAGGCCTCTTTTACCTGTTTTTCTTTCATAGCAGACTTATTAGTTTGGCGGCCCTGTCGGAGCGGATTTCCTGCATCTCAGTAGCTGGTTCGAACTTGCTGTGTCCCACGTCATAAAGCCTTGCATAGACGACGGGGGCATCGCTATTGTAGTACAACTCGAGATAAAGGTGGTCCGTATCCTCGCTCAGTTCAAAAGAGGGGAGGTCTTCTCCGCCAGAGAGGAACTTCATCAACGGTTCCCGGCAGCCTACAGCCAGGTCCATCGATTTTTCCTTCAGGGCAATATTCTCGCCCTCCCGCTTTATCGCCCTCTTGTAAAAACCGAAGAGTAGAACTCCGATAAAGCAAAACAGGATGCCCCAACCGGGCAGGACAAAGTACAGTCCCACCCCGGCTGCACACATCACCGCAGATACTGCAAGGTCCAAAGCCGTATGGACCTTCTTTATTTTGATTTCACCGTTCTTGTCCATTGTTCCGATATGCAGCTTTTACAATTTGGATATAAGTTTCTGCGCCTTTTCTCCCCTCAGTTCAACAATGGGAGTCGAAGCCTGGTAGGTGTAGTCGGAAAAGTCAAACAACCGGGCATATGCCACCGAAGCCTCGGCATTGAGGTACACCTCAAGACGGACAATCCCTCCCGGGGCGCCGGTAATCAACTGAGGCTCTTCGTCCTTCCCGTCAAGGAAGTCCTTTAGTGACTGGCGGCAGGCATAGGACACATCGAGGGCCTTTTTATGCAGGACCACGTTCTCCTCTCCTTCCCTCTTATATCCGGCCCTGTACAGAAGAAGCATAAGAATTCCGCACACTGCTACGAGTACGCCCAGTGCGGGGTTGAGGAAAAACAGGCCGATGCCAGCGGCCAGAACTATGGCAGATATTGTGAGGTCCTTTGCTGTATGGACCTGTTTGAACTTGTATTCCATGATTATAAATTGATGAACAGATAGTAATAATATGCCCCGAATACAAGGAGCAGCACTGCTCCTTCCCACCTGTCTACACGTTCCCTCCTGCCGGTATATGCCCAAAGAAGAAGCAGGAGCATGCTCCCAAGAAGAGCCAGTGCATCCACGATGGTCACCGAGGCGAATGAAAGCGGTGCAATCAGCGAGGATGCACCAAGTATCAATAAGATATTGAAGACGTTGGACCCCAGGATATTTCCAAGGGCCAACTGGTCACGTCCCTTAAACACTGCGACCAGGCTGGTTGCAAGTTCCGGCAGGGATGTCCCTCCCGCAAGTACCGTTACGGCAATGAACTTGTCGCTCACCCCGAGTTCCCTGGCAAGGAGGGTCGCCTTGTCCACGAAAAGATTCCCGCCGAAAACGAGGGCGGCCAGTCCGGCCACCGCCATCAGGATGGCTACGGCCAAGGGGCGCTGCCCCGCTGAGGAGGTCGGGGCATCCTGTGTCCCGTCTTTGCCTGTGCGGAAGGAATGGACGATATAGAGGACGAACACCGTGAGAAGTAGCGCCCCCTTCCATCTTGAGAGGCCATCTTCGTGGCCGACTCCGAATAGGGTATGGTCCATTGCCAGGACGAGCAGAAATATCGTCACTGCGGTCGCGAGGGGAATGTCCACCTTTCTATTGGCCCGTGTCATAACGACCGGGCGCAACAAAGAAGTAAGTCCCAGGATGAAAAGGACATTGAATATGTTGGAACCTACGACATTGCCCACGGCAATATCGGCATTCCCGGAAAAGGCGCCCGCCAAGCTCACCACAAGTTCCGGGCACGATGTCCCGAAGCCCACGATAGTGAGGCCTACGACGAATTCACTCATCCCGGCCTTCCTCGCAATGCAGGAAGCACCGTCAACGAGCCAATCGGCGCCCAGGACAGTAAGCACCAGGCCGACTGCCAGAAGTACGATTGTCATTTATGGATGGGGAAAAATGATGGGTGATTCTTCTATCCGCCAAGGACGGCTCCCCACCGGGGAGACCACCTGGCTAGGGTCACATCGTCATGGCCCCTGAAGGAGAGTCCACCGCTAAAGCCGGAGACGGCACATGGAGAAAAGAAGTCTCCATGAAATATGAATCCCCGACAGCACCACGAATGAAGGTGTCAGGAATGGGTGTGAATGGTTATTGTCGATGACTTTCCCGCTCTTCAGAATGCGGAAAGTGGATTTTGTCTGTGGGGTGGTCCTTCTTACTGCGGAAGAAACCGGGGCGGAGACAGTGTTCGAAAACCCGTCACCTGCGAAAGTCTGGCCCTGTGCAGCAGTGATGCAGAAATCCCGGTTGGGAGAGAAGTCAACCAGTGCATCGGAGGACGGGGTCTCGGAAAGGGTGGACTCACTCTCGGGCAGGACGCACACGACACCGTTGTCTACCCTGCTGCAGGCAAACAGGGACAGCAACAACGAAAAAATGAGCATGCGTACCTTCATGAATGCAATGTTACTGTCTTAAGTTTCCAATGTGCGAAGTTTTGAGAATAAGATTCCCTTCCTTGTCCATTACTCAATTATTTCCCAGAAACCACCCTTGTCAGGGCCAACACGACGAACGAACTTGCCACGCAGAGCTTCAATATTGCGTGATACAGCAGACGGATGAATATTTAATATTTTAGCCAATTCCGCTTTTGATATATAAGGATTTTCCCTCATCAACTTCAGCATCTCTATACGTGTATCAGTCAACCTAACACCTTTTTCTATTCGGTTTTTGTTCGGTTTTTGTTCGGTTTCTGTCACCTTCTGGCCGTTTTCTGGCAACTTTTCTGCTCGATTCTGGTCTGTTTCTGTCCGAACAGAGGATTTTTCTGTGACCTTTGGCACAGTAATCTTCAGAATGAACTCGTCTGTTCTGAAGGATGGAGCATTTGCACCATTGGCCTCCTGTTCACGACAGATACGATCAAAACCCTCTCCAAACTCCTTAACGAAGTGGTATGCTTTGAGGAATGAGGCAATCTTGGGATTACGAGAGAAGTGGGTATGTCGGATGTTGTTTGGTTTCACCTGTCCTGGGAGCTTGCCAGGCGATTCAAACACCAATCTGTCATCGAACATTTTGATTTGAATTTCCGTTCCCTTAATGTTGTAAGCTCTGTGGCAGCAAGCATTGACCGTCATCTCTTGAATGACGAACTCTGGATAGTCCCGCTTGGTCACAAATTGAGCATGTTGTCCCAGAAATGTATGCTCGCGAACCTGAGTCTCGATAAACTCAATCGTATTCTTGACCTGATTCAAGATGGTTCCCTCAAAAATGACATCCTTGATGACGTTCATCTCTGCGCCAACTTTCTCGTCAACTCCATCGTAACGGATGAAACGAGTACGGCCACGTGGGAAGAAGTTCTGAGGATTCTTTCCGAAAAGCAGAATACAGGCTACGCTGACATCCTCCTCACCGTTCTTGTTGGTCTTGACAAAGCCGTTATTCTCTCGTAAGTATTCAAGAGGTGTCTTCTTGTAACCTACCAACTTGGCATATTCAGCAACTGCATCCATATCAATATCGTCAATGGTTGCACCAAATACAGCCGTATCTTCGTAAGAGCGTTCACCTTTGTCGTACATCAACTGCATCCGCTCCTCGAATGTCAGTTTACGGCTTTTATCGCCAACACGGATATAGGCTTCATCAGCCTGATTTGTATGTAAGAACTGGCTGGCTGGAATATCCATCAGCAGAACACGATCAGTAATGCCTTCATCGTTAGTGCATTCCATGTAGCGACAAGTTACAGGAATAGTCGGATTGCAGAAATCAAACGGCACACGAAGTAAATCGTTCAACTTAGCTGTATGTTGGTTTACACCCTCTATCTTTCTTGTCTTGTCAGATATGCCAATCGCCAACATACCACCGTCCGCATTGGCCATCGCCACAATGGGGATTGCCAATGCTTTCGGGTCTATCTGTATGCTTTTCAGGTCAAACGTCTGGCCTTCTTTCCCAGTCCTTATTTCTTCTATTGTCATCATTTGGCTGCAAAGTTACTGTTTTAAAATCCAAGAAAAAAATCATGTTTTTCGTCATACACTTTTCCGATATTTGCATATTGTCATTTTCGGATTTAGGTTGACTCAGAACGAGTCTCTCCCTGAAAGAAGTTGACTCTGGTTTAACTTCTTTACTGGTACTGGTTGACTTACGGACTTATATTCGACTTATACAAGCCCACTTTTTAAGTCTGGTCTTAGACTATATTTACTAAAACGCAGGATAGTGAAGTCTGGCCTGTTAGAAAAATTAGCCATAAACAAGAGCGCATTATAAAATAATTCATTAAAATAAAATCATTCCCGACAAGCCACCTTCTTCTTCTATCATAATGATTTTTCTATAAACTGACATTCCTGCTATCTTGTGCCACATTCTTGGGACAGGCCCATTCGGGAACGCTCACCGGCAAGGTCCCCGACCAGTCCGGGGTGGGCATCATAGGAACAGAATCCCGGTTGGTAATCGTATATTTGCAGGACTATACCCACCGACAGGATGACATCTTTAAACAACAGACTATTGATTGCACTCTCGGGAGCCTCGGCACTCATGGCCGCAGGCTCCTGCACAGTGAAGGATGAGGAAAGGGCAGGACCCATGAATGTAATCTACATCATGTGCGATGACCATTCCTACCAGACCATCAGCGCCTATGACAGGCGCTTCATTTCCACGCCCAACATCGACCGCCTCGCAGACGAGGGGGCACGTTTCACGAACTCCTTCGTGGCAAACTCCCTGTCCGGTCCCTCGAGGGCCTGCATGATTACGGGAAAGCACAGCCACAAGAACGGGTTCACGAACAATGAGCACGGCATCTTCGACGGAAGCCAGCAGACCCTTCCAAAACTGCTCGGCGCAGCCGGCTACCAGACTGCAATGGTAGGCAAGTGGCACCTCGTGAGCGACCCAACCGGGTTTGACTACTGGGACATCCTCACTGGACAGGGCGACTACTACAATCCCGTTTTCATCAGGAACGGGGAGCGCCTCACCCGTCGGGGATACAGTACCGACATCACAACGGACGTGGCGATGCAGTGGATGGACAGTAGGGACAAGGAAAAGCCTTTCTTCCTCATCCTGAACTACAAGGCCCCGCACAGAAGCTGGATGCCGGATACGCAGGACCTCGGAATCTATGACGACGTAACCTATCCTCTGCCCGGTACCTTTTACGACGACTACGCAACGAGGCCGGTAGCGGCACTCCAGGAAATGAGCGTCATAAAGGACATGAACGTAATCTATGACCTCAAGATGGCGGACAAGGAGGGTGAAATACACACCCCCGACAATCCCGACCTGGAGTCCTACGGACGCAGCCTGTACCGCCAGGACCTCCCCGAGGGGGAAGTGGTGAGCGGAAGGATGGACCACGCCCAGCAGGCCCTCTGGGATGCCTATTATGACCCCATCATCGAGAAGTTCAAGAAAGACTCCCTGGAGGGCCGGGACCTCTATGAGTGGAAATACCAGCGTTACATGAGGGACTACTGCTCGGTGATACACTCCGTCGACCGCAACATCGGGAGGGTGTATGAGTACCTGAAGGAAAACGGACTGCTTGACAACACCCTTGTCATCTATACCTCCGACCAGGGCTTTTTCATGGGGGAGCACGGGTTCTTCGACAAGAGGTTCATGTACGAGGAGAGTTTCCGGACACCGCTTCTGGTGAGAATGCCGGGAGGAAACAAGGCCCCCCGGTCAATGACCAAGGTCTACGCCCCCACTTCCTTCGGGCGGCAGTCCAATGACATTGACGCCTTTGTCCAGAACATCGATTACGCTCCCACCATCCTCGATTTTGCGGGAGTTCCCATCCCCGATGATATCCAGGGCGAAAGTTTCCTGCCGCTTCTCAAGGGAAAGAGGCCATCCTCCTGGAGACGGTCCCTTTACTATCATTACTACGAGTACCCTGCGGAGCATGCTGTGAGGCGTCACTACGGAGTGCGTACGGAAAGATATTCACTCATGCACTTCTACAATGATGTCGATGAGTGGGAACTCTTCGACCTGAAGGAAGATCCCCTTCAGATGCACAACATCTACGGAAATGCCGGTACGGAAAAAGTCACGAGGGAACTTATGGATGAACTCGAACGGTTGCAGGACCAGTACGATGACCCCATAAAGGAAAAGAACTGATTACTATCGAAAAGGCCCCGCAGCTGCGGGGTCTTTCTATTTCTATTTGGTGGACTCGGAAGGGATGGGCGCACCCCTTCCCATTGTCCTGAAACCGCCTATCGCAATAACCACTGCCAGGACGAAGGATAGCACATCCGACCATGTCTGGCACATCTGCACCCCCATAAGTCCGAACCTACGAGGAAGTAGGAGAATCAGGGGAATGAAAAAGATGCCGCTTCTTGCAGCTGCAAGTATGTTTGCCTGCACCGGTCTTCTTGTCGTCTGCATCATCATGTTGGTGTACATGATGACGGCGCAAAGCGGAAGTGAAGCCATCTGCCACCTAAGTGCCACACTTCCGATGTCCACCACCTCCGGATCATCCCTGAAGACCCGGATAAGTATTAACTGTGAATAAAATAATTAAATAAAAAGTAGAGTTATTTTTTATTAATTCTACAAGCATATCTTTTGTTCCTGATATAGCCAATTTTTCAG
>CAJOLJ010000073.1 GCA_905235445.1 uncultured Bacteroidales bacterium
CCGAGAGGGACAGGTCCTCCCTGGGATGGCGGATATCAAGGCCGCGTCCCTGCTGGGAATGACGGTAGCAGTTGTATGCGTACGCTATGATGGTGGGGAACTTCGCCACGAGGTCCACTGACTGCCTCATCAGGTTGTCACGTGAGAGGTCATCGGGGTTGGGATCGAATGTGTACATCTCGAGGACACACCTGGACAGTATGTTCATGATGTTGGAGCCTTCAAGGTCGATGATATGCACAAGGGAGCGGTGGTCAAGGGCCATCTTGGAGTTGAGAAGTTCGCAGAAGGACTGCAGCTGCTCGCTGTCGGGGAGGTTCCCGGACAGCAGAAGATAAGCGATTTCCTCGAAAGCGAACCTCTGGCGGGAAGCCAGTAGGGGAGCCACCAGGTCCTTGAGCTCATAGCCACGGTAGAAGAGTTTTCCGTCTATGGGCTTGAGAGTACCGTCATCCTGACGTTCGTACCCTACGACGTTCCCGATGTTGGTGAGTCCCACGAGGACCCCGGACCCGTCCTCGTTGCGAAGTCCCCGTTTCACTCCGTACTCGGTGAAAAGGGAACTGTCTATCTTGCATGCCGACTTGATGTCATCGGCCAGTTTGTATACCAGGTAGTCTTTGTTCATTGTGGGGAGGATGGTTTCTTTGTAAGTTCGTTTTGTCTACAATGGGGAAGTGGTCTCACTTGGAGTCCATGAGGGATATGAGTTTTCGTCCGAACTCCTTTGTCCCTACTGCGTGGCCGTTTTCATGGGAGGATGCGATATCGGGGGTGGCGATTCCTTGCCTGAATGCCTGTGCCAATGTATCGGTGATAATGCTGGACGCCTCACTCCATCCCATGTAGTCAAGCATCATGGCGGCGCTCAGTATGATGGATGAAGGGTTGGCTATGTCTTTGCCCGCTATGGCAGGGGCTACACCGTGGGTGGCCTCGAATATGGCATGGCCGCTCTCGTAGTTTATGTTCGCCCCGGGTGATATCCCGATTCCACCCACCTGGGCTGCCAGCATGTCGGAGATGTAGTCACCGTTGAGGTTAAGGGTGGCAACGACAGAGTATTTCTCGGGAGTGAGCAGAGCGTTCTGGAGGAAAGCGTCACAGATGCAGTCATCGATGCGAAGGGCTCCGGAATCAATGTACTGCCCGAATTCCCGCTGGGCAAGTTCATAGCCCCAGGCCCGAAATCCACCTTCCGTGAACTTCATGATGTTCCCCTTGTGGACAAGGGTGACGGAGGGCCTATTGTGGGAGATGGCGTATTGGATGGCAGAGCGGATGAGCCTTTCTGACCCTTCTCGCGAGACTGGTTTCACACCATAGGCGGAACTATCCGGGAACCGGACTTTGCTTACTCCCATTTCATTCCGAAGGAAGTTCCCGAACTTCCTAGCCTGGGGTGAGCCGCTTTCCCATTCAATACCTGCGTAGATGTCCTCTGTGTTCTCACGGAACACGCAGATGTCAACTTTCTCTGGATGCCTTACGGGGGAGGCCACACCGCTAAAGTACCTTACGGGACGAAGGCATACGTAAAGGTCGAGAGTCTGGCGAAGGGCTACGTTAAGGGATCGGATGCCCCCTCCGACGGGGGTCATGAGAGGACCCTTGAGTCCCACGAGGTACTCTTTGAATGCCTGTAGCGTCTCATCGGGAAGATAGGTCCCTCTCTTTTCGAAGCAGTCCTGCCCCGCAGGGACTTCCTGCCAGAGGATGGACCTGCCACTTCCATAGGCGGAGTTCACTGCTGCATCAACGACCCCGAGGCAGACAGGGGTGATTTCCTTCCCGATGCCGTCCCCGGTGATGAATGGTATTATGACGTGGTCAGGAACAATGAGGATCCCACCCTTTTTCTCAATCTTGTCCATAGTAGTCTCTTTCCTTCTTCTTGTTTTACCTTTCCTTCTCCCGCAGGTAGTTAAGTGCGCTTCCGGCCTTGAACCACTCTATCTGGAGGTCATTGTAGGTGTGTGATACTTCTACTGAGTCACTGCTTCCGTCACTGTGGTGAAGAATAAGCAAGAGCGGTGAAAGGGGAGAGAAACTCTCCAGTCCAACTATGGACAGGGTGTCATCCTCCCTTACGAGAGCGTACTTGGCGGGATCCTTGAAAGTGAGGGCGAGCACTCCCTGTTTCTTGAGGTTGGTCTCATGGATTCTTGCGAAACTCTTCGCCACTACCCCGTGCACTCCCAGGAACCTCGCTTCCATGGCTGCATGCTCCCTGCTGGAGCCTTCGCCGTAGTTCTCCTCCGCTATGACTATGCTGCCTGTGCCTGCGTCCCTGCAGGACCTGGCCACGGCGGATACCCTGTCATAGGATGAAGTGAAGGGATTTAGGACAGAGTCGGCCTTGCCGCTGAATGAGTTTGTAGCCCCCATGAGGAAGTTCTCCGAAATGTTCTCCAGATGTCCCCTGAAACGAAGCCACTTGCCGGCCTGGCTAATGTGGTCGGTAGTGCATTTGCCCTGGACCTTGATAAGAAGGGCGGCCCCCTCTATGTCCTTTCCATTCCAGCGGGGGAAGGGGAGTAGAAGCTGAAGCCTCTTTGATGAAGGTGATACGGAAATCTCCACACCGGGATCGGGGGCGCAGCCAATGCAGGTGTCGCCGCCTCCGTCCCCCGGTGAGGGCAGCTTCCCGTCCTTTGGCAGTGGACTTCCGCAGGGAGGGGTAAGCATGACAGGGTTTCCCTCACCGTCCGTCAGGGTATCGGTGATGGGGTTGAAATCAAGGCGTCCAGCGATGGAAAGGGCGCATACCATCTCGGGGGAGGCAATGAATGCGAACGTATCGGGATTGCCGTCGGCACGGGACCGGAAATTGCGGTTGAAGGAAGTCACAATCGAGTTGCGGGACATTTCCGAGGGAGATGCGTAGCGGTTCCACTGCCCGATGCACGCTCCGCAGGCACAGGTCATGATGGTGGCACCCGCCCTCTTGAAAATGTCAAGTATACCTTCCCTCTCCATTATCCTGAGGATCCTCTCCGACCCGGGGTTCACAAGAAGCCTGGACCGGATGGGGATGTTCTTATCAAGGGCCTGCGAGAGGATGCTAGAGCACCGCAGCAGGTCCTCGTAGCTGGAATTCGTGCAGGACCCAACCAGTCCTACGGAAAGCTCCGTAGGATAGCCGTTGTCCTCAAGGTACTGCTTGATTTGAGATATGTCCCTACCAGCATCGGGGGTGAAGGGACCGGCAAGTCTTGGCAGAATCCCCGACAGGTCAATGTCCAGGACTTCGTCGAAGAACTCTGAAGGGGAGTCGTAGACTTCCTTGTCAGCGCGAAGGTCCTCCGATACGCCCTCACATAAAGCTGCGACATCCTCCCGTCCGGTGGCTATGAGATAGTCCTTGGTGTTCCCGTCATAGGGGAACAGGGAACAAGTGGCACCGAGTTCCGCTCCCATATTGCAGATGGTGGCCCTGCCGGTTGCGGATATTGTCTTCACGCCTTCCCCGAAATACTCGAATATCCTGTTGGTGCCGCCTTTCACTGTGAGCTTTGAGAGGATATGCAGTATGACATCCTTGGGAGAGGCCCAGGGGGAGAGTCTTCCTGTAAGATGGACTCCCACAATCCTTGGGACCTTCAGTTCCCAGCCCTGGCCTGTAAGCACGTCCACGGCATCCGCTCCTCCTACTCCTATCGCTACCATGCCGAGGCCTCCTGCATTGGGCGTGTGGGAATCCGTCCCTATCATCATACCGCCTGGCAGGGCGTAATTCTCCAGCACAATCTGATGGATGATGCCTTCTCCCGGGCCCCAGAAATCAATCCCGTACCTTCGGGCCACGTCATGGAGGAAGGAGTAGATTTCCGCATTGGCGCTTTTGGCTGCAGGGAGGTCCTCACCTACTCCTTTGTCCGCTACGATTAGGTGGTCGCAGTGAATGGAGGCAGGGACACAGACATTCTCTTTCCCGGCATTGAGGAACTGCAGCAGTGCCATCTGGGCCGTGGCATCCTGCATGGCTACACGGTCGGGGGAGAAGTTGAGGTATGATGAACCTCTGAGGGGAGCAGGACAGATGTCCTCCTCACTGAAAAGGTGGGAGAAGAGAATCTTCTCCGTATAGGTAAGGGGTCTTCCAAGTCCCTTCCTTAGGGAAGATACTTTCCCTGTGAAGGAACGGTAGAAGGAAAACGCCTGGCGGGTGGTGTTTTTCATCTTCGTCTATAGAGTCTTCAGTTCGTTTCGCTCTTCGGGCAAACCAAAGAGGCGTACCTAATGGTTTACGGGGCTTCGATAGGGAAGCGGGGATATGATAGCTGTATAGACAAAGATAAAGAACTAAACTTAAAAAAGATGAAAAATAAACAATTATAATGTTTTAATTGATAAGTAATTGTTTTAATCGCTGATGAAAAGAGCCCCCATGTGAAAAGGCGCTCTCCTGTTAACTGGATGGGCTCCGCCCGTACCCCCTTGTCATGACTAAGTTCTGGAGCATAGGGCCCAGTCAGAGAAACTGCGGTAGCGAAGATTCCACGAGGAATGCAGGAAGTCCTGTGGAGTACGCAGAACGCAGAACACTGCGTAGTTTAGGTTCCGCTTCCTGTTGTCAGCGGGATTTGTTGTCAAGGGATCTTATCATCAGCCACTCTGAACTGTCGGCACCGTCCCCGATGACTTCAAAGCCTGCCTTCCTGTACATCGAGACCGCGTAGTTCTCCTTCTGGACGGAGAGCGACACTCTTTCGTATCCCCTGTCCTTAAGGACCGAGAGCATTTCCTCCAGAAGAGCGGACCCGATTCCCTGGGAACGGTAGGTCCCAAGCACCGATATCGACAGTGACGGAGTCCTCTCATCGATGTGACCGTATTCCTCCACTGTCCTGGACCAGACTGCGCCGACCACCTTCCCGTCTTTCACCGCCACAAGGCAGATGTCATCGGGGAGAGTCCCGAAGGCGTTGATGTGACGGTAGAGTTCATCCCTGTAGATGATGTCCCGGGGCACCTGCTCCTTGTAGGAGGGCGGGATGAATATCGCCTGGTACAGGAACTCTTCCAACAGGGGATACTCCTCCTCTTTCATCTCCCTGATTATGAATCTTATATCATTTTGCTTCTTCAACATGTCCTGGGTATTGTACGTGGTATAGTGTCAATTGCCTGGAGGATACTCCAGCATCTTGGCTACTTCATAAGGGTTGTCTATTCCTGTAACTGTTATGGCTTGGCCGGAAGAATTATTCTTGGCCACCGCTATCTTTCGTCGTTCGAAATACTTCTGTTGACGATCTCTTTTATCTTGTCCTCGTCGGTTGCATAAGTATTCTGTCTGTCAATGGCACAAGGTCGTATTGATGAAACCGCTGCCATGCTTGTTGAGGGCATTGTTCCAGACACCATTAAAAGCGAATCTCCGCAAACCTGTGTGGATGTCCCAACGGCTCATCAACTGAGCATCCACCTAGGGCAAGTTGTTTTAATAAGACTAACTAAAGACCTTAAAGTTAAAGCCATGCTTTTTGATGATGTTTACGTGAAAAATCCACGTGAAATTCTCACGCAATATATAATTTTTGTATTTTTGCATTGAAAAATAACAAGAATTATGTTGTTAAGACTGATAATGAAAAATTTCCTCTCGTTTTATGACGAGACCGTTTTTGATATGTTTCCCAATCCTAAGCGAGAACATTTCACAAGTCATATCTATACTGATGGTGTTATACCCCTGCTGAAGGAGGCAGCCGTGTATGGTTCCAATGCCTCTGGCAAGACGAATCTGATTAAAGCCTTTCAGTTTTTGAAGTTTTTTGTTACCGATAAGGACTTTCATCGGCGTGCAGATTTTGAGGACTATCGCTACAGTCTTTCTTCCGATGACAACCGCCCGTTCGAGCTGATGGTTGAATTCCAGAGAGGAAGAACTTACATCTATAAGGTTATGATAAATGGAAACATTGACGAGACGTTGTGGCTTTCTGGACTTGGCAGGGATGAAAACAGACTTCTTTTCCACCGTTCCGGGACTGTTATCGAGGGACCGGCGGTAATAAACAAGGAATCCTCGAATGCCTTGTTGGAGAAGAGCAGCCGCTCTTCCGTGTTGTCGCTCAACAGAGATTTCCCCGTGCTGGGTGGGGAGGAGGTGGCTGAGGTGTTCTGTTGGTTTTCCGACACTCTCACCGTTGCTACGCTTGACTATCAGATCAGCACCTTGATTGCCATGCTCAGTGAGAACAAGCCATTGCTTGATTTTACCAACAACCTGCTTGTATGGCTGAAGGTTAACGAAGGCTTGGAGGTGAAAGAGCTCGAATTCAACAAATGGTTAGAGACAAAAAACGGACGCAACTTCGCCAAAGCTACCCGTGGCGGAGTGGTCATCCCCGATGGCTATAAGCTGCTTGCCGGGCAGAAAGACCGCCGTAACGAGTTTAATATCGTGAAGAAAGATGGCAAACAGGTAGTACAGGAGTTCCTCTTCCGAGAGAAAGGCATAGACGGGCATCATGGTTATATGGACATAGACAGCCAGTCCGACGGCACCGTCCGTCTGCTTACGCTGATACCGCTCATCTATGAAGCTATTAAGAACGGTCGTGTGGTGGTGATAGACGAGATAGACAACAGTTTCCACTCAGAGCTCATCTTTGAGCTGATACGCTTCTATGCTGAGAGTAATTCCACGGGGCAGCTCATATTCACCACCCATGAGACCCGACTGATGAACCAGCAGTTACTGATGCGTGTCGATGAGATGTGGAAAGTGGAGAAGAAGTATGGTTCGTCCGTCTTGAGCAGTTTCAACGACTACAAGATTCATGGCACCATCAACGTGGAGCATGGCTACCGAGAGGGCCGTTTTGGTGGTATCCCTGATATTGGGCTGTACGAAAAGGATGCTGAGCATGGAATACAGTAAAGGCGATGCATTCAAGGAGGCGGGAGGGGCAAAGAAGACAAGGCCGTCATCCACCGAGGAGGCGAAACCGACCATAGTTACAGAGTTGGGCTATAGAAAGGGCGATGGTGTTGTACCGCCCAAAGCCTTTGTGGTCATTTTCTCGGGGGGCAATGTAAGAGAACCCGACTATTTCAAGTTGGTGACAATTAATCCCTCACTCTTCCCGTTGCTGAAGCTCAAGATACTGCCCGAAGACCGATATTATGCCAAGCACGAACCGAGAGTGTTTACATACGCAGAGATGGAGACGAAGGCCTATCGCGAGTCTGCCAGCGAAGATCAGCCCGACCAGTATTACGTTGTAACAGATGTTGATGTCTTTATGCCGCATATCATTGCGTTCAAGCCGCGGTTGGAGTCTCAAGGCATCAGGATGATGGTGAGCAACCCCTGTTTCGAGGTGTGGCTCTATTACTCCAAGCGGACAGACAAGTTCGAAGGTTTTGTGGCACCAGCCAATCCCGATGCACTGAGCTCTGCCGTCAAGACATTTGTGCATACGCAAACAGGTGGTGTGAATCCGACGAAGGCACTCTATGACATAGAGACGAACATAACGAATGCAAGGGCCACCTATGCGGAAGATGCCTCTGCCATTCCTTCGTTGTTCTCAACCAATATGTTTGTTTTGGCAGAACGTATACAGCCACTGTTGCAAAGCGGCCTTGCAGTATTGCGAAAACGAGAGGATGCGCGCATTGCTTTCTACAATACCATGTCAAAGAAAGAGAATTCGTAAACCCACAATCCGCTGCTTTCTGTATTTTATGTTCGAGAAACCTGGACTTGGGAACAGTTCTTTATCACTATACATTCTTCAAGACATTTGGTGCAGGAAGGGGTGATAAGGTTTATGTATGGAGAATGTTACAACCTCTGTCAGAAGTGCTGATAAGTATAGAATCACAGAATGATACCCCTGGGTGTGAGAAAAACCTTCCATTGTCACTATCTTTGCCAGAGTTCTCATAACAAAAGTTAATTGGATCATTTCACACACACTTCACACCTGGAAAACAGACTCGCTATGAAAACACCTACACCCCTGCTTCCACTTCTGCTGCTCGGGGCGGCAGCACTTTTATCCGCATGCGGCCCTAGGCCCATTGTGGACCTTCCCCGTTCACAGACCCCTCCCGGGATTGAGGCTGCGGCCCGCAGCTACATCCAGGCCTTCAAGGATTCCTCCGTCAATGTCGAGAGCCTCATGATCCTCAAAGGCGGCAAAGTCGTGTTCGAACAGTGGTTCGGGGACGGAGCCCCAGACAAGCCGCACGTCATGCATTCGGTGAGCAAGACATTCACCGCCACCGCAGTCGGGTTCGCCGTACAGGAGGGCCTTCTCAAACTGGACGACAAGGTTGCTGACTTCTTTCCTGACAAACTTCCTCCGAAGGACTCTCTTTCCGAAGAATGCTACGGCAACCTTCGTGAGGTTACCGTAAGGGACCTGCTCACCATGAGCGGAGGCCATGACACGGAACCCCGCATCAGTCGCCAGGGTGAGGGAGACTGGGTCCGGCAGTTCCTTGCCGCCCCGTTTGTACATAAGCCAGGAACTTTCTTCACGTACAACAGCATGGGAACCTATGTCCTGTCTGCCATTGTCCAGAAGGTGACCGGCGAGAAGATTGTCGACTATCTGGCCCCTCGTCTGTTCGAGCCTCTCCATATCGACAAGCCCCAGTGGCAGGAAAGTCCCCAGGGAATCAATACCGGGGGATGGGGCCTGTACATTAAGACAGAGGACATGGCCAAGTTCGGCCAGCTGCTTCTGGACGGCGGCAAATGGAACGGAAAGCAACTTATCTCATCGGAGTGGGTGAAAGAAGCTACCTCCAGGCAGGGCCCCTCTTTCCCCGGGGAAATCAGGGCTGACGAGGCTGACAAGTACGCCGAGCGTCTCAAGGATGACCTCTGGGGCCAGGGCTATTGCTACCAGATGTGGTGTTGCCGTGGCAATGCGGTCCGTGCAGACGGAGCGCAGGGCCAATACATAATCCTCTTGCCCGACAAGGATTTGGTAGTCGTAACGACTGCCAGCCATCAGAATGTGCGTCAGGCTCTGTACCTTCTGTGGAACCAGCTCATCATGAAACTTTAGCTTTGGCCGCCCCTGTGGTTGAGGTCACCATGAGGGCAGCTGCGATAGGAGTCGAAAAATTCTTAAGTATCTGTAGCCTTTGGCATCCCTGTGGGATAGTGCTCGCATAGAACAAAGACATCAACGCTCTTTTAAGTTTGAGGTCCAATAGAACTACAGCACTGTCTTGTGTGCATTATAGAGGGAGTCCCGATTTGAATCGGAAATGGAACATTACCGGATTCAACGCCTGTATTCCACTGCTTCAGCGCCTCAGTCCAGTTGTATCACTCCCGCATACGAATCGGCTCCTACGGCAAAGTATGATCCTTGACCTGTCTGTACGATGTCAAAGATTTCATTGGCGGGGAAGTGGTACAGACGGTTGCAGTGGGAGCATGAAGGAAGTGTCAGTATGGTTCCTTCCCGGCAAAGAAGGAGGTAGCGGTCCGCCTCAGTGTCGTAGATGATGGAAAGAGGCTGCGCCTCCAAGGATAGGGGTGTCCCTCTCTCCGTATATGAAAGAGTCCTGTGGTTCCATATGTTCCCAAGGGTCGAGGTATAGACGGCAGGGGCCCCTCTTTCATCGGTCCCCGCGATGGCTACCGAATACTCTCCGACTGCGACGGAGGCAATCTGAAGAGTCGGGTAGAACCCTTTGTACTCCTCGTTGAAATCCTTCACCCTCCATGATCGCAGGTCCCGGGAATGAAGAATCTCTCCCTGCTTCGTGACGGCGTATATGTCCTGGGATGAAGAGGAGATGGAGATGATTTCATCTCTGGCAGGTACGGGAAGTTCCAGGTAGGGCTTTCCTGACGAGGAGGACCCACTTGGCGAAGTGACAGAGGAAAGGGTACCTGTGGAAGTGAAGCAGAATAGTTTCCCGCCTGGGGCGGTGGGGGAGTGGGATGCTACTATGAGACTTCCCCTAAAGATGCTTATCGCACTTACCTGGAGGGGGAAGTCAATTTTCTCGATCTGCTGCCCGTCATAGCGGCATAGTGAGCTTCCTCCGAGGATGAGCTCTTCCTCCCACTGGAGGATGCAGGTGAACTGCTCCCCGGGGAAAAAGGCGGAGGAGGTCTTTTCCCCGGTCGGGGAGAAGAAGTCCACCCTTCCTCCTTCACCTACGGCAGCGAAGCCTCCTTTCCAGGGACAGGCATCCCTGTAGGCATAAAGGTCCTCCCGGCCAAGTGTGAGGAGGATGGCCAGGAGGATAAGAAAGGAAGTGTATGCTTTATGAAGGTGCATCCTGCAAAGGAGGTGAAAAGGTGATGTGGGCTATTTAGGTGAGAGCCTATTTTGAAGAAGTTGATTTGATCCTGAAGAAATCAAACGTGGCCTTGAAAGGAGCTGAAGGCACCTCAGGTGCTCCTGCTGCCTGCCTTCCCATCTGCATGAAGCGGGCGAACATGGCGGGAAGTTCCCCGTTGCAGGTGATAAGGCCTGCCTTGATGTCCTTAAGAACCGAATCTCCCTCAACTGCCTTCACGTACTTCTTCCCGTCCAGGGAATAGTAACCTGTGTAGTGCTCTCCTTTCTTTTCAAGTCTAAGATAGAGTGTGTTGTCCTCCTTGATTATCCCTTCCATACTGAATGAAATGGGCTGCTTGGAGTTGCCGTTCTCTTCGATTACCAGCTGGAGAGTCCCCGGGCCTCCCATCTGCCTTCGTCCTCTTCCCATGGCGGGGGCACCGTAGACGAACTTCACAAAGTTCCCGTCATCCTGATATGAGAGGATGCCTGCGTTCTGGGAGGGCATCGAAGGAGTGGCACTGAAGCGGACCTTGGTATCCGCCACCCAGTCCGTGTTGGCATCCTGGAGAAGGATGTTGCCTGCCTTGTTCTTCTCTCCCAGGATGTCTCCTTCACCGGCGGTGAGGGTGAGCTGCCCAGGATTCTCAGTAAGAGACCATCCCTTGGGGTCTTCCCTTAGCCATTTCCACTGGGACCCGAGGGAAGAGAACTCGTCACTTATGGCCTTGGGACCGAAGTTGACGGTTACGGTCTTCCTGTCGAGGGTGACATAGTCGGTAAGCGTGACAACGGCTGTGCCGGGTACACCGGCAGCCTGGGTGATGTCAACGGATATGGAAGGATCGACACTTGTAGCATCCACTATAGGTGCCTTGGCCCCCAGGGGCTTTACGAAGCAGTACTGCGATACACCATCCTTCAGGATGGATTTGCCATCCACCGTAAGGGTGGCAAGACTTAGGTCAGGCATGACCTTAAGAGCGAAGTCATCGCTCTTAGTCTCCCCGTTAATTGTTACCTTGGCAGTTATGGTAGCAACGCCCATGGATTTGGCGAGGATCTTCCCGTCAGGGGATACAGAGGCAACCGAAGGGTTGTTGCTGACATAGGTGACCTGGGCTTTGCCAATGTCATAGAAACTATCGTCATTCATGGCTGCAGTAACCCTTACCTTGGCGCTTTCACCTCCACGAAGCACACTTACTCCGCAGTCAGCCACGACTGTCTTCACCCTTGGGGAGAGACTGCCGCTCATGACGGAAGTGACAGATCCTCTTATGTCCTTTGAGGAGGAACCGATTTCAAAGACGTAGCGGCCCTGGTCATAAGTCATCCTCTCCCCCTCCATGTTCCAGAACCAGAGGTCCGAGCAGTCAATGGGGATTTCCACGGTCTTCGTCTGTGAACGGGGAACGGTAACTCTCTTGAACCCTTTGAGCCTCTTTATGGGCCTCTGGAGGGAAGCGGGGGAGTCGGGCGTTGTCATGTACACCTGGACCACCTCGTCACCGTCGTAGGAGCCGGTATTGGTTACATCCACGCTTATGACGATTTTGTCGTCGGGGGTGATCCTGGACTTGGACACGGTGAAGTTGGAATACTCGAATGTGGTGTATGAAAGACCGTAGCCGAACTCATATGATACCGCCTTATTGAAATACCACAGAGTCCTGCCATTGAAACCCTCACCTCCACGAAGGTGATAGTTGGTGATGTGGGGGAGGTCATGGACAGTCTTGAACCAGGTGGCATTGAGTTTCCCGCCGGGAGTGGCTTCCCCGAAGAGGATGTGGGTGATCCCAGTTCCCTGGGCCTCGCCGTTGTAGCCTGTCCAGAGGATGCCCGGGATGGACGGGAGGTCCTTGAACTCCTCCACCTCGACGCAGCCAAGGGTCTGCATCACAACGATAGTGTTCCTGTTCACTGCGCTAACTGCCTTTATGAGGTCAAGCTGGTTCCCCGGTAGAAGCAGGGTCAGTCGGTCTGCCTCCTCAGTGGCGGTATGCTCGTCAGTCCCGACGAACACTACGGCTACATCAGCATTCCTGGCCACAGAAATGGTCTCTTCATCGATAGGGGCATCGGTCGGGGCCTTGTAGACAAGGTAGAGAGTCTGTGCCTCGTTTAGGCCAAGTCTTAGAACCTTGGCCTCCATCGGGGAGGTCTGTCCGTAGACTCCACCCACACGTGCACCTGAGGCCGCAGTGGCATCGATCGTGGCAATGAGGTTCCCCTCGGGGGAAGAGACCCTGGCCTCGACAATGCCGCCTTCGGTGGGGATGTTCACGCTCACCGTTATGCTCTCCACGTCGGTAAGGTCTATGTTGTCATAGGCAGTCCATGAACCGTCGTCTATGCTTCTTACCTGTTCCTCGTCACCCATGCCGGAACCTACGGTTATGCCCTCCGAGGAGGAACTGAACTTTGTGGCGTCATACCTCCTAGTGGTGCCATCGGATTTCTTGAGCTCGAAGTATCCGATGTACAGGAGGTTGCTCTTGCTTCGGATGTTGGCACCGTTGGCAAGGCTTAGCGTGATGGGAAGATGGTTACTCTCGATGTAGCTTTTCATTGCCTTGTAAGGTGATATCATAACACTCTGCTCGGGGCGACCCGAGTAGGGGCCCAGTTCCACGTCGTCGGCCTGGGGGCCGATGAAGGCTATGGAGTGAAGTTCATCTGCGCGGAGTGGAAGGATAGGGTGGGACTTGCCGTCCATCTTGTCGTTTTTCAGAAGAACGGGAGTCTTCTCGGAGAGTTCGGCAGCGAGGGCCTGGTTGGCGGGGGAGTTCACCATGGAAGTGGGATACTTTGTGTAGGGGACCTTGCTTTCAGGGTCGAACTCACCGGTTCTCATCCGTATTGTGAACATGTTCACGAGGGCGCGGTCAATGTCAGCCATGGTGATGAGGCCCTTTTCAAGGGCGCTTATGGCATATCTTTGATACACGCTTCCGCAGTCGGAATCCACTCCGGCCTTGAGCCCTTCCGCAGTAGCTTCCTCTGCGGTCTGGCGGTAATAGTGCCCGGTGTATATGTCTTCAATGGCTGCGCAGTCACCGGTAACGTAGCCTTTCATGCCGTAGGTCCTGCGGGCAAGGGTGTCCAGGTAGAACTCGCTTGCTGAAGTGGGGACCTTGTTCACGGCATTGTACGAGGACATGATGGAGGGAAGGTTGTCTTGCTCTATAAGTTTCTTATAAGGATATAAGTGAGTGAAACGTAAAAAATGCTTTTTTTACTGCGAACCATTGAAGGCCACAAATTTATATGTGCTAAAATAATCAGTTTTTGATATCTTGAGTAGTTAACTCGATGAAGATGGTTGTATTAAAGCCTCTGTTTGCGCAAAGGCGGCACCATACCGGGAGAAAACCAAGAAAAAGAGCATATAAAACGTTTTATCGGAAAAATTTTACACTACTCCCCCCAGCTGACCTTGTCAGCACAACAAAAAAAGGATGAAGAATCGGAGTTACTTTAGCCTAAGCGGCTACCTGCCTCTTCCCTTTGCGGCTCTTGTTCGAGACGTGAAGTTCGATTCTCCGTGCGTTGATCCCTATACACCGACACGAAAAATAGAGCTGGTTTCTCCAGATTCCCCTATATTTCGTCTTGTCGCCGTCAAGTTCGCTGACGATGGAAGAGACGGTCGCTTCCACATTGTTTCTTCTCTTCTTCTCGCTCCCAGGCGAGTGCCTGTAGCTT
>CAJOLJ010000074.1 GCA_905235445.1 uncultured Bacteroidales bacterium
AGCGTGTCATATTTTTATTTTTTCGGGAATATTCCGGTTTTTTCCGGTCAGGCCCGTCACATCAAACTCAAAATTGCCACTTTTTAAAGTGGACTCAAGCTTAAAAATAATCGATTCCACCATATTTTGATAGAATCGGAAGGGTGTTTAAGGTGAAAGACTTTACCGGGCTGTAGAAAATTCACGAATAAAAGTGAAGAAGAATCGATAATATTGCAAAATAATAGCTGTTGTTATGATAGATAGGATAGTAATAAATAATTTCAAGTCCATTGACAAGGTGGACCTTGAACTTGGGAGGCTGAATGTTCTGATTGGTGCCAATGGTTCAGGGAAGTCGAACATTCTGGAGGCTATCGGTATTGTGGCAGCAAAGAATGGAAATACCATAGAATTGGCCAGTATGGCTCAGAGAGGGATCAGAATCGCCATGCCAGAACTGATGGTCAATTCTTTCTATGGTAAGGTGGCATCCCGCGCTATCAAGTTACGGTTTGAGAATGAGGACGGTTTTGTAAGATATACGATAACGAAAAAGGATGAGGATAGTATTTATACCCCTTGGGGGGCTTATACGTCTGTAAATCTGGAAAGTAACGTGTCTCCTGAAGTTTTTGAATCGCAGTATTCTCGTTACTTGATTTACTCTCCTTCTATTGATGCTCTCCGGGGCCTGTCTTCAGCTTCAAAGTTGTTTCCTATAGGTCTGCATGGCGAAGGGCTGGATGTCCTGATGTATCAGATGTCAAAGGCGGAAATCTCACAGGTGGAACGAATAGCAAAACGATATATAACTTGGCTGGACGATTTAGTGTATGACACCGAAGGAGAGATGAAATATCGTGGTTATAAATTGGGTAGAAGTAACTCCAATCTATACTTCAATGACCGGTATATGCAGAAAAAGAACAAATTCTTTTCTGCAGAGAACGCCAATGAAGGTGCACTGATTCTGCTCTTCTATTTAGTGCTGATGACAAGTAAGGCTACACCCATGTTTTTTGCAATTGACAACATAGACTCCGGCCTTAACCCTCGTTTGTGCAGGGCACTTATCAAAGAGATGACAGCATTGGCTGAGGAGAATGGGAAGCAGGTTATCATCACGACCCATAATCCTGCAGTACTTGACGGCTTGCGTCTAGGGGATCCAAATACGAGATTGTTTGCAGTGGAACGTTCTGACAGTGGTGATACCAGGGTGAATGAGATACGGGTTAAACCCCAATCAGAAAGGCGAATGAAACTGTCGGAGATGTGGATGAATGGAATGATTGGCGGAGTACCGAACGAGTTCTGATCATTATGAGGATAGGTATAATACCAGAGGGATTTGCTGATGCCAATGTTATCAAGGCCATTGTAAAGAAGTTGATGGGCTACGATGGCGCTGACATGCGCATCCTCCGTCCAGAAGAGGCTTTTGATGAGACGGATTTGCAGGCTATGAATTTCAGCAACTGGCAGCTGGTATTTGAGAGTTGCAAGGATGAGTCTTTCTTAGGTGCATTCTTTGACTCATTGGAGGGAGATGCCATGCTGATTGTTCACGTGGACACGGCAGAGCGTGGACTTGTGGGATTTGATGTGAATGAGCCACAACGGACAAAAGGTGTTGACTATGCAACATACGCAGAGTACCTGCGCCATAATGTAATTGCGAAAATCAACACGCTCGTTGCAGAGGCTTACCATGATAGAATTGCCTATGCCATTGCCGTGGAAGAGACTGATGCCTGGTTGATTCCGTTGTTCGAGAATAAAGCGGGCGATACCGCATCGCATGCCCGTGCCAAGGAAACACTGGCCAAATTAATCTCTGCTGATAAAAAGCGAGTAAAAGCATTTGTTGACTCTGAGCATAAGTCATTGGATTATGTAAAGCTTGGGGCAGAACTTGCCAAGGAATTGAAGATTTGCAGAAAACGCAATAAGAGTCTGGATCTGTTTTGTTTGGATATTGAGAGCAGAAATCAAGTAAATATTTAGCGAAAACACTAATAGGTTTCCAGTTTGAGTGGGGCCGTTACCCAGCAAAGATTAGGCTTCTGTCCAGATGAGGATGGCCGTCGTCCTGGACAGGGACACGGGACTCATAGTTCGGTTCTGCGTCATACCGGGCAACGTCCTGGACTCCAAGACCACCCGCTATGTCCTGGAGGATGTGGAGGAGACCCTGGACATCAGGATAGAGGGGCAATACCATGACGCCGGTTCTGCACACACGAGCTACTGCAGGACAGTGATTCTGGCGTATTCAACTCGCTCGTGGTGAGGATGCCTTCCAGAAGCGGGTTCCCTTACTGGGATCTGTACTATAGGAACAAGCCAATGCTCAACAACTCCACCAAAATCTTCGGGGGGCACGTAATGCGAAGGTCCGCATTATGTACCCCCCGAAGATTCGTATCTTCCCGTGCCCGAAAGTGGACGGGAGTTCCTCCGCGGACTGGACAGCCGGGATGCCGCTGCTCTCGGTCCGGGTCATTGGCATTCTTAAGTGCCCCATAAGTCCCGGGGGCAAGATGCCGCCACCGAAGAAGGCCTTTTTATGATGGAGGCCGGGACTGCGTCATGCAATTGCGGAGCCGTCCCCCCTCCAGGGGCGTTACTCGTCACCCTGGATCTCGAAAAGGCTCAGGAACCCGGTTATCATGAAGACCTGGCGGATTTCCTTGGAGATATTCTTGACTATGACTTTGCCGCCCTTGGAAGCCGCGGCCTTTCGCAGCGTAAGGAATATCCTCAGCCCTGAACTGGATATGTACTCAAGCTCCGAGCACTCCAAGACAATCTCCCCGGTAGCGTTCTGGATTACCGGCTCGAGTTCCTTTGATACCTCCAGCGAAGCGGGAGTGTCCAGTCGACCGGCGAGGTGCACTGTGGTGCCCCCCGGCGTTTTAGTTATTGTCGTTTGCATTATTGATTAGGGGTTAATTGTTTCTTTGTCATCGACAGGATGTTCTTCCCTTCATTCCTTTCATACGATACCTCGTCCATGAGGTTTCTGACAAGATAGATGCCAAGTCCTCCGATGGGTCGGTCCTCCACTGCGAGGGACGTGTCCGCATCGGGGACCACAGTAGGGTCGAAGGGCTTGCCGCTGTCGGTTATGATGAACGAAAGGGAATCCTTCCTGATGATGGCCTCGATGTCCACGAGTCCGTCCGAGCCTTCGGGGTACGCATAGAGGATGACGTTTGAGACCGCTTCCTCGAGGGCGAGGTTCAGTCCCATCGCAAGTCCCTGGTCCAGCTTCATTTCCTCGGCTATGGTCTCGATGAACTCGGCCAGCTGGGGAATCTGCTGGATATTGTTGTGAAGGATGAGGTGCTGCTCGGAGGTGTCGGTAGCGGGCTGGGCGAGGTAGTGGATGAACAGCATGGTGAGGTCATCGCTTTGCGGGGCCCCGTCCACGAAAGTGGCCACTGCGTCCTGGACGGCGCTCAGTTGCTCATCGGAAGGGCGCCTGGTGTGGAGCACCTGGAGTGCCCGCTCCTCGCCGAAGAGTTCATGCGCGGCGTTCTCCGCCTCAGTCAGCCCGTCGGTGTACAGGAAAAGGGCATCGTCATAGTTCAGGTCAATCTCTTGTTCCCTGAAGGACATCTCCGGCATCACCCCGAGGGGGATGTTGGGAACAACGTCCAGGTTCTGGATCCTGTCAGTCAGGAGCATTGGAGGGTTGTGCCCGGCGTTGCAGTAGCGAAGGTGCCCTGTCACGAGGTCCAGCACCCCGCAGAACAGGGTCACGAACATGTTGCTCTCGTTCATGTCCGACATGCTCTCGTTCATGAGGGTCACTATCCTCTGCGGACTCTTCTCGTGGGCGGATACCGTCCTGAAGAGGCTTCTTGTCACGGCCATGACAAGGGATGCAGGCACTCCCTTGCCGCTTACGTCCCCTATGCAGAAATACAGTCTCTCGTCCTTGATGTAGAAGTCATACAAGTCCCCGCCCACTTCCTTTGCGGGTACGATGGACCCTGCCATGTCGATATCCTTCCTCTCGGGGAAGGGCGGGAAAATCTTCGGTATCATGGACATCTGGATGCCGCGTCCTATCTTCAGCTCGCTTTCCATCTTCTCCCGGCTGTCGCTGAGCTTCTTGAATTTCATCTGGTTGACGATGGATGAACGGATGATGATGATGAGCAGGACAATGCCAAGGAGCTGCAGGAGCATGATGAGGGCACCTACCTTGCGGATGCCGCTGTAGATATCACCCTCGGGTATTACAATGGACATGGACCAGCCGGTCCTCGACATCGGAGCGAAATAGACTTGGTTGGCTTTGCCCTTCTGGTGGATGCGCATCACGCCGCTGTCCCCCCTTAGCATGGAGTGGGCGATGGAATCGAAGACTTCCTTGTCCTCGGTCCAGCGGGCGCTTATCTCCTGGACGGAGCTGCGCATGGAAAGGGTCTCCGTGGGACTGACCATTATGCGCCCGGCGCGGCTGAGCACAACGCCGATGGCGTTGGGGTAGATGTCAATTTCACCGACCAGCTCGGTAAGCCAGTCAAGGGAGATGTCCGCGGTGAGAACTGCGCAGATGTTGCCGTCCTCGTCCTTGATTGGGGTGGAGTACGTGGTCATGGCTATGTCCCCGCCGCCGGTGTCGATGTACGGCTCCGACCAGTATCCGTCCCCGATTTCGATGGGCTTGGTGAACCATTCCTGGGAAGGGTAGTCGTACTCGGGTGTGGCCAGGGTGCGCATCTCGATGCCTGAGGGTGTCCTCAGGGCATAAGGTGCGCGAAGAGGGTTCTTCCTGTCAAAGCCAGGGACCAGTGCCATTGTGGAACCTGCCACAATGGGGTTGTCCTCGACAATCCTCCTGGGGATCCTGTCCAGGCTGTCCAGGGTCCCGAGGCACCATCTCGCGACCCATATGGAGTTGTGTACCGCGGTCTCCGTCTGGTTCACGACATCCATTATCTTGCTCTGTGCCAGTTCCAGTTCGGCCTGAGCCCTCTTGGAAGCCTCCTCCCGGATTGTCTTCTGGGAGAAATAGTACTGAACCAGTCCTATGGCCTCGACCATTATAACGGCAACAATGATTACCATGAGCCCGGTTCCTGCCGCCTTCTTGACCAGGCCTTTCATTGACTCCTCAATTTTCATAAGCGGGGATCGTGTCTTTCTTTATAACGTGGGGATGTGCTATTATAGTTTTGTGTTCCTGCCTTATCCACTTCCCGGTCCGGCAGGTATGCTTGTATGGGAACTTGTCGAAATTGATTCCGACAAGAAGTATGTCTTAGGTGATTTTGGTGTGCCAAAGTCTTATTGGGGCCGTGTATTTTGCGGTTATGCAAAAATACAAAACTTTGAGTGTTTTATTGCATTCTTTGGTCTGTACAAATGGCAAAGTTTTCGAGAGTTCAGCATGCTTTTCCAGCTTTGCATTAATGTCAGAGGGCCGGGAGACTACAACAGGAACAATTCTTTCCAGTAAATCTGGAAGACTTTCTCGAACTGAGTCCTGTAATACTTATCCTCAGTCTTTGAAATGGCTTTTCTCAGGTCCTTAAATGCCAAGTTGAGATTATTCCTGAGGGTCCTCAGGATATTGACGGCGTCATCCTTATTCACTGTCGCCAGGTTCCGGAAGAATTCATCGTGAAGTTCAAAGGTTTCCTTGTAGTGATTCAGTAGGGACTCGCCAGTGTCGGGAAGAAGTTCCAATATGGTGTCCTTCTCTTCCTCCAGGGTGGTTAGGACCATCTTGTGATAATAAGGCAGCTTTGCTAGTGTGAGGTTGGCCAGTGCTTTGTACGTGAAAGACGGAGCTCTCATGATGGGAGCCTCGTCCAGTGTTTTCTGGAGGAAGGCCCCGAAGTTGGCGGTCCTTTTCCTGACGGAAACCGATGAAGATGGAATGTTGGTGTTGAACTGCCTGATGATCTCAGTGAGGTTCGAGTCCACTGCTGCCCTGTGAATAATGTACGGCAAGTTATCCGCCTCGTATTTCAGGTGGTAGTTGATGCCCCTGACGGAAGAGTAGTAGTTAAGGCACTGTGCCCTGTCGACCGGGGGATTGATGGAATTGAGAATCGCAGCTATCTTCTCGTGAACGGAAGAGTGGCTCCAGGGAGAGAGACGCTCAAGGGCAGAGAACAACAGAATGTCGTCAATTCTGCCGTCGTCTTTGACTAGAATGAGTCTTCTGGGCTCTGTTTGGGGGGTGTATGAGCGGACGGAATTCTTTGAGCGGGCTTTCCTCAGGGTTTTCAGCTCCTCGGCACCGTATCCTTTGTTCATCCACCTTTCTTCGTTCTGGTCGATGTCCTGGAATGAGATATCCTTGTTGGAGAGGAGTTCATTCAGCGAAAAGGTCTTATAGGGGATGTCCTTTTGGCCTAGTCTCGCCTTAAGCAGGGGCTCCATTTTTTCGGTGCAAAGGTATAAGAGCGGAGAGTGGTAGAACATATCTTTCCCGAGACCGGAGCAGTAGGTTCTCATGAGGATGTAATTGTATGATTCATCCACGTCTTTCTGGGAGATATCCCCGAGTGAAAGGTATCTTGAGAGAAGATCGTCCATGTCATCAAGGGGAACTAGACCGTATGTGTTGAGAATGGCGAGACGGATGTCCTCGATGTCCTTTATTGCCCGGGGCCTTTCCAAGTAATATTTCATGGCCCCGCTGAAAGTGCCTTTCAGTTCCCGTGGAAGGACACCGCACATCCTATCGCAGATTACATAGCGTCGTAAAAAGCCAAAGGTCTCAAGGAAAGGCACTACCTCATTGGAATATTCCTTCCATGCACCGTCATTGCCGGAGAAGCTCATAGAGGCGAGAGTGACAATGTCATGGTAGGGGAGGCGCTCCACCCAGTGAGAGGAATTGGCAGATATCTCCCGGATAAGCTGTTCCCTTTTGGAGGTGGCATCATTGCCGGTGAGGGGGATTTCAAAGAGTGAACCGAAAAAGTCCAGTTCCCTTTCGTCACGCTCCTCCAGTACATCCTCCAGGGAGAAGGACAGTTCTTTCTGGAGATCCGCTTTCAGGTCCACCTCCTCCTTTTGCAGGTCCAGGTACCTGGCGACCTTGCTGTCACGGCGCAGTTCCTCCATTTCACTTCGGGAGGACTCGTACTGATGGATGAGTGATTCTCCTTTGTCTGAAAGGGGACTGTCGAGGTAAAAGGTATATCGTATCTTGGTCATGTGTTGATGGGATAAGTCGACGGGGATTGACGGTCAGGGGGAGGATAATCACATCAGGAAGCTTTCTTTCCAGAATAGCTTGGTTACGCTGCCGCAATCCTTCTTCTGTATGCAATTCTTGTGATGCGGTGTAAAGATAACACCCACAGTCGGTTCTGCCAAACGACTCGCCAACATTGTTGAATTATCGGTGAACTTCAGTAGAACGGCAAATGCCCGGAAAAACAGTGCGGTTTATGAAAGTGAAGGCGCAGGATTTGTCAAAGGGAGGAGGAAAGACTTTCCGTTATGCGGTTCCAGTGAATGAAAAGAATGAAAGAAGCCTGCGCCGCATCGTTTTCCGATAATAACGGCCTGCTTCAATTCATTGTCGGCTCTCCCGATAAATGACAAAATATCTGCCATGACTGTCGTGGCGGATAAAAGATAGGATGGAACTATCGGAGGGCGGGGGATTAGAGGACCTTGAGGAGCTCTATCTTGAAAATCAGCGTAGCGCAAGGAGGAATGGCTCCCTGGGCCCCGTCCTCACCATAGGCAAGGTTGTAGGGGATGTACACTTCCCACAGGCTTCCTTCCTTCATCAGCTGCAGGACCTCGGTCCAACCGCTTATGACCTGGGTCAGGCCGAAGGTGGCAGGCTGGTTCCTCTTGTAGGAGGAATCGAATATCTGACCGTTGATGAAACGTCCCTCGTAGTGGCACAGCACCCTGTCGGAACGGGAGGGCTTGCGTCCGGAGCCTTCCTTGATGACTTTGTACTGGAGCCCGGAGGGGAGGGTGGTGACATCGCTCTTGAGGGCATTTGCGCTCAGGAACTCCTGTCCTTCCTTTTTCATTGCGTCGGCAATCTCCGACTGCTCCGCTTTCTGGTCTGCCTCAAGTTCGGCGAAGAAACGGTCCAGGATGTCCGCCGCTTCCTCGTAGGAAATCTCCGGCTTGGCACCTGTGAAGGTTGCAGTGAATCCTTTCATGTAGTCCTCGATGACAAGTTCCGTTATCTTGCTCTGAAGGAGGTTGTGGGCCATGCTCATGCCCAGGGAATAAGATTTTTTGTCCATTATGATTCTGTGTGAGTTCTTTTGTCCTTAGTTGTCCCGAAAAGAAGGGCTTGAGCCCTTTTCGCGGAAAAATGCAAATTTAGTGTTTTTTGTCGCTGGGGACAAAAATACCTATATTTGCACTCCCGAATTGGACATGAAACAGGTTCTTTCATCAATAATTCCAGTGGAATATCTCCCCCTGGCCCATGGACGGTTCCGCCTCCGTAGGGCCATCACCTTGCTGTTCCCTGTCCTGTTTCTCTTATTCCAGGGAGGGACTGCCTTTTGTCAGGAGAGCCCTGATACGCTGAGGGAGGCCGCAGTGCTTTCAAGGAAGATCCTTCCGTCCCTTTCCTACGGGCAGGTGGCAAGTCCCGCCCTTCTGAGGACCAGCCCCTCGGTGGCGGATGCCCTTCGCTCCTTCACCTCGCTCCAGGTGAAGGACTACGGCGGGGCGGGGGGACTGAAAACTGTGAACGTGCGTTCCCTGGGAAGCGAGTATACTGGAGTGTTCATCGATGGGGTTGCCGTTGACAATTCCCAGAACATGCAGATAGACCTGGGACGCTTTTCCCCGTTTGACTTCTCTTCCCTTGCCCTGTACACTGCACCCAGGCCCTATACCCTGCAGAGCGCCCGGGAATATGCTTCCGCCTCCTCTGTTCATCTTGTCGCTTCCCCGGGGAATGGCGTATCGGATGAAGGCTTGAGGGCAAGGGTCAGGATGGGGTCCATGTTCACTTTCCAGCCGTCCATAAGGTGGGGAAAGGCCCTTTCCCCGCTTGTGGGTTCAACCCTGTCCGCTACCGTTCTCTCTTCCAACGGAAAGTATCCTTTCCGGCAGAGGAAGTACCGGACCGACCCTCTCGGGCACGTGGCAGGCTACGATACGGTGATGACGCGTCGCAGTGCGGACATTGTCTCGGCCAACCTTACCGCAAGGCTCGACGGGAAGATTCCCCGGTTGGATGGCCAATGGTCGGTGATGGCCTACGGCTACGGTTCCGACAGGGGCCTTCCCGGTCCCGTGGTAAGAAGGGCCGAGGGCGTCCCCAAGGCTTCCGACAGGCAGGAGGACTGCAGTGCATTCTTGCAGGGAACAGCTATGCTTTCCCCCCTTGAGGGCCTGTCCCTTGCTCTGAGGTTCAAGGGCAACTTCGACTATCTCCGCTACCATACCGACCCCGTCAAGGATCCCCAGGCCATGGCTGCCGACAACCGCTACCGCCAGGCAGGGGGCTATGCTTCGCTCTCGGGGGCATATGTGCTTTCCCGCTCCCTTACCATTACAGGGGCATCCGACATCCAGTACAATGTCATGCGCTCCAACATGAGGGGGTTCGTGAACCCGGGGAGGCTGTCCCTGTGGGAGGCGGTGGGGATAAACTATACCTATGGTGACGTCCTGGACCTCTCGGGGAATATGCTCTACTGCATGTTCTCGGATACTTTCGCCCCTACCCGGGACCCTGGAGCCTTCTCAAAGAACAACGCAGTGCGGCACTCAGTCGCACCGTCCCTCGTGCTTTCCTATAGACCCTCCTTCGCAGGGGGGCTCAGCCTCGATGCATTTGCCAGGAGGTCCTACAGGATGCCCTCCTTCAATGACCTTTATTACACGTTCATCGGAAACTCTTCCCTTAAGCCCGAGAGGGCCTGGATGTACGATGTGGGCTTTTCCTACAGCGTCAGCCCTGTAAGGGGAACGAGGGTGGACATAAAGTCCTCACTGTATCACAACAGGGTGTCGGACAAGATAGTGGCGCTCCCGACCGCGAACCTCTTCCGGTGGACCATGTACAATATCGGCAAGGTCTCTGTCGTGGGCTGGGACATAAGGGTCAGCGTCACCAGGGACCTGGGAGAGGGGAGGCCAACATTGACGGGGGACGTTTCATATACGTTCCAGAGGGCACGTGACTTCACGGACCCAGGCAGGAACACCTATGGCGGACAGATACCTTACATCCCGGTCCATAGCGGGAACGCTTCAGTCGGGGCGGCCTGGAGGGGATGGGGCGCAACTCTTCGTGCCATGGCAAGTTCACAGAGGTTCTCGACTTCGGTGAACCTGGAAGAGTACCGCCTTTCTCCGTACATCCTGCTGGACGCTGTCATAACGAAAGGCATCGAAGTCGGCAGGGGCAGGACACTTGAACTCTCCCTTTGTCTTGACAACCTGACATCAAGCACCTATCAGATAGTCCCGAACTATCCTATGCCGCCTCTTACCGCCATGCTGCAGGCTGATTTTTCTTTCTAGGTGATGCAAGGAAATGGAATGTTTCGCATTGTATAAGAAAAAATGAAGTAAATTTGGAGGTTTGTTACCTGCCCTTCAGGTACACGTGACGCTGACAAGATATTAATATCTCAAATAAAAAAAATTATGAAAAAATTCTTTGCACTGCTAGTTTGCAGCTGCACCCTGCTATTTGCCGTGAGCGGGTGCAACTGGGGTATCAATCCCGATGACAGGGGCAATACCGGGTACACCTCCGAGGATGAGTCCCTCGCGGGTGATGTTGTGACAGTAGGTGAAAGCGAATCCCCGTTCTATAAGCTTTTCGTAGTGAACGAGGGGTCTTTCGGCGGCAATAACGCCTCACTGGATTTCCTGAGATTCAAGGACGGGAAGTACGTCAACGGCGCTTTCGCCAAGATGAACCCTGCCGTTGTAGGGGGACTTGGCGATACCGCCAACGATGTCAAAGTGTTCCTCAACAGCCTCTGGATCGTACTGAACGGCTCTGGCATTGTCCAGGTCCTCAATCCTTTCAATGAGAAGGTCCTCTCCGAGGCGACTTCGTCATATTCCGGGAGCGTGGCGATCCCGTCCCCGAGGCAGATAGCCTTCGACTATCCCAATAACTGCGTCTATGTGACTTCCTATGACGGGGCGACCTTCGAGTACACCCAGGACGGAGTGACCGGTACGGACAAGAAAGGGTCCCTCTATAAGGTCAGCCTGGACAATCTCGCAGTACTGGAGAAGGTGGAAGTCGGCTATCAGCCGGAAGGCGTCACTGTGGCGGGAGACAACATCTATGTCGCCAACTCGGGCGGATACCATTATTCCCTGACCGGCCAATACGACAATACCGTCACGGTGGTCAACCGTTCCCTTTTCAGGAAGATTGCCGAGATCGAGGTCGCTGACAATCTCAAGGATGTCTGCACTGACGGAACCAACTATGTCTGGGTGTCCTCGCAGGGTGACTTCTATTCCCGGCATTCATCCATACACAGGATAGACGTCGCCAAGAATGAACTCTCCACCTCTCTTCCCGAAGCCGTCTCCCAGGTCAGGTGCTCTTCCTGGACCAGTCTCGGAACAGTCTCCAACGGTTACAAGATATACATAATAGGTACCGATGACGAGTTCAACTGGGAACCGGATTTCGTGAAATCATATTCCCTGTATGAAGTCGATATGGCCTCCGGGAACGTCAAGAAAGTCCCGTTCGCAGGGACCGATGCCGCTTCCCTCAAGACCCCGTACGGCCTTTGCGTAAACCCGTACAATGGGCATCTGTACATCTGCGATGCCGCTGACTTCGTAAGTCCCGGGACCGTGACCGCCTTCGATGCGGACCTCAAAAAGGTCTGGACCCACACCGCAGGAATTGTCTGCGGCCATCCAATCCTCTTTGCGCCTGTGACCGTATACTAGAGTTTCGGTCCATTACCATAGTGGCAGTCCTCCCAGGGGCTGCCTTTTTTGTGGGGCGGATATAGAAAAGGGGCGGTCAACCTTGACGGGGGGAGACCGCTCCTGTGTACGTTCCTGACGGGAAGAAGGCTACTTCTTTACCTTCCTGTCCTTTATGATATCGACCCTCCAGGTTATACCCAGGTCGAAATTGTTCCTGTGGAAGGAATTGTCCCTGTAATAGGCGGCGTGAAGACGCAGGTTTTCCCTGCTTTTCAGCGGGAAGAACTCCACCCCGGCCCCTGCGTACAGATAGCCGGTCCCCGGTTTTATTATGACATCATATTCCCTCCCGGTTACGGGGTCGACATTCTCGGCAGAGTTCCTCTCAATCCCGCCCTTGGCGCAGAGGTTCCACTTGCCCACGGTCCAGATGACCTTGGTTATGATGGTGTAGTCCGTGCCGAAGTATCTCTTCTGGGCGAATGAGGCCCTGTTCATCAGGTCCACGTCCCACAGCAGGTTGTCCCACTGGAAATGGTTTCCGAGGGCGATGTAGCTGATCATGTTCTTGTCGTGGTCCTCAACCAGGTTGAATGTCCAGATGGTCCTCCAGTGGGGCGTGAACCCACCTATCCATCCGAGGTTGTAGGAGTAGACGTTCTCGATTCCAAGCGATAGGGGGGAGTTGCACACCTGGAAACAAATCTCCTGGCCGGGGGCGAACCCGTAGGCTGCTGACACTCCAAGGGTGAACCCCTGGTAGAGGTTGCTGCAGAACTGGCTATAGTAGTAGACGTCAATCGGGACAGCATCGAACTCGTATCCTCCGATGAGCACCGCATTCTTCCCCACGAGGAACCTCCACTTCGGGGTGGCCTGCCAGTTCACGTACACGAAGTCGGTAGCGTTGAAGATATTGTTCTCGTCGAACACTTGCTTGTTCAGCCTCTGCCTTATCCTGAAATCCACCTTGTCGGTAATGTGCCCGAAGACATTGAGGTTCAGATGGTCGGCCCTGAAGGTGGAACTGTATACCCCCGAGACGGTCTCCTGGTGGTAGATGGCACGGGTGTCGATGTAGAGTTTGTCGATGAAACCATCCCCGCCATTTTCCTGGCAGTGGGCTGACACTGAGATGACAAGCAGCGTGAAGAATGCCGTAACGAGTCTTTTCATGGAGAATTTTTCTGCAAAAATATGCATTATCGTGGATTTTCCTAAGGGAACTTAAGGGAATTCCGTGAACTTCGCTACAAGCATAGCAGGGGCCCTTATAGGAATTCCCACATAAATTGACTTGCTTTGTAAAAACACTGAAAGTCATGAACTATCCTATAGGAATACAGACATTTGAAGTAATCCGCAAACGCAATTTTGCTTATGTGGACAAGACGAAATTGATCTATGACCTCGTTTGGAATAATGGCTATTTCTTCCTAAGTCGTCCACGCAGGTTCGGCAAGAGTCTTCTCCTATCAACCATGAAGTCATATTTTGAGGGACGCAGGGACCTCTTTGAAGGACTTGAGATCGATAGACTGGAGAAAGATTGGGTCTGTTATCCGATACTGAGGGTGGATTTCTCGGCAAGGAACTATTCCAAGGCTGGAACTTTGGAAGAATCTTTAGATGACATTCTCCAAAAGTGGGAACGGAAGTATGGTAAAACGACCCAATCAGAGAATTTCAGTATTCGTTTTGAACACGTAATCCGAAACGCAAAAGAAGCTACAGGCTGTCCGGTTGTCATCCTGGTTGATGAGGCAGACAAGCCCCTCACAGACAATCTGGCGGACGAGGCTCTTGCTGAGGGGAACCGGTCCATCCTGAAGAGTTTCTTCGGAGTTCTGAAATCCATGGATGAGTACATAAGGTTCGCCTTCATTACGGG
The DNA here is from genome assembly GCA_905235445.1 of uncultured Bacteroidales bacterium. GTDB lineage: Bacteria > Bacteroidota > Bacteroidia > Bacteroidales > UBA932 > Cryptobacteroides. The sequence continues at coordinate 13,763 of CAJOLJ010000074.1, forward strand.
AGTTACCAAACTTGGCAAGGTGAGCATCTTCAGCGACTTGAACAATCTAAATGACATATCCTTAACCAAACAGTACGCCACAATTTGCGGAATAACCCAGGAGGAACTGGAGAGGTATTTTGCTTCAGAAGTAAGTG
>CAJOLJ010000075.1 GCA_905235445.1 uncultured Bacteroidales bacterium
CTGAAGGAAATCATCGAGGGCTGCCCCATAGCATCCGAGTTCAAGCACATCTTCGCCTGCACATACCTCTATGACGCCAAGGGCGAGGCCGAATGGCCGGGCATAGCCGTAGACTACACCGCCAAGACGCAGTTCATGTTCAAGATAAACAAGGGGATCTTCTCGTCCCGGGACTCCAAGATGGTAAACGAGTCCGTGGAAGATGACAAGAAGAGGATACCTTTCTCCAACATGATTTACTTCGGTGACGGGGAGACGGATATCCCCTGCATGAAGATAGTCCAGATGTTCGGCGGAAACTCAGTCGCAGTGTTCAACCAGGACATCCCCTCCAAGAGGGAGGTAGCCGAGAAACTGCGCCGCCAAGGCAGGGTGAACTTCATAGCCCCAGCAACTTACACCAAGGACTCCAAGGCTTACAAGGTGGTCTGCGCCATTATTGACAAGATTAAGGCGGAAAGCGACCTCAAACACCTTTCCTGCAAGTAGTTCAATTTGTCAGCCCCCTTGAAGGATACTCCCCCGAAGATGCCCTGTGGAGCATTTCGGGGGAGAATTCCTTTGTGGAAGAGCCGCTGTATGCTAGAGGACCTCCACTTTCAATTTTGCGTAAGCCCTCTGAACTTTCTCCAGGGCCTTCTCCACGCTCTCGTCCGTTGCAAGGAGGACCCCGAGACGGCGGTGACCCTTGATTTCAGGCTTGCCGAAGATGCGAAGCTGGACTCCCTCCTCGGACAGAACCTCCTCCAGGTTCTGGAACTCATACTCGGTGGAGTTCCCCTGCACGACTACCGCCTTCGAGGCCGAAGGACCGTAGAAGCGCACTCCCGGGACGGGAAGGCCAAGAACTGCCCTGGCGTGAAGGGCGAACTCGGAGAGGTCCTGGGAAATCATCGTGACCATGCCTGTGTCATGGGGACGAGGAGATACCTCGGAGAAGAGGACCTCGTCACCCCGGACGAACATTTCCACACCGAAAATCCCGTATCCCCCGAGGGCCGCCGTTATCTTACCCGCTATATCCTGTGCCTTGGCAAGGGCCCCAGGGGTCATAGCCTGCGGCTGCCAGGACTCCCTGTAGTCCCCGTCCACCTGATGGTGACCGATGGGAAGGAGGTATGTGGTCCCGCCGGAATGGCGAACCGTGAGAAGGGTTATCTCATAGTCGAACTTTACGAACCCCTCGACTATCACTTTGCCGCTTCCGCTTCTCCCCTCTTCCTGGGAAATCCTCCAGCTGCGGTGGATGTCCTCCTCGCTCCTTATGACGCTCTGTCCGTGGCCGGATGAGCTCATGACGGGCTTGACGACACAGGGGATGCCGATTTCCTTCACGGCACTGATGAACTCCTCCTCGGTGGATGCGAACTTGTACGGGGATGTCGGGAGGCCCAGTTCCTCAGCTGCCAGGCGGCGGATGCCCTCCCTGTTCATGGTAAGCAGGGTCGCCTTGGCAGTCGGTATGACATGGTAGCCCTCCTTCTCCAACTGGACTAGGGTGGGAGTGGCTATGGCCTCCACTTCGGGGATGATAAGATCGGGCTTCTCCCTCTCGACTACGGAACGAAGAGCCTCCCCGTCCAGCATGGACAGGACATGGGAACTCTGCGCTATATTCATTGCGGGAGCTTTGGGATAACGGTCCAGGGCCACGACCTCGACCCCGTAACGCTGAAGTTCAATGGCAACTTCCTTTCCGAGTTCCCCGGAACCGCAAAGAAGCGCCTTGGTTCCATGGGAGGTGAAGGTTGTTCCGATTTTTACCATAACTATATAAGAATAAGAAGGTTAATTTATCCTATGGAATGGGAATCAGTCTATTTGCCGTAACGCTTGAGGATGGGGTCATACATATCGATGCGCCTGTCCCTGAAAAAAGGCCAACCACGCCTGACGTACTCAGTCCTGTCAAGATCTATTTCAACCACAGCGTTGCATTCCTCATCGGAGGGGAACTCAGCCAGCAGTTCCCCCTGGGGACCCGTAGCGAAGCTTGTTCCCCAGAAATCAAGTCCGCTGGAGGCTTCGCTCCAGTCAGGCTCGTGCCCCACCCTGTTCACGGTTATGACCGGAAGGCCGTTGGCAACGGAGTGGCCCCTCTGGACCAGCTGCCAGGCTCCCCTCTGGACCTTCTGCTCCTCGATGGGGTCCGTCCCGACCCCGCCAATGGCGGTGGGATAAATGAGGATCTCGGCCCCGGCAAGGGCCATCGCCCTCGCAGCCTCGGGATACCACTGGTCCCAGCAGACAAGGACACCTATCTCCCCTACCGAGGTGTGGATGGGCCTAAAACCCAGGTCACCCGGCGTGAAATAGAACTTCTCGTAGTACTGAGGATCATCAGGAATGTGCATCTTGCGGTACTTTCCTGCGATGGAACCGTCCTTCTCAAGGACCACGGCGGTATTGTGGTAAATGCCTGGAGCCCTTCTCTCGAAAAGGGACAGGACCAAGACTATGCCAAGTTCGGCTGCAAGTTTTCCGAACCTCTCGGTAGAAGGGCCGGGAATGCTCTCCGCCAGGTCGCATAACTTTGCGTCCTCGACCTGACAGAAGTACACTGAATTATGAAGTTCCTGAAGGACCACGAGCTGTGCCCCCTGGAAGGCGCACTCACGGATGTTTTTCTCAAGTTTCTGGATGTTCTTCTCTATATCGGGTCCGCAGCTTTGCTGGACCATTCCTACGGAAAGCTTTCTCATCTGGGTTCTATATAATAAATAAGGTATAAAGTCTCTATCTCATGTATCCTTCGGGGAGCTGCATCGTCACGCAGTGAAGCCCGCCATGGCCGGAAAGAAGGGGCCTGCAGTCAACGGCGGACACCTTCCTTGTCGGGAAAGCCTCCTGCAGGGCAGACAGGGCCTGCCTCTCAAGCTCGTCCCCCCCGGTTCCGGGAACGAGGACCGCATCCTCCAGTATCAGGAAATTCGCATATGAAGCGGGAAGTCTTTCCCCCTCCAGGAATATAGGCTCCGGTAGAGGAAGCGGAATAAGTTTGTAGGGCTTTCCCTCCAGGGTCCTGAAAGAGCGAAGCTGCTTTTCCATCTTCTTGAGCGGGAGGAAATTCACATCATCGGGATCGTCACAGCTGCAGTAGGCTATGGTATCCTTGCTGCAGAAGCGCGCCAGGATATCCACATGGCCGTCTGTATCATCCCCCTCTATGGAGCCGTTCTCCAGCCAAAGCACCCTCTCAAGGCCGAACGCCTGGCAGAGTTCTCCCTCTATCTCCTCACGGGTCAGGTACTCGTTGCGGTTTAGGGAAGTAAGGCAGCTTGTCGTAGTAAGCAGGGTGCCAGCCCCGTCCGTATCTATGCTCCCGCCTTCAAGGACAAAGGGACGCATATCCACGCAAAGCACGTCGGGATCGAAATTCCCGTCCATGAATATGGTCTTGGTGATCTGGTTGTCAAGGTTGGATGCGAACTTGAGGCCCCAGCCATTGAATATGAAATCATATATGAACTTCTCCCCGTCATCCCCCCACACTGCTATGGGACCATGGTCCCTGGACCATGTGTCATTTATCGGGCACTGAGCGAACTGGACCATGCCAAGATCCACGGGAATTGACTCGGCTGCCATTATGGCCATTATCCTGACCATGGCATCCATCGGATTCGTAGTGACGAGAAGGACCTTCTCGTGCTTGGCAATCTCTGAAATGATCCTTACATAGCACACCTGTACGGAGGGAAGGTCGTACCAGGGAGTCGTATCATCGGGCCAGGTAAGCATTACACCTGAATGCTTTTCCCATTCTGCGGGTAATCTCATTACGTAGTGTTTCTATTGTTCGTGAAATTTCCTGCAAATGTAGCGTTTTTACCAATAGTAGAAAAGGGTGAAGGGAGGCTGCCACACACACCGGGACATAAAAAAGGGACACCCCCTGAGGAATGTCCCTAAACATATAGTCCTTGTTGTCTTACCTAATCTCGACAGCACGGTTGAGGGAAGCGGGCTTGTAGTCTGCTACACCACCCTTGCCGATGACGTTGAGCTTGCTGGCGTCTACGCCGCAGTTCTTGGTGAGATAGTTGGCAACAGCCTTTGCACGGTCAAGAGCGAGCTTGTCGTTGAATGCCTTGCTACCGGTAGCGCTATCAGCAGTTCCGATAACGTCGAAGACCTTATCATCAGCAGCGTTAGCGATAACGTTCTTAGCGAAGAAATCAAGATGAGCTTTCTCACGAGCGTTGATCTCAGCGGAGTTGATGTTGAAGAAGGTGCGAGAAGCGCTCTCGATGTCACCACCCTTAACAATGTAAACAGTGTCCTGATGTGCGTTCTTGAGGGACTCGACCTCAGCACGGAGGGACTTGTTCTCAGCCTCGAGCTGATTGACCTTGTTCTTGAGGTTGTTGTAATCGGCCTCGGTGAAGGACAGAGGAACGATAACAGGAAGAGCGGAAGAGTGACGGCTGAAGCCGGACTTGCCAAGGTTGATAGCGAGACCAAGGGTAGCGGAAACAGGGAAGTAGAAACGGCCAGGGCCGCCGTACTGCCTCTCATGGGCAACAAGACCCATAAGGTCGAGGGTCAGGTCAACCCTGTCACCAAGACGGAAGGTGTTGAACAGACCACCACCTGCTGCATACTCGAGATCAATGGCTTTCTTCTTGGATGTAGCGGATGTCTTACCAACGATGTTGACACCGGTGGTAGCGTAAGGCATGATGTTCCAGAAGCGGGTCTCTTTGTAACCCTTGAAAGTGGTAATCATGTCCCACATGGCATCGGCATGGACATAGTGCTGATCCATGCTGCCGAATGCACCGCCATTAGCAGTGGAGATTCCCTTCCAACCGGCACGCACACCAAACGAAGGGGTAATCATCTTACCGAGATAAGCATCAACAGCAAGACCGCCCATACCTGCAAGATCCAGAGGGGTAATGTCGCGGATAGCTGCGTTGTAGCCAACACCTACGCCAAGGAACCAGTTGTCCTTGAAAGCGTTGGTGAGATAAGGGCCACGAACGACCTTTCCGTTCTCGTCCACGTTTCCGTTCTCATAGGTCTCTGCCTGAGGATAGGACACCTTGGAGATCTGCTGAGCAGAAGCGTTGACAGTGAAAAGTCCTGCGAGTGCAAGGACTCCGAGAATTGTTTTAATTCCTTTCATGTCTATTAATAACTAGTTAATAAATTGTCTACTAAAACTTTCCGCCGAAGCATAGTTGCCCCGTAAGCGGTTATTCAGACGCAAAGATATGAAATCTTTCTCAATTTCAAAACTATTTCAAATATTTTCATCAATCTTTTTTCAAAACACAGGGCATTGGGAGGGCGTTTTCGTATACCTTATAAATAACTGATTTCGCTTTTGTTTGGGGCTAATTACTCGCCTCTTCCAGGGTAAAACGTTTAATTTTGGGATAACTTTGCCGTTCACTTATCAAAACAAATATTCATTTTGCATATTCCCGCATCTTTCGGAGCTTATGACAACACAGATTGCCATATCAATGCCCCGCTCCCCCACTCTCTGCCCCGCCGGGGCTTTTCTTTAACAAAGATACACATTTAGGATGATTACATGAACTGCCGGTAAGAAAGAAATTGCAAAATATGATGGCTTTTGCGAACTTTGCCCCCGGTATCATTATTGCTTCCAGGCAAGACATACTTTCCGCTCATGAAGTTTTCACTCCAGTCACCGTACTCCCCAGCCGGGGACCAGCCCCGGGCGATAGAGGAACTGGTGCGCAGTATTAAAGAAGGTGTCCAGGACATCACCCTTCTCGGGGTCACAGGCTCCGGGAAGACTTTCACCATGGCTTCCGTAATCCAGGAGCTGCAGCGTCCGACCCTCGTACTGAGCCACAACAAGACCCTTGCGGCCCAGCTCTATGGGGAGTTCAAGTCCTTCTTCCCCGCCAATGCGGTGGAGTACTTCGTGTCATACTATGATTACTACCAGCCCGAGGCCTACATCCCCTCCACCGACACTTACATAGAGAAGGACCTGAGCATCAACGAACAGATAGATAAGCTCCGGCTCAGCGCAGCCTCGGCCCTGATGGCCGGCCGGCGCGATGTCATCGTGGTGTCCAGCGTGTCCTGCCTGTACGGCATCGGCAACCCCGAGGACTTCCACAACCAGACCATCGTCGTGAAACTAGGTGAGAAACGTTCCATGACCCAGCTTCTGTATCACCTGGTGGATGCCCTCTACAGCAGGACCGAGACCGATTTCAAGAGAGGGACTTTCAGGGTCAGGGGGGATACGGTGGACGTATTCCTCGGAGGGGGTGACGAAGCCGTGAGGATAGAGTTCTTCGGGGACGAGGTTGACTCCCTGTCGATGATTGACCCCATCACCGGGGGCACCATCGAAAAACTGGACGCAGTCCCCATATACCCCGCCAACAATTTCGTCACCACCAAGGAGCGTTCCCTTGCCGCCATCGACAGGATAAAGGAGGACCTCAGCGCACAGGTAGCCTACTTCGAGAAGCATGACAAACTGCTCGAAGCCAAGAGGCTGCGCCAGAGGGTGGAGTACGATATCGAGATGATGAAGGAACTTGGCTACTGCCCGGGCATCGAGAACTACTCCCGCTACCTCGACGGCAGGGAGCCGGGACAGAGGCCTTTCTGCCTGATTGATTACTTCCCGAAGGATTTCCTGCTGTTCATTGACGAGAGCCACGAGACGGTTCCCCAGATCCGGGGGATGTACGGCGGGGACCATTCCAGGAAGTCGGTTCTCGTGGAATACGGGTTCCGGCTGCCGGCGGCATCGGATAACCGTCCCCTGACCCTGGGTGAGTTCGAGTCCATAACGGGGCAGACCGTCTTCGTTAGCGCCACTCCCGCCGCCTATGAACTGGAGAAGAGCGAAGGCCTCGTTGTGGAACAGGTGGTCCGCCCGACCGGGCTGCTGGATCCCATCATAGAGGTGCGTCCCACCAAGAACCAGGTGGATGACCTTCTCGAGGAAATCCGCCGCCGTGCCGAGATAGATGAAAGGGTCATTGTCACGACACTCACGAAGAGAATGGCGGAGGAGCTGGACTCCTACCTCGGGAAAGTGGGGGTAAGGTGCAGGTATCTGCACTCTGACATAGACACTTACGAGAGGGTCGAGATAATCGAGGATTTCAAGAACGGGCTCTTCGACGTGCTGGTCGGGGTGAACCTGCTAAGGGAGGGCCTCGACATCCCGACGGTGTCCCTGGTCGCCATACTGGACGCTGACAAGGAAGGCTTCCTCCGCTCCGAGATGGCCCTTACCCAGACCGCCGGGAGGGCAGCCCGCAACGTGAACGGTATGGTCATACTCTATGCGGACCAGGTCACCAAGTCCATGAGCAAGACCATCTACGAGACTGACCGCAGGCGGAAGCTCCAGATCGAGTACAACAAACTCCACCACATAACCCCTCGCCAGATCCAGACAAAGAGCAATGTCATGCTCTCCGAAATCGGTGGCAAGAAACCCTCCGCCTCCCGCGGAAGCACGACCGGCAGGGTCAGTGCCGCGAACTCCTACGATGACCCCACCTACATTCCCGACCCCTCGGAACTTGGACGTGGCAGCATAAGCGTGGGCCTCGGACACGACTCCAAGAGGGAGGGGAACTCCGCCTTCGAGGGCGGCATCATAAAGGCGGACCTCGCCGCCGTGCTCCAGGATCCCGTCATCCGTTCCATGTCAAGGGAACAGGTACAGAAGAGCGTGGAACAGGCCAAGGCCAGCATGCAGAAAGCCGCAGCCGAGCTGGATTTCATGGCCGCAGCAAGGTACAGGGACGAAATGTGGGCCCTCCAGGAATACCTGAAAGTCTGGAAGGAAGAGTAATGTGTGTCAAAATCCTGTCCCCTGATTCAATTTTCATCTTCTCTCCGCTACCAGCAAAATCTCCTTTCCGGCATTGTCTTCGCTGGTCAGAGGTTTGTCCCATGAACCAAGTTTCACATATTCTGCAGAAAGCACCTTGAAACCATTGCTCTCAAAAGCCTCGACTATCTGGCTCCGGGTGAAACGATAGTCTGCGATCACATATTCAGACGACAACTCCCCGTCCATCTCAAACTGCTCTTTCCTATAGACCAACTGACTGGAAGTATCGAGCAGATAATACTCGGGATTAAACACATTACCTGTGCTCTGCATAATGTTCGATGCTTTCAACCTCAGCAGTGCCTGCGGATTCTTCCTTACATCGTCCACTTTATAGATAGCTTGACGTTCAGTCACCTCCATGTTCATGACAGAGACCACACAGCGGCCCCCACGTTTCAGGACTCCCCTAATAGATTTGATGATGCTGATATTGTCATCATACAATCTGAAAGAGCCAATAACGTCATACAGACAAATTACCGCATCGTAGGTCAAGCCCCTTCGCAAATGCCTGCAGTCTTTCCTTTCAAAGTCGATATTGTAGCCTTCCTCTCCCGCCCTCTTTTCGGCCTGAGAGAGCAACCTGGGGGAGAAGTCGTAAGCAGTCAGATGCCGGTATCCACGTTTGGCCAGTTCCATTGAATGACGCCCCGCTCCACAGCCGGCATCCAATATAAGGCTATCCTTGTTTAAGCCGCAAACCCGTTCCACAAAGTCTATTTCGTGAGGCGTATATTTTGTCCAGCCCTGCACACTCATTTCCATCCTGGAGTAGGCATCCTCCAGCTGATGTTCCGAGAAATCAAGCATCTGCTCCCAGTGTTTCTCGTCAAACACCATATCCTGGTGCTGAAAAGTGAAAGCCAACCATTCACATCCATCCTCTATTGTTCCAAGCCTGCTGATGTAAATATCTGTCAGGCTGTTCTTCAGTTTTTGGAATTCCGGATAGAAGTTTGTGAAAATCTGCGATTTTCTGTCATCAACGCGCAGATTGCTCTTGTCAGCGAAAACGATCTCATCACACAACGTCCCTATCTCGTTCAGATGGCTTCCTATAATAATCGGGTCCACTTTTCTCCACGTTACCGACTCCAATGTTTTCACGGTCACGGCATTTGTCGTTGCAAGCCCCCAGGCAAAATAGTCCGAGAAGCCCCATGCTGACTGGAGCAGCCGTGTTGCCACACCCCTGTTTCTGTATGAGTGGTGAACCACCAGTTGGGTCACCCAAGAGCACTTTTCCCCATTCGCCAATTCTTTCCTTAAGAAAAAGGCTTGCCCCAGGAGCTTGTCACCGTTGTAGCATAATGAAACGTACATATTCGGGTTCTCACCCATTTTACGATAGTAGAGCGCGGGTAGTTTAATTCGCCGCCCTTGCTTCTCTGCTTTGTCTATTCCGCTATATTCTCCATAGTTTGCAGAGAACAACGCAGAACACGCTTCCAACTGCTCGTCTGTCAGTGCCGAGCATTTTATCGTCTTATAAATTGGCTGATACTTTTTTCTCATACCACACTCATCCAGTTTACCTTGCAAAATTAACGTTTCTATCTCACTTTTAGTGCATTTGTTGACAAACTATTTTAACACAATACCGCAGCTCCGCTGCTTTCCCTGCCATCAATGCTTCTGTAGTTCCAGTAAATCCGTAGCTTCGCAAATTCCTCAATCCTTGGTTCCCTGAATCCGTTTCCTCACCACCAACGACACCTCTTATGCTTTCACATAGTAAAGGTCTTGCTTAAGAGAGAGAAACGAGCTAGTTTCTTGCATTTTGCGCCCGGGGGAGGCGGTGAGGTTTCCCCTTGTCAGAGTTGGCAGGTCGCCAGGAAAAACCAACGGCGGGAGTTATTTTTAAACAAGTATGACTTTTTTCTTTAGGTATTTGCGGGATTCCCTTTCGGGATATTGATTTTTTTTCGTAGGTTTGCCAAAGAGAAAAAGCCAAGACAATGCTCCCTCCCGATACTTCCTCCCCCTCCCTGGAACATGAGGCCGCAAAAGACACGCAGACCATCATTGCGGGAAGCTTCCCCCACTACGGTGAGGGTGGTCGTGAACTCATAGTCCAGGCCTACGATTTCGCGGCGCTGGCCCTCAAGGACATCACCCGGGAAAACGGCACCCCGTTCATAGACCATCCCATGAAGGTTGCGCTCATAGTCTCCGACGAGATAGGGCTGCAGGCCGAATGCGTAGCGGCGGTGTTCCTGCACGAGGCGATGAGGATGAACCCGGAAGTAAAGCAGCTCCCCTCCTCCTTCCCGCAGGAAGTCATCAAGATGGTTGAAGGGCTGAACCACATCTCCACGATAAAGCCCCGGGACACCCGTCTCGAAGCGGAGAACTACAAGAAGCTCATCGTCCAGTATTCCACCGACCCCAGGGTGACGGTCCTCAAGATTGCGGACCGCCTTGAGGTCATGCGCTCGCTCGAGCTCTTCCCCAAGGCTTCAAGAGAGAGGAAGATCATGGAGACCCTGATGCTGTACATCCCGCTCGCCCACCAGCTGGGGCTTTATAACATAAAGAGTGAGATGGAGGACATCTATTTCCGGTTCTCGGACCCCGAGCAGTACCGTTCCATCACGAATAAGCTAAAGGCCACCGCCCGTGACCGGGAGAAACTCACCTCCGAGTTCATCGAGCCCCTCAAGAAGACCCTTTCGGAGGCCGGGATAAACTACAAGCTGAAAATCCGCACGAAGACAGCCTATTCCATCTTCAAGAAGATGAAAAAGCAGAAGGTTCCCTTCGAGGGTGTCTTCGATGTCTTCGCCATCAGGTTCATAGTGGACTGCCCGCCGGACCCCGTTATCGAGAAGGACCTCTGCTGGAAAGTCTTCGCCTACGTGACCGAGGAGTACGAGCAGGACTCCAACCGCCTGCGTGACTGGCTCACCAACCCCAAGCCCAACGGCTATGAGTCACTGCACATCACGGTAAAGAACAAGGAGGGAGCCTACATCGAGGTGCAGATCCGCTCCAAGAGGATGGACGACGAGGCCGAGAACGGCCATGCGGCACACTGGTCCTACAAGGGAATCCAGCACGAGGCATCCCTGGACAAGTGGCTCCTGTCCGTAAGGTCCACCCTCGAGCACCCTTCCGAGAAGTCCTCCCCGGATGACCTTCCGCAGCCTCCCGACAAGGAGATATTCATTTTCACCCCGTCCGGGGAACTGAGGATTCTCCCGAAGGGGGCGAGCATCCTGGATTTCGCGTTCAACATCCACACCAACCTCGGTCTTCACTGTACCGGCGGAAAGATTAACGGCAAGGCCGTCTCCTTCAAGGAGAAACTGCGCACCGGGGATGTCGTGGAAATCTTCTCGGGAAAGAACCAGAAGCCATCGGCGGACTGGGTGAACTACGTGGTATCCTCGAAGGCCAGGGGAAAGATACGCCAGGCCATTCACGAGGAGGAGTTCCGCTCCGCTGCCGAAGGCAAGGAAATACTCCTGAGGCGCCTGAAGAACTGGAAACTCGATTTCCCCGACGAGATGCTCGCCGAGTTCATGAAGAAGAACCGCTATCCTTCCCTGAAGGAGTTCTACTCCGCCATCGGTGAGGGGACCCTGGACGTTAACGTCATAAAGTCCTACATCCTGGAGCATGACGCCATGATGGAGCAGGCGGCTGAAGCGGCAAGGCTGAAAGAGGAGGAAAAGAAGCGCCAGCATGCTCAGAACGAGGAGAGCGGCAAGGGGGATGACATCCTGATTATCGGTACCAAGGGTCTCAAGGGCCTGGACTACAAGATGGCCAAGTGCTGCAACCCGGTCTACGGGGATGACGTGTTCGGGTTCGTCACAAGGGATGCTGGAATCAAGATACACCGCATTTCCTGCCCCAACGCCTCCCGCCTCATGGACCAGTACCCTTACAGGATACAGGCCATAAAGTGGGCCCCGACCCAATCAAGCGGGTCCTTCCAGGCATCGCTGCGGGTGATAGCTGACATGGAGCCCTTTGTCATAAACCAGATAATGGAACTGGTGGCCCAGTTCAGGGCCTCCATCCGTTCTTTCTCTTTCACAGAGAACGACCGTAACGGGACATATGACATAACTATGAAGCTGTCTGTTCCCTCCAACACCGAGCTTGACAAGGTGACTTCCCTACTTCGGAACATGAAGCACATCCAGAAAGTATCCAGGCTGTAGGCGGCTTCCCGCATGCGTCAAATTGAGGAAGGCCCCCGCAACGTCCAAACGTGCGAAGGCCTTCTTCTCTATGATGGTTGTAAAGCTACTGCTCGAAAGTCGAGAGATTGACTGAATCTGTGAGGGAACCGTCAGAGTTCCTCACCTCGAAAGTAGCCCCCTCTCCCTCTATGACCTGGGGGTCAAAGCACCATATGACTCCAGTGACGGGGTCGGTGGGTGAGGAGAGTGTCTGGACCTCTTTTCCGTCCCGAAGGAGGGTCAGAGGCCCCGCATTGGAGTAGACCTTGATGGTGTAGGGCTGCCCCCGGGGAATCTTCTCAAGCCTTCGGGATGTGATGTACAAGGTCTTATCATGCGTGTTCCAAAGGGACCTGTAGAAGTAATAGGAGTCCTTCTTCACCTCCCTGTCCCTTGTCACGATGCCCTTGTCATTGGTATAGAGGCGGCTTTCGTTCCTGGTGAAGTTCACTCCGTCATCGCTATCAAGGAAGCCTTCCTGCCTTCCGCTCACCGGGAAATCGAACATTACCCACAGGGATGTGAACACGATGGAAGGATCCTGCATGATCATCCGGTAGTGCTCCTCGTGGAAGTAGTTGCCGTACTCCTCGAAATGCTTCGTATCGTTCCCCCTCTTTGTCATGTCCTCCTCTTTCCAGGTGTGACAGAAAGGATTGACACCGACTCCGTACTCGGAGATGTTGAAGGGACGCCCGTAGGAATGCATCCGGTCCAGGTCTCCCTGGAAAGCGGCGGGAGTGCCGTAGTACCAGCCGTTATACCTGTTCTCGGAGATGTAATCCGCCTTGAGGGAGGTGTAGCCATCCCTAGCGAGCACGGAGTCATCGGTAAGCCCAACGAACCTGCCCCCGTCAAGGCTCTTTATGTAATCGTACAGTTTGGCGGTCTCCGCCACTACCCTGCCCTCGTCGAGGGGCCCCTGGATGCGGTCATTGTTGCCCCAGGTATCAAGTTCGTTCCACATTCCCCAAAAGACGATGGAGGGATGGTTGAAAAGGTTCCGTACCATCTCCCCTGCCTGGGAATGGAGGTTATCGAAGTACTTCTGGGCGGCATTCTTCCCGCAGATATTCACCCAGGGAATCTCAGTCTGTACAAGAAGTCCCAGGGAATCGCAGATGCTGAAAGCTATGTCGTTATGCGGATAATGGGCAAGACGCACGAAGTTAGCACCCATATCTGTCACCATCCCGTAGTCCCTGATGTAGTCCTCCCGGGAAAGGGCCGTGGCCTTGAGCTCTGTGTCCTGGTGTATGGACACCCCGCGAAGGGGATAAGGCTTGCCGTTAAGGAAGAACCCCTTCTCAGCGTCCATGGAGAAGAACCTGAAAGCGGTCTTAACCGAGGCATAGTCCCATAGGGTGAAAAGGGAACGGCGAAGTTTAAGGGTGACGGTATAAAGGTACGGATCCTCCACCCCGTTCCATAGGTGCGGGGAGTCGACATCCAGGGTGCATGAAAGGGGTGCGGAGCCACCTGCGGGTACGTTTACCTTGACCCTCCTGGTTGCCACCTTCTTTCCCATGTCATCACGAAGTTCCACCTTGACAGTCATCTTCT
>CAJOLJ010000076.1 GCA_905235445.1 uncultured Bacteroidales bacterium
TCCGACATTCCTCTGTAATCCGTGTGGGAGATGCGGCAGTATGCCCGCATCGTCATCCAGTCACCGCGGCTCAGATGTCGCAAGTAACCATCGTAGGTGCTGCGGTACCTCGTGGAGGCCGCAGAGGCTAGGCGTTCTTTGTAGTTCTTTTGTCTTTCCATAATGCTTTCGTGTTATACGTTGTATGGTGAGACAAAAGTGAACAACTAATCTGGAAAATGGAAAACGCCTCCTTGCGGAGACGAATACTTTCCATAGCCATATGCGAAAAAAGCATTTTCCAGAAAGGAGACAAGGCATTAGATATCCAAGTCAACCCCCAGCTTTTCCTTGAATATCCTTTTCAATACACTTCTGTAAGCGTTCCTCTCAGAGGATTCCGCCGCTTTTTCGAGTATGAGTGAGGCCCATTGTGAAGCTCTATCCTTTTCATCGGAGAAGACATCCCAGTAAGACGAAAGAGTGCCTGGGGATGTCTCATTCATGTATTTGTATAGTACTTCCAAGTCGTTGTCAATTCTTTTCAGGACCGCCGGGACCGGAACCATTTTTCCGTCCTCCCTTTTCATCATCTTCTGTCCCCCGGCTGAGAAGGAGTCCCGTATGCAAGGACAGATGATTCCCATTTTCGTGGCCAGCCATATGGCCACTCTGGAATACTTGACGGAACTTTTCTCGAATATGGATTCCGGGAAAAGAACATAGGCCTTGACCATCAAATCGTTCTTCTCCTCTGGAGTAAGGGTGTTCCATAGCCTGGCGACAGCGGGAACAGATTCTTCTTCCGGGTCATCCCCTGTCCACCATAGGCTTTCACCAGGTCCGAGGTGCTTCTTGTAGTATCTTGCAACAGGAATGACGGGATTGTCCATCTTCCTGAGGGATTCATAGCTGACCTCCATTTTATCGAAGATGGTATTGCCCGATTCGAGGGTCATGTTGATCTGATATCTGGGATAGTGAGTGACGACAATATCGGAGAGGCATTCCTCGTATCGTCTCGATTTGAAGGCGACAGGGTGCGCAAGTTTTCCGAAAAGCAGGAAAATTCTTTCGATGTCGGAAATCCTGGTGGTCTCGAGAATGCTGCTGCCAATTGAAGTCCAGTGGTTCTCCTTTGTTGACTTCACCTCTATACCATAGTACTTCGAGGCAACTATGTCCGGGAATTGTTGGCCTGACACTTTTGTTATCTGATTCTCGAATGGTGTGTTTATGGCACACTCCCGGGCAACTTCAACTACATCGTCTTCAAGAAGGACCCCGTTTCTTTTTAAGAAATACTCGGGCTGCAACTTAGCTTCTTCGTTGAGGCTTAATTCGATTTTCCTCATCAAGTCCTGAAACTCCTCAGGTGATGGATGCGGGTTCCCCGCCACTATTATATTGGTGTCGAACATGTCTATCCAAAATATCTATTCCACTTGTTTTCTATGTTCTTTGCAACGTTGAATGCGAGCACCGGGGGTACTGCATTGCCTATGATCTTATAGGCATTGCTGGAAGAGAGTCCCTTATGAACCGCTGTCTTATCCAGGATGAATTCATAGTTGTCGGGGAAGGTCTGTATTCTGGCGCACTCCCTTACCGTCAATCTCCTTTCCTTGAGTCCGGCGTGAAGCTCCTCTTCGTGAGTTCCGCCATGTTCAACTGACAGCCTTCTGAATTCAATATTGCCGTGGTGTTCGGACCTGATCGTCGGGCCTACTGAATGCAATTTAACCTCGGTCTGCCCTTGGACACTGCGTCCCATGTAACGGGCCTTGGAGTAGACGCGCTGGGCTGGATCCTCTGATAGCTCAGGTTCCGTAAGTCCAGCAAGTGCCTCTTGGCTGGTAACGAATGGAATCAAACCTTCACCATGTGTTTTTGGAGGGTACGGATCAAATTCTTCGGGTATGGGATTCATTGAAAGGGCACGGGCTGCCTCTTCTGTAAGGGAGCCTCGATTGAAGCCGAAAAACAGAACTCTTTCCCTTGACTGCGGCACCCCGTAGTCGGGAGCATAAAGCACTCTCGCGGGAACTACAAGATAACCTCCGTTCCCTGCCTCGGCAAAATCGCGCTCTATGATTTCCTTGGTATCATCCAGGTCAACCAAGCCCTTTACATTTTCCGCAATGAATAGCTTGGGACTTGTCAGGGTAATGACCTCCCTCATCCACATATAGAGCTTGCCCCTGGTTTCCTCGGTCGGGGTGTCATCATTCACCTGGTGTCCAAGATGGTCGATTTGGGAATTGAATCCCCTCCTCTTCCCCGCACGGGAAAAGTCCTGGCAGGGAAATCCCCCCGTTACGACATCGATGCCCTCAGGGAAGCTATATTCACCGTTTTTTACTTTTTTGACGATGTCGACAATACTCCCTAAATGGTAAAGGTCTTCGGCATTATCGTATGCGTGTCCGAAATAATTGGTCCAGGCGACTTTCGCATCTTCCCTGATGTCGTTTGCGAATACTATCTCAAACTCGGTCCCGGTGAGCGAAACCCAGTTCCCTCTTTCGTGAACAATCCAGTCAGGATGGACACGAGGGTTGATTGATCGCTTCAGGCAATCAAAATTCCCCTCAAATCCAAGGTCCATACCGCCACAGCCGGAAAACAGAGATAAAAGCCGCATTATAGGATATTTATATTTTTAAACTCAGAATTTCAAAGGTCCGAACGATATCGTTTCGGACAAATTGGAAACGCTGCATGGAATCCATGCCTCAATCCAAAGGACGAACGCTCAAAGGTAGCAAGATTCCAAGAGACTATCAAATAAAGCAACTTGCAGCCAGAACGTTTTCTGTTTTTAAGGTATCCTCAACGAATTTGTGTCAAACAGCCTTTATTATTCAGATAAAAATGATAGTTTTGCATAGACTTACTCCACATACACCCTCCACCACATGAGACATCTGTCAAAATTCTTCGGGACTCTGCTCCTTCTTGCAGGCTCCTCCACTCTGATTCCCTCCAAGGCCGACCCCGTCCACATATCCGGTCCCGACGGGAAAGTCACAGTGGAAGTCAAGGTCGAGAACTCTGTCCCGACATACTGCGTCAAATACAACTCGGTCCCATTCATCATGGACTCCCCGCTGGGTTTCATATCGGACGCAGGGGACTACAGCAAGGCCACGACCGTGTCCTTGAGATACGGCAAGGCCTACAACGGCTCCTATTCCCTCCCCACCATCAAGAAAAAGGATGTAACCTATAAATACACAGAGAGCGCCTGCACCTTCACGACAACGGAGGGGAAGCACTTCGACGTGATATTTCGGGTAGGAGACAACGATGTAGCTTTCCGTTACGCCATCCCACGGGAGACCGACAAGGGAGGGATCTTCATCAGGGAGGAAAAGACCGCCTTTGCGATGAGCCCCGAGAACCTCTCCTTCGTCAATCCCCAGAGTGACGCCATGGTAGGATGGAAGAGGACAAAGCCCAGCTACGAGGAGGAATACCGGGTGGGCCTTCCCGTTTCCATCCCGTCTCGCTACGGACACGGCTATACCTTCCCCTGCCTCTTCCAGATGGATGGCGGCGAAGGCTGGATCCTCATCGGGGAGACCGGTGTGGACAGTCGCTACTGCGGGTCACGTCTTTCCGACTATGAGGACGGAATGCTCAGCATTGCCTTCCCGATGGAGGAGGAGAACAGTTCCATCGGACACAGCGGCGCAGCCCTTTCCCTCCCGGGGGTCACTCCATGGAGGACCATAACCCTGGGAGACTCCCTGAAGCCTATCGTGGAGACCACAGTCACATGGGACATGGTGGAGCCTCGTTACAAGTGCGAGACACCCTTCACCTACGGTCCAGGGGTGTGGAGCTGGATCCTCTGGGACGACGCCTCCATCAACATGACCGACCAGAAGACCTACGTCGACCTCGCACATGACCTAGGCTACAAGACCATCCTGGTTGACAACAATTGGGACAAGAACATCGGGCGGGACAATATCCCCGAACTCGTTCAGTACGCGGCCAAGAAGAAAGTGGGTGTTTTCCTGTGGTACAGCTCCTCCGGATACTGGAACGACATCTCCCAGTCCCCCACCGACTGCATGGACGACCCGGTGAGGAGGCGGAGCGAGATGCACTGGCTGCGTGATATGGGAGTATGCGGAATAAAGGTCGACTTCTTCGGAGGGGACAAGCAGGAGACGATGCGTCTGTACGAGGAAATCCTCCTCGATGCAGCCGAGGCCGGGCTGATGGTGATTTTCCATGGCTGCACGATGCCGCGAGGCTGGGAGAGGATGTATCCCAACTATGTCGGGAGCGAGGCAGTGCTCGCCTCCGAGAATCTTCGCTTCAGCGCCGACTTCTGCAAGAGGGAGGCCCAGAACGCAACCCTCCATCCTTTCGTCCGCAATGCCCTCGGCTGCATGGAATACGGCGGGACATTCCTGAACAACTACTACAACAAGGCCAACAGCGGAGGTCACCGCAGGATTACGAGCGACGTCTTCCAGTGTGCCACGGCGATCCTCTTCCAGAACCCCATCCAGAACTTCGCACTCGCACCCAACAACCTCAAGGATGCGGACAGGGTCCTCATTGATTTCATGAAAGACGTCCCTACGACATGGGACGAGACCGTTTTCATTGACGGCTATCCCGGCAAGTACATCGTCCTTGGAAGACGGAGCGGGAAGACTTGGTACATAGCGGCAGTGAACGGCTCCGGGGAGGCCCTCGACCTTGAGTTCACCCCTCCGATGTTCTCCAAGAAGCAGAGCTTCTCCTACCTGGCCACACCCACAGACGGCGAAAAGCTGAGGTGGAAGAAAGACAAGGCCAAGGAAGGAGCGGTAAGTTTCCTGATCCCGAACAATGACGCTGTCATTATCCAGATCCCGGGAAAGCTTCTCTAGGCTCCCCCAACGTCTTTTGACTTTCAGCATCCCGCGGCCTCCCCTTCCCTTCGGCCCGGGAAGTTTTTTTACCGCTACGCCTTTCCACCGGCCAGGAAAGTTTATTATTCACCGATAATAAGTGCAATTTGTACACTTATTGAAAAATTCACTTACCTTTGCAAGCAACCATAGCTCAGTACCATAATCCCATTCCCTTATCACATGAATTACTACAGCCTCCATCCGAAGTTCTACATTGCAGTGGACTGCATCATATTCGGGTTCAACGGGACAGGCCTGGACCTGCTCCTGCTCAAAAGGAACTTCGAGCCCGCCAAGGGCGAGTGGTCGCTGATGGGAGGTTTCGTGCAGGAGGACGAGGACATACACGAGGCTGCCGTGAGGGTCCTGAGGGAACTGACGGGACTGGACCAGGTGTACCTCGAGCAAATCAAGGCCTACGGGGAGATAGACCGTGACCCCGGAGAGAGAGTGATATCCATTGTGTACTTCGCCCTGGTGAACCGCCACAACTATGACAGGCAGCTTGTCAAGGAGCATGACGCCCACTGGATTCCCCTGAAAGAGAGGCCCCATCTCATCTTTGACCATGACAAGATGGTGGAGCATGCCATCACCAGGCTGCAGCTCAAGAGCCGCTCGGAACCCATCGGTGTCAATCTCCTCCCTCCGGAATTCACCTTGACCCAGCTCCAGAAACTCTATGAGGCCATAAATGACCGCACCTACGACAAGAGGAACTTCCGGAAGAAGATCCTCGAGGAAGGGTTCATCGAGAAGACCGGGAACATCGACAAAGTGAACTCCCGAAAAGGGGCTGCCCTGTACAGATTCAATGAGCAGGCTTACCCTGAACTGCTCCGAACAAAATAGGGGCGCTGACCTCTTCCTTCGCAACCAAAAGGATCCCTTTCAATAGCCCTCCCCCTAAGGGAGGGTCTGATATTTCACATAATACCCCTTTACAGTTTTTCCCACTGATAAGAAATGAATTCCTTGGCTTCAAGCCGATCGAAATCAGGAACCAGGAATTCGCCAAAAAATTGAATTTCAACTATAAAAAGAGCGACAAGTGCGATGTGGATGAAAGGAATCAGACCACCTGGCTGACTCTTGCCTACATTGAATCCAAGGCAAATACTCCCCAAATACCATTCTCGCAGGGCAATGCTCAAAAGGCCGCCCATGACATTGCCCTACGAGCCCATACCGGAGAGCTGCGAGAGGGCGAGATTCATGATATTTTATACAACTACGGTATCGCGTATTCAACAGTACCGAAGTTAGACAAGACTCCTATTGATGCCGCTTCCATGAAGATTGGCGATCACCCTGCCATTATCACCACACATCGTTTTAACGATATGAGCAGGTTGGTTTTCAATGTTCTCCACGAACTTGGGCACATTGAAAAGCACATGTTTAATGATAACAGCGAAATATTTGTGTCCGGCGATCCCTATTCCATAGACACCCCTAAAGAGCGAAAGGCCAATCTTTTTGCCCAGAGTATGCTCATTAGCCAGAGACTCTGGGATTCAATGATGAACAGCGGTACTGTCAATGGCCTGCGATTCGGGAATATCGTAGATCAGTTACGAATCTTGTCCGCAGAAAACAATCTGGACTTTAACATAGTCGTCTGGCGTTGGAAATATGAGAGCAATAACTACCAACTAAAGGGAACAAAACCCGTACCTATCCAGTAGACGCAATTCATCCAGCTCGCTAGGGATTTCCTAAGATTGCAAGGAGGATAGTACTTCTTTAAAAGACATATCCCTCCCCCTATCCGGGAATGGTCCCGGAGCCGGGACCGGGAAAGAGTTCCTCCGGGGTGAGCAGGGCCCACTTCCCGTCCTTGGCCTCCATTATGACCGTACCACCTTCCAGGACCTCGAAAGAGTGCCACTGCCCCACAGGGATATTCAGCCCGAAGAGGGGACCTCCCGGGCGGAGGTCGAAGGACTCAGTGAGACGACCCCCGTCGTCATAGAAATCCTCCCGTAGGTGTCCCCTCAGGATGACAATGGTCTCGGAAGTGTGCATGTGACGGTGAATGGGGAGGACCGTTCCCATCTCGAGGGCGTTGAGCATCCTCTGGGAATTGTCCTCGGGAGTGTTCCTCAGGTCATAGTTCATTCTAAGGCGCTCCGAGCGGATGGCCTCCCCTCCTACCTTGTCAAGGAGGGCTTCATCTATTTTAACGGCGCTCATTCTGTGTGTATTGGCTCTTTTAGGGAATGGGTGAGAGGGTCTATTCGTCTTTTTTGCTTCCGACTGTCAAGATCTTGTTGAAAAGCCAGTGCATGTATGTCATGTTCTCCCTCACCCAGTCGGACAGAAGGACACGACGTCCCTCGCTACTGACCATCATGTCCTCACCGTCAAGGAGCAGCATATCAATAATAATGTAAGCGGTGACCCGCATGTTTTCCTCGCACATGGCCGATATCGAATCATAGTTCTCCTGGATGCGCTTCTCCTGGGCCATGAGGTCGGTTCCCAGCAGCTCGGAAATGTCCGCGCTGAAAGAGTCCACTTCCGCTATCATGGACTGTATCTCATTTTCCAGTTCCTGTTGGGTCATGGGGTGCGGGCTGTTTGTGAGGTTAAAGCGAAGAAGGTGGGATTATCTTGTCACGAACTCCATTTCATCGAAGAGGTAATCGGCGTGACCGATGTACTTTATATTGAAAAGAAGGTATCTGACGTCCAGGGAAATGTTCCTGCACACGTCGGGGTCGTACACTATGTCACTCATGGTACCTTCCCATACCCTGTCGAAATTGATCCCGATGAGGTCGCCGTAAGCGTTCAGCACGGGGCTTCCGCTGTTTCCACCGGTAGTGTGGTTGGTTGCGAGGAAGCACACCGGCTGGTCGTCATGCCCGCCCTCGGCGTAGATGTCTCGCAGGGTCTGGGGGATATTGTAGTCGAAGATATCGGGATTGTCCTTCTCGATAATGCCTTTGAGCGTAGAGACGGGCTTGTATGTTATCCCGTCAGCGGGAGAATAGCCTTTCACATTGCCGTAGGCCACCCTCAGGGTCAGGTTTGCATCCGGATAGAAAGCCTTCCCCTTCTCGAAATCCATCTGTCCCTGCATGTACTCCCTGTGAAGGGGACGGAGGTCACGGGTGGTCTCGGTTATGACGGGACGAAGGGTCTGTTCGTACCAGTTGTAGAACTGGGAATAGATTTCATATGCGGGGTCCGCCTTCACTCTGTCCGTATCTGCCTCGCCCAGGGCGAGAACCTTGTCAGGGTCCTTGAAAAGGGTCCTGGCGTAAACGTCATCCCTCCATGCCGCTACGGAACCGAACTCGGATAGTTTTTCCTTGAAGAACGCCGGCTTGAACTCTTCGGGGATGTTCCTGTCGAAGGACGTGAGCATAGCCTCGAAAATCTCCTCGTCGATGGACTGGCAGTAGTCCTTGTAGAAGGAGCGCGAAAGATCCTCAATCCTGGACTTCGAGGACAGGTTCGAGAAAACCGATGCAGAGAACTGGACTATCTCCAGGGTGCGCACCGCCTCATTGTAGTACTCGTATGCCAGGTAGTAAGGCTGCCGACGGGCCTGGGCCTCCGCTATCTTCTGTACGACACCTTCGTACCTGGTGCCCTTCGCCCACTCGTTGAAGCGATTCTCGTAGTCCTGCTTCCGCTGGACAGTTTTCATCTTGGCGACTCCCTTGGCCTCTCCCTGCCATTTCTTCCAGGCATTGGCGGTGGAGGCATTCTTGGAAGAGTACTGGATACGGACCTTCTGGTCCTGGGACATGTATTTCTTCTGGATGTCGAGTCTCTGGGTGCGAAGGGCGATCTTCTGGGGATCGGACACTTCCGCTATGTAGCGGACCTCCGGGGAGGTGATATACTCGGTAGTGGAACCGGGGCAGCCGTACACGAATGTGAAATCCCCTACGTTCACGCCCGATGTGCAGATGCGGAGGAACTTCCTGGGATGGTAGGGCACATTGTCCTCGGAGTATTCGGCGGGTTCGTTGTCAGGACCCGCGTACACCCTGAAAATGGAGAAGTCCCCCGTGTGGCGGGGCCACATCCAGTTGTCGGTGTCCCCTCCGAACTTTCCGATGGAGGAAGGCGGGGCCCCGACAAGGCGCACGTCACGGAACACCCTGAAGACGAAGAGGTAATAGGTGTTCCCGTAGTAGAGGGCCTCCACGCTTGCCCTGATGCCCTTCCCCTCTTTCTGGACCTGGGCCGTGAGAGTGCGGGAATTAGCCCGGGTAAGTGAGTCCCTCTGGTCCTCCGTCATGGTGGAAGGGTCATATCCGGACAGTATGACGCCAGTGACATCCTCCATCCTGTCCAGGAAACTCACGCTGAGCCCCTTGTTGGGCAACTCCTCGCTCCGCTTCATAGCCCAGAACCCGTCCTTGAGATAGTCATGCTCCACGGAGGAGTGCCTCTGGATATAACTGTAGCCGCAGTGGTGGTTTGTAAAGAGAAGACCGTCGTTCGATACAAGTTCCCCGGTGCAGCCGGAACCGAAAAGGACCACGGCATCCTTCAGGCAGGCCTGGTTTACGGAGTAGATGTCCTCGGGGGTCAGTTTGAACCCCTTGGACTGCATGTCGGGGAATCTCTGGGAAATAAGCGAGGGCAGCCACATGCCTTCGTCCGCACGGAGGGTGACCCCAAGCGGGAGAAGCGCCAGTGACAATGTGATGGTAAGAAGTCTTGTGCCTTTCATATTCGATAATGAATTTGCACAAAAGTACTCAAAAGGGCCCTGCAAAGCAAATATTGAGGAAGGCTGTGGGGCTCTTTCTTTTTTGTTGCCGCTTATATTGGACAATTGCGATTCTATCCATGTCCCTGACGTCGTTATGACAGCGGTGGCTTTTCTGTAATGATGAGCGCAGCAGAAAAGCGCCCCGAAGGACGCTTAAACAATCATTTCATCTCAAAAATCGAAACTGACAGTAGTAAAAAACAAAATTAACATACATCAGGACTCTTGCCCCTTGGGAATTTCCCCTGCAGGTGCGATGTTTCAGGACGGGAGCTCTACTACAAAAATAGAGTAGAACTACTATTTTTTATTAAGATTTCTACTAAATAATTTCGTAGTTTCATTTTTGTTCCATATCTTTGCCCCCGGACAACCAAAACTTCACAATAGATGAAAGAGAAGCTGACAAGAAAAGAAGAGGACCTGATGGCCATATTCTGGGAAAAGGGAGACATGTGCATAAGGGAACTGGTGGATTCGCTGCCGGAGCCCCGTCCAAGCTACACCACTGTCGCCACTCAGGTCAAATTCCTTGAGGACAAGGGATTCCTCGGGAGAAGGCCCCTGGCCAACACCTTCATCTACCATGTTCTCGTATCCGAAAGGTCCTACCGGGGAAGCACCGTGGGGGATGTCGTCAGAAAGTACTACGGCAACTCCTACACTTCCCTCGTCTCCCAGTTCCTGGAGGAGGAGAAACTGGACATCGAGGACCTGCGGGAACTTATCCGGGAGGTGGAGAAAGGAAGCAAGCAGTCCCTCGGCAACAACGACAAATAGCCCCAGCCATGACGGAATTCCTTTTATATGAAGCCAAGGCAGGAGTCCTTCTTGCCGTCTTCTACCTTTTCTATAGGATCCTCCTTGGAAAGGTGACCCTGTATTCACTCAGAAGATGGGTCCTCGTTGCAAGCCTGCTTGGGGCGTTTCTTCTGCCCCTCTTCCATATCACCATCCACATTAGCGGGAGCGTGAGCTCCCCCGCCGCCACCGCCCTGCCCACACCTGCGGAAGGGCTCCAAGCCATGGGCGAGGCTGCACCTCGTGCTGGAGGGACATTTCCGTGGGAGGGTGCACTTATCGCCATTATCCTGGCAGGAGGACTTTTCACCGCTTTACGTGCTCTTAAATCCAGTGCCAAGATAATCGGGATAATGCGCCGAAGCCACAGGTTCACCTCAGCGGACGGCACCACGGTACTTGTCACCGAGGAAAACACCCAGCCATTCTCCTGGCTTGGCCACATCGTGATGGGAAGGAAGGATTTCGAGAGGTCCGATGGACATATCCTCCTTCACGAGAAGTCCCATATCCGTCACCTTCATTCCCTGGACAACCTTCTTGTAGCCTTAGGGGCCTGTTTCCAATGGTTCAATCCCGTCATCTGGCTCTACAGGAAAGAGGTGAGTGCCGTGCATGAATTCCAGGCAGACTCGGATGTCCTCCGCAGCGGTGCCGACCCCAGGGAGTACCAGTATTCACTAATTGAGAAAGCCGCTCTGAGCAACGGCTACGCCATATCCGATTTCTATTCACACAGCACCCTCAAAAACCGAATAGCCATGATGTCAATGAAAAAATCACCTGCACGCTCGGCCCTTCGTGCCCTGTACATGCTCCCGCTTCTTGGCGCAGCGCTCACCCTCAGCGCCCGTACCGTCATAGACCTCCCCACTGAAATTGAGGATGGTCCACTGTCCTCTTTCATCACCCTGAATGAAATCACGGTTGTCTCCTACGATATCACACCCGAGGCCGTCCCCCTCCCCTACCAGGCTGCCTCCCATGCCATTCCCCAGAGAGTGACGGCTGCCTCCGAGGTGGACAAGATGCCCGTTTTTGACGGGAAAGAGGACCTTGGGGCCTTCAGTGCATGGGCCAACATGCAAATAATGAGACCCAAAGGCTGCAACCACACAGGAAAGGCCGAGGTTGAGTTCATAGTGGAGGCGGACGGAAGTGTCAGCGCCATAGAAGTAACTGGAGGCATCTGCCCTGAAATAGGGCGTCAGCTTTCGTCCGTCGTAGGGAAGAGTTCCTCCAAATGGACACCTGCAAAGAAAGGGGGCTCTGCTGTAGCAACCATGCTCGTCCTTCCCGTCCAGTTCATCCAAAGAGGCGCAAAGAGGGAGGAAAGCCCCGCTCAGGGCTCCCAGGAAACCAAGGCCTCCTTCCAGGGAGGAGGGCTTACCGAGTTCTCGGAGTGGTTCAACGATAATATGCGCTATCCCAAGGAAGCAGCGGATAACGGAATCGAAGGAAGGGTCGTCCTGTCTTTCACAATTGACGAGAAGGGAAGGCTCACGGATGAGAAGGTCGTTCGGGGAGCGGACCCGGTCCTTGACGGGGAAGCTCTTCGCACGGTGCGTCTCTCCCCGCTTTGGACTCCTGCGACAAAAGACGGGAAGCCAGTCAGCGTGACCTACCTTTTCCCGGTTAAGTTCTCACTGAAAAATGATGGGAAAGACACGATGAAGAACCTGGTCAAGCATTTGGACAACAGCGACGGGGCCCAGCAGAATCCCCTCGATGTCAAGCCCACATTCCAGGGCGGAGACCTCGAGGAGTTCAGCAAATGGGTGAATGCTCACCTCGAGTATCCCCAGGAGGCGGCAAAGAATAACATCCAGGGACGGGTGACGCTCTCTTTCGTGTTGGACGAGCAGGGACATCTCACCGGGGCCAAGGTCCTGCGGGGAGTGGATCCGCTTCTGGACGCAGAGGCCCTCAGAGTGGTCAGTTCCTCCCCGGACTGGACCCCCGCCATGAAGGACGGGAAACCCGCCAAGATAACTTATATATTCCCGGTCATCTTCAAACTCAAAGGGGACGCTTCCGCCGATAAGTAATCCGCTTCAGGTTCCTTCCAGACAACCCGGTCCCCCTGTCGAAGCTTTTTTGGCAGGGGGCCTTGTTTTGCCTACCGTTCACCTTCCATCTTTTGCATCTCTTCCTCCTCGAGACCTTCGAGGTCAGTGTCAAGGACCATTTTCTCGGTAGAGGGACTGCAGATGGGACAGCCCTTGACGCGTTGGGTACGCACCCCGTACCAGCGAAGGATGGAAGGAATGTGGCCCGCTTCACTGAAACCTTTCCAGGAGCAGTAGTGCCTCTCCCGGCGGTTCGCCCAGATATACAGGTCATAGGGGAGTTCCTCCTCCAGGGAGGAGATGCCGCTCGCCCAGCCACGGGAAAGCTCCACGAGGGAGAGCTTCACCATGAGATTGCACATGGGGGATATATCTGAGGAGAGACCTACCTGGACCATGGCCTGGGCATCCTCCGGGGAGACGAAAGAGGCTATCTGGCCGCTTCGTCTGGCCGAGGCCTCGTCACTTATCTCCTCTACGCTTCCCATGGCTCCCTCCCCCAGCAGGCAGGCATAGCATGGTCCCCCGGGCCTGTAACGGAAGACTTGCATAGGCTACTCAAAAAGTAACGACACACCACAAAAGGTTTTTAGCGTTAAAATCCTGGCAGATATTGATGTTATGACCACCCAAAAAAGATATTTTTCGATTTTCTAAAAAAAACCCGAGCTGTACGGTTTGATTTGAGCATATTTTAGGCCGCCAATTTTAGACTCACTTTCCTTTCGGTAAGCCAACTCCTCAGCTGGCCATTGTGCTGGGC
>CAJOLJ010000077.1 GCA_905235445.1 uncultured Bacteroidales bacterium
ACACCTGCAGGAGGTGTTGTTGATGTCATTGAAGACGGAGTCAATGGATATTTGGCTGAAAGCTTTGACGATGAAGACTTCTATCGGAAAATCAAACAGGCTATGAGTGAAAGAGGTAAAATTCCGTCAGAAAGAATCAAGCAGCAATACGAAAAGCATTTCTCGATGGAGACTTGTGCGGAGAACTATTATGAAGCATACAAACAGGCGGTGAAGGGATGAAGGTAATACTTGTCAATTACAGATACTTCTTCTCCGGAGGCCCGGAAAGATACTATTTCAACATCAAGGAGCTGTTGGAGAAAAATGGTCATGAAGTCATTCCTTTCTCCGTCAAGTCTTCCCGCAATGTGCCCATAACAGTAAAAGGCAAGGAGCGTCCGGAGTTGGAGAAGTATTTCCTGGACAAGGTAGATGATGAGGTGTATTTTGCCCAGTCGGCAAAGAAGAAGTCGGCAAGACTGATTTTCAAGTCCTTCACCCGGATGTTCTACTCAATGGAGGCGAAACGTAAAATGAAGCGGCTCCTGAGGGATGAGAAGCCGGATCTTGTGTACGTCATACAGATGCACAATAAGATTTCACCGTCGATAGTGGATGCTGCCCGCGAGATGAAGGTGCCGGTAGTGCATAGGATTTCCGACTTCCAGTATATGTGCCCAAATGCATTGTTCTACAATGACCGTACAGGTGTCTGTGAAGAATATCTGAAAGGCAACAGGTTGGCTTGTGTGAAAAACAAATGTGTGCTTGATTCTTCCTTGTATAGCGGTATCAAGATGATGGCAAAATGCCTGCATGACATGATGAAGGTGCATGAGCGTATTGATGCATTTGTGGTTCCGAGTGCATTTACCTGCGCTAAACTGCACACGTATGGCATTCCATCTGAGAAATTGAACCATATCCCGACTTTCTTCAATATCAAGGAGCCGAATCCTCTGGTAAGCTATGAACCGTTCGTGTTGTATGTGGGGCGATTGGAGAAACAGAAAGGGCTGATGACGCTTGTCAAGGCATTTAAAGACTTTCCATACACACTCAAAATAATAGGCTTCAGCAGTGACGGTTATGAAAATGATTTGAAGGCATTTGCTGGCGAAACGGACAATATCCAGTTCATGGGCAAGATGGATTTTGAGCAAATCGTACCTTATCTGAAATCATGCCTATGCACCGTGGTTCCAAGTGAATGGTACGACAATTTTCCAAACTCGCTGATAGAGAGTTATGCCTACAGGAAAGCGGTTGTCGCAACAGATTTCGGGAGCCTGAAAGAAATGGTGGAAGACGGTGAGACGGGGTTGAAGTTCAAATATGGAGACGTTGATGACCTGAGGACAAAAATACAATATATGTTCGAGCACACGGAAGATGCAAGGAGAATGGGCGAAAATGGCTATCAACTCATCGGAACTAAGTATTCTCCGAGTACTCATTATAACCGGTTGATGGAGGTCTTCAAGAAGGTACTTGAATAAAAACAAGATGGCAGAAAAGAAATTAAACGGCACAGTCATCGTGACCTATCGCTGCAATGCGCGGTGTACGATGTGTAACAGATACAAGGCTCCCTCGAAGGCAGAGGAAGAAATTTCTATTGAAACAATCAAGAAATTGCCACGTATGTATTTCACCAACATTACCGGTGGTGAACCTTTTATCCGTACAGACTTGAAAGAACTGGTAAGAGAACTGTATCGGAAAAGTGACCGTATCGTCATATCGACAAACGGTTTCTTCACTGACCGTATCATAGATTTGTGTAAGGAATTTCCGCAAATCGGCATCCGCATTTCAATAGAAGGGCTGGAAAGGACCAATAACGAAATCCGTGGGCTGGATAATGGCTATCAGCGTGGATATACGACGCTGAGGAAACTGCGTGAGATGGGTATGAAGGATGTCGGTTTTGGAATGACGGTACAGGACAGGAATGCCTCGGACTTGGTCCCGCTGTATGAGATATCAAATGAGTTGGGAATGGAGTTTGCTACGGCTTCACTGCACAATTCGTTCTATTTCGTAGAAACGAAAAACATCATCAAGGACCGCCCTGTGGTTGCCAAGAACTTTGAAAACCTTGTAAACAGACTACTTGCGTCAAATTCTCCGAAAAAGTGGTTCAGAGCATATTTCAATCATGGTCTCATTAACTATATCTATGCTCAGAAGCGTCTCCTGCCTTGTGACATGAGCTTTGATACATTCTTTATTGATCCATACGGCGATGTCATGCCTTGTAATGGAACAAAAGATAAAGAAGTGATGGGCAATTTGACCCGTCAGACATGGGAAGAGTTATGGAACTCACCGCAGGCAGACGAGATCCGTAAGAAAGTACGTTGTTGTAATCGTAATTGTTGGATGATCGGTTCTGTTTCCCCTGCAATGCACAAATACATTTTGCGTGTCATCCCATGGGTAATCTCTCATAAAGCAAAAAGCCTGCTTGGGATGAAATATTCCATGTATGAACTTGATATTTGTCGTAAGTACCGTGATGGTAAAGTCAGCAAAGAAGAACTTGACAAATGCTCTACATGCGACATAAATGCAGTAGTTAGTGATGGTCTTTCACAAGACACATAAATATTATTGATATGAAAATCGTTGTCACAGGCACACGAGGCATACCAAACATCATGGGCGGCGTTGAGACGCATTGTGAGGAACTGTTACCCCGATTAGTCGAATTAGGGTATGACATCACTGTCATCAGAAGGCGAAACTATATTCGGGAAGAAAAACCACTGACAGAATGGAAGGGAGTAAAGATTATCGACATCGATGCACCTAAGTCAAAGAAATTTGAGGCTATCGTACATACTTTCAAAGCCATCAATAAAGCCAAGGCACTCGGTGCAGATATTGTTCATATTCATACCGTTGGCTCCAATCTGTTGACACCATACGCCCGACTGCTTGGAATGAAAGTGGTAATGACGCACCATGGTCCTGACTATGATCGGGATAAGTGGGGAAAGGTTGCCAAAAAGGTGCTGAGACTTGGAGAAATACTCGGTTGTAAGTTTGCAAATCAAGTGATTGTCATCTCCAACACCATCAAGACGCTGATTGAAGAAAGATGCGGCAGGACAAAAGATGTCACACTTATACATAATGGAGTGCAACAACCCGAAATATGTTCCTATCCTGAATATTTCTGCGAACTTGGTATTGAAGAGGGTAAATACATCTTATGCGCATGCCGATTTGTTCCGGAAAAGAACCTGCACCATCTTATTGACGCATTCCTGTTACTCGGGAAATCAAAACGTATCCCTGAGGACGTGAGGCTTGTCCTGGCAGGCGATGCTGACTTCGAAGATGACTATTCAATATCGCTGAAAGAAATGGCAAAAGCGAATAATGTCGTCCTTACGGGATTCGTCAAGGGCAGGAAACTGCACTCGCTCCTAACCCATGCTGCGTGTTTCTGCCTGCCAAGCAGTCACGAAGGATTGCCTATCGCCCTGCTTGAAGCCATGTCATACAACATTCCTGTTGTGGCGAGTGACATTCCTGCCAATATGGAGATCGGACTTGACGACAGCCACTATTTTCCCTGTGGGAACATTGAAAAGCTTGCCGACAGACTGGAAGAAATGAGCGTTTCTTCTCATAAGATAAGATATGATTTGCACCAGTATGATTGGGATGTAATAGCTGAACAGTGCGCCAGAGTTTACGATAAGTGTTAAAAGAGATTCTTGTGGCGTAAATTCGATGAACTAATTGCTACTTCAGCAAGCTCTTAAGATCGAAGAACATCAATGCCGTTTCGTCTTGCGGTTCCGGCTGGACGAGATACTTGAAGTCACACTTTTGATAGAACCCGACGGCGGAAATATAGTAAGCACTGTAAGCACTCAACGGATAGCTACTACCCAATCAGTTAGCTATCCGTTGAGTGCTTACGGATTGTTCCTGCCCGCTTTCTTAATGCTTTCGTAATTATGAAAGAGTTAACATGTACTCTTGGTGGTTACCATTCTATTCCCAGGTGATTTCAACCTTCTCAAGGCATAGCACCGCTATTTGATCGGAAACCGATGAACTCATAGTCTCCCTCAACGGTTAATACCGTGGAAGTGCCGTACACTATGGTACCTAGAAGAGTTCCTTGTTTATCAGCAGAGTATAGTTCTGTCGGGTCTTCGTAAGCAGTGCTCTTCCCGTAAATGTTCAGTGTTCTTTCCTGAGCAGTATTTGCGTTCCATGTAACGACTACCTTCTTGACTTTCCCTCCCGTAGCAGTAGTGACTACACCGGAAGTGCTATTGTTGGAACGAAGCTGTATAGACTCATTTCCCCCAGCTGATTGGCCGGCATAAACGGCATTGGAATGTCCATCATTTGCTGCGGTTTTTCCAGACCAAGCTGCATAGTTCGTCCCAGTGACCTCAGTAAGGGCCCTGTCAAGAACATCTACACCTCCTGTCTGAGTGTCACCGTCCGTGGGTTCATCGATGTTCTGGGGAGCATTCTGCTCTATCGTGAGAGTCTCTATGGCACCTTCGCCTTCGAAACTGATCATGATACTCCTGGGGTTGCCTCCGTTCACATTATGTGTATTCTCTCCGAAAGTGACGGTCACTTCGGTAGGTGTTTCGTCGCCCGTCCCGGAAGCGGGGGAGACTGTAACGCCGTTCTCTAAGGAGGAGGCTGTCCAATCGACATTGGAGGTAACTGTCAGCGTTACTGAGGTATCATCCCACTGCGCATTGACATTGGTTTTGCTCAGAGTGATATAGGCAGGAACGGAAATCACCTCGATGTCCTCTATGGCGGCAACGGTAAGTTGGACAGCGTTGCTGAACATCGTGACTGCCCCGGTTATGTTTGCCGTGGTGCCTTGCTTGAAGTTGCTGTTCGGGAGGATATAGGCATTGACGTTGTCGTTGCCCTGGGAAACCGTAGCGGTTTTCCTGGTGCCGCTTACATCTGCGGTGAAAGAGACATTGCTTACTTTCACCCTCATGCTCTGATATTTGTCGAAGTTGCCGGTGAGCTCGGCTACGGTGAGTTCGGTCAGAGGAACGGTCTGTCCCGCGACTGATTCGCACTCATAGTCCGTGATCTCGGGAACGCTATTGTATATCTGACCCTCTTTTACTACCAGATTCTTGAGGACAGTGCCGGCGGTGAAGCCGTGTCCGCTCTTGTAGACCATCATTCCACCAGTGGCGTCCTCGATGAAGAATGTGCTTCCATTCACATAGGAGACGGTGACATCATTGACTGTTTTAGGCTCGGGCAGTTCCGTTTTGGAAGTCTCCGTAGGCATGAATTTCCTCAGTTCCATAAGGGTGATGGAGGTAGGCGCCGCAGTGGCGGCGGCTACCGTAATCTCAATGGCATCGGAGCCGGCAAGGAAGTCGTCGTCCTCCTCCACTGAAGCCGTGATTGTGACGGTTCCCTCGGCGACACCGGAGACGACACCGTCTGCGGAGACTGTGGCGACCCGCTCATTGCTGGATGTGAAGGAAATGACCTGTGTGGAGGTCTCGTCTTTGGTAACGGAAAGATTCAGGGTTCCTCCCACTTCAAGTCCTCCCGTAGGCTCGGCAATAGAGATTCCGGGGTCTTTCTTGTCTGAGGTTACGGTTACATCGAGGAATACAAAATCATCGAGGAAAGTGCCGTCATCCTCAACGTATGCCATGACCTGGGTGGTTCCGGGTGCAATGCCCTTGATTGTGCCCTCGGCATCGACAGTCAGGATATCCGTATCCAGGGAATTGAACTTGACGGTCTGGGTTGACGCCTCATCCTTGGTGACGGTGAGCTTCAGAGTCTCTCCAACCTTGACGCTTGCACTCTCGACGGTGAAAGCGAGGTTAGGGACTTTCTTGTTGAAATCAAGGTCCCCATTCATCTCGGAGTCGAGGTTCACATAGAATGTGGCATCGGCAGTGAAGACGTTGCCTATGATGTTCGTACGGAAGTTGGGTGCAAGGGGAACGTTCGCAATGGCGGGGAACTCTATCTGGCCGTCATTTACGGAGAAGGTGACGGTGTGGAGGCTCGTCTGTGCAGGAGTGAGAACGTAGTTGCTGGAAATGTACTTGTAGGTTATGGCCTCACCGGTCTCGACTGCGGGGGTGAAGGAAGCATCGGCCATCTTGTTGGAGATGAAAGTGTAGGTGCTGAGAGTTGTCTCGTCTACGGTTCCGTCAAGAAGGCTCATTTTGTTGGGAAGGTCGGTGATGGTCATCTGGGAGTTCGTGAACACCCCGCCCTGTGCCACGAATGCGGCCAGGTCTGAAGCAGGGGTCAGGACATTGACCTGCGAGAAAGGACGTACAAGGATGACATTCTCGTAAAAGCCATCTGCGAGGTTGATGATTTCGGCACATCCGAAGAATGCATCCCTTGCCTCGTCATTGGCGAGGCCCTTGATGTCGGCTATCAGAGTGGCATTCTCGAAATCAAGCGTGTAGCTTTCGGCCTGTGGATTCTGGGCAAAGAAAGCCACCTTGTAATCGAGCCCTTTCACCAGTGAGAGGGTAACTTCTGCGGTGAGGTTTGACATCTGGACGGCTTTGTCTCCGACGAGGGAGAGTTCCGGCAGGTACTTGTCACCGGTCCCGTAGACAGCGACGTTCAGTTTGGTGGCGGCAGTGCCGTCACCTATTTCCGCTTTGGTGGCGGCCTTGTTGGAAACGCTCACGGCGAATGAGGTCTTTACGACCTGGTCCGTGGACTCTTCCTGGGCGATCTCCTTGTTGCAGGAAACGAGCATGAGTGCTCCCGCTGCAAGGGCTGAAAGAAGAAAAAGCGCTTTTTTCATGGGTTTGTATGTTATTGTTATTTATTTCAGTCAGTGGGGCTATAGGGATGTGATTATGTTCGTCCGGAAGTTCCGCCGGATCGTGACCCCGGTAACGGGCTTTTCCGTCTGGAAGGCATCTCCGCTCAGGATGTAGCTTCCCGAGAATGTGGAGGCCTCGTCCCCTGCGGGTATGAAGAAATGGAGCATCTCAGTGCAGGAGGTCTCGCCAGAGGTGGTCTCGATCATGGTCGGCTCGCCTTCATATGCGGTGACGCTGCCGGGGGTGGAGAACTCCCCGCTGAGGGCATTGTACACCGTAGGAATGTCTTCTGCGGTGAAGGATGCGAAGGTGGGGGATAAGCCGGCACCCGAAGGGGAAGTCACCAGCAGGGCCACCCTTGCGAAAGGACGCTCGAGGGTGACTTCAACGAGATTGTTCTCGGAGGGATCCGTGCCCATCGTGTAGTCCACTGCCTTCGTGAAGGCATCCTTGCAGGCGGAGACGTTGATTGCCTTGAGGTCATTGCCCGTCCAGCTGTCGCCGTATGCGATGGTCTGCTGCCCATCTTCCTGGGCCCAGAATACCAACTTGTACGCCATGCCTTTGATGAGGTTCACTTTGAGGCTCTGGGGGAAAGTCCCGCTCTGGTGGGCGGAGGTGTAAAGGGTACCGTCCTCGTTGAACACTCCCACGAAGAGTTCCCCGCTGATTGCCTGGGCGCGGGTGACGGGGCCGTCCTTGACGGAGGCTCCGATGGTGAGGGTGGCGCTTTCTTCGGCAACTGAGGGGTCCTTCGTGCAGGAACCGAGGGCCAGGGCACACAACAGGGACGCGCCCCCAAGCAGTATGAATGATAGTCTTGAAATTGTCTTTTCCATATCGTGCCCTCCTAGAAATGAATGTTATACTCTCCGTCGAAGCCGGCATTTATGCCGATCCCTCCGGTGGTGATCCCGGTGAAGAAGTCACCCTGGACAGTGGTGATGTTGTCTGCGAGCACAGGGACTACGACCCTTGCCGCACCCAGTGCGACTCCCTTGTCATTGATGAGGGTCATGGAAACGTCCACGCTGGTCTCCCTGCCTCCTACAAGCACGTAGTCGAAGCCCAGCACGACGCTGCCGTCATCCTGGATCACGGGAACGGAGGTGAATTTCACCCCGGTCCTTGCGTCTGTGGGCTCGTTCTTGAAGTAATTGTAAGTGTCGGGAAGGAAACCGTTGTAGGTGAAGATGGCCTTGAACTTTGTGAAGTCGGTGGGGCCGTTGGATTTCTCGTAGGCTTCCTTGTCGAGGGATACGAACTCGAACTTGGCCACGGGCCTCGTCATCTTGACGTTGACCTGCGCAGTGGCACCCTGGGTGGGGTAGGCTGCCAGATCGACGTCGGCGCTCCCGGTGAAGGCGTCACGGAAGTCGGTGCTTCCGACATACTCCCTGTCGGTAATCCTTATCGAGGAGAAGTCGGAGACCGAGTAGAACGTGTCGGCCCTGGTTGCCTTGTCCACGAAGTCCACGACCGCCACGGCACGGTATTTCTTGGAATCCGCCGGGATCTTGAAGGTCTGCTGGAGGTTCACTACGAATGCCCCGAGGTAAGTGAAGGTCTTTTCCGGGGTGGTGGATATCTCCTCATCGGAGATGAAGGGGTACAGGTTCACGGTGTACCTTGCCCTGTAAGGGAAGAGTCCGTCCGGGTACTCGTCGTCACGGGACTTCGAGAGATAGTCCTTCATGTCATATTTCAGGAGCTTGTACTGTGGCAGGTCGTACTCGAAAGAAAGGGTCACTTCCATGCTCAGGCCGCCGTCATCTATGACATCGACGGGGTTGCCGTTCTCATCGACCGGGAGTTCATGCACGTCGCACGAGGAAAGTCCCATGGAAAGGATGGCAGCGCACAGTGCCGCTGCAAAAGTCCTTGGAATCAATCTTTTCATTCTCATTTGGCGCTCCTCCTGTTGTTATAATACGGGAATCTGTAATACAGTCCGACGGAGGCGTTGTCCGGCCCGAAGTAATTCTTGTGGTCGCTCCCGGCGAGCCTTCCGTTGTCAACGTTGTAGAATTTGTCGTAATCGAGGTTCAGGTACCCGGCCCCGAGCGTGAACTCGACCCCGAGCCTGTCACCCAGTGCGAAGGGAAGTTTGTACCCCACGTTGACTCCGCCGCCGAATGCGGGGGAGTTCATGGATTTGTCCTGGTAGCGGTACTGGCTGCCCCTCAAGGCGATGTTGTACCAGCCGAAGGTGGCGTGAAGGGCGAAGAAGAGGCCGCGGAAGTCGTCCCTGAGGAAATAGCGGACTTCGGGCTGGGTGCCCAGCACGCGGAACTTCATGTCGCTGCGGAACCAGTTGACCCCTGAGTAGTAGAAAGGTACGCTCAGCGAGAAGTGGTTCCCGAAGTCGACCTCCACTGCCGCGTTGGCTACGAGAAGGGCCCAGGGAAGGAGGTTGGTCTTAATGGACCAGGCCCCGTTCTCGCCCTGCTCTTGCTCGCCGGGGATGACGTAGGGAGAGGTCGTGGTGGAGGGGCTTTCGGTAAGAGCGGGATTCTGGACGGGAGGAGTGACCTCCTCCTCGGGGATCTCCTCTTTCTTCTGATTCACCTCCGGCTTGTCGGGGACGTTCATTCCTCTGTTCCTTGTCAGGGTCGACCTTCTGCGGGTCCTTGACTTGAGGAGGGATGGGAGAGGTGGACACTCCGGGCGAGAGCTCAAGGGTCACGATGGATTTGCGAAGCAGCGGGAACTGGTGTTCCATAAGGTAGTCCCAGGCTTTTCCGTTATCGATTTCCTTGAGTTTCTCGACATCCTCCTCGTCAACGGCCTGGAGGACATCCTTGCGCGAAGGAACCTTCCTGTCCGCTACGACAAGGTCTCCGAGGGTCATCCAGTCCACTCCGCCGTCATAGGTCACGACCTCACCGACGGGGTAACCGAGGTCGTCCTGGAGGAATGTCGCAAGTCTCTGCGCCCTGCCTTCGGCAACCCTGCGGTTTACGCTGGTACTCCCCTCGGGGGAGGCGGTCGAGAGAACCGTGAGTCGGTCTATTTTCGGAGTAGTCGGGGCTTTGTAGGCCTCTTCAAGCCTGGCCTTGAGGGCATCGATTCTCTTTCCGTTGTCCCGGAACGAGGGCAGCACGGCACTCTGTCCCTTCGGATACAGGATCTTCAGGGTGTCCGTCTTCTGGGCCCGTAAGGGGGTCAAAGAGAGAGGAATGGCCAAAAGGCATGCGGCAGCCAATAGGAAAAAACGCCTCAGCGGCTTTCCGATGGATGTGTGTTGCATGATAATGGTAGTGTTATCTGTGAACGTTCAATATTCGTTGTGTGGACTAGCGAATTTAGTCAATTCATGCAAAGTGTCCAAACATAACGTTGCTTTTTTGTTGGACATTTTTTCCACAGAAAGAATTTGAATAAGTAATTAAATAAATACTTAAGTATTATACCTCATCAATGTGTCCTAACAAAAACACTCCCGAAAATCTCTGTGTGGACAAAAAATAATGTATCTTTGGAAGTTTTAAGCAGACTCTTATGACATTCACCCTGGAAACGACAGACCCGGCCTCGTCGGCCCGGTGCGGACATTTCACGACGGACCACGGTACAGTCCAGACCCCCATTTTCATGCCGGTCGGGACGGTGGGCTCCGTGAAAGGGGTTTATCACAGGGATTTGGTATCTGACATAAAGGCTCAGATCATCCTTGGGAACACCTACCATCTGTACCTGCGTCCGGGCCTCGACATACTGAAGAGGGCGGGCGGGCTCCATAAGTTCATAGGGTGGGACCGTCCCATCCTGACGGACAGCGGCGGCTTCCAGGTGTTCTCCCTCACGGGCATAAGGAAACTGACCGAGGAGGGCTGCACCTTCTCCTCGCACATTGACGGGTCCCGTCACAGTTTCACGCCCGAGAACAATGTCGATACCCAGAGGATAATCGGGGCTGACATCATGATGGCCCTCGACGAGTGCTGCCCCGGGGATGCGGATTACCAGTATGCGAAAAAGTCCCTTGGAATGACGCAGAGGTGGCTCGACAGGTTCCTCAGGCGCT
Source organism: uncultured Bacteroidales bacterium (assembly GCA_905235445.1). Taxonomy (GTDB): domain Bacteria; phylum Bacteroidota; class Bacteroidia; order Bacteroidales; family UBA932; genus Cryptobacteroides. The sequence goes on from CAJOLJ010000077.1 coordinate 10,846, forward strand.
TTGACGAGACCCAGCCCCTGTACGGCTACAGCCAGGCCGTCTTCCCCATCGTCCAGGGCTGCGTGTATCCGGACCTTCGCAGGGAGGCGGTGGAACATGCGGTAAAGCATGACAGGGAGGGCTATGCCATAGGTGGGCTCGCGGTAGGGGAGCCCACCGAGAAGATGTACGAGATGCTGGAGCTTGTGTGTCCGCTTCTTCCCTCCGACCGTCCCCGCTACCTCATGGGAGTGGGAACACCCGTGAACATCCTGGAGGCCATTGACAGGGGAGTGGACATGATGGACTGCGTGATGCCCACCCGAAATGCCCGTAACGGCATGCTTTTCACATGGGACGGGGTGATGAACATGAGGAACCGCAAATGGGCGGATGATTTCTCGCCCATTGACCCGAAGGGGACCTCGTTCGTGGACACCCACTATAGCAAGGCATACCTCAGGCATCTTTTCATGGCAGGCGAGATGTTCGCCGCAATGATAGCGTCCGAGCACAACCTTGCATTCTACCTGGAGTTGGTGGCAAAAAGCCGGGAGCATATCCTGGCGGGGGATTTCCGAAGGTGGAAAGAGAGCGTGATACCGACCCTTTCATCACGCCTTTAGACCACCCCCACCATAAAGAGAGAAAGAGAACATATGGACCTCAGGCCAAAGAAACTGGACATCTACATAATGAAGAAGTTCCTCTCGACTTTCCTGGTCGCGATACTTCTGATCATCATCATAGTGATCGTTTTCGACGTGAGCGAGAACGTGGATGACTTCGTGGCCAAGAAGGCTCCCCTGAAGGCCATCGTGGTAGACTACTACCTGAACCTGATCCCGTTTTACATGAACATGTTCAGCGCCCTGTTCGTGTTCATAACGGTCATCTTCTTCACTTCCAGGATGGCTGCGAACTCGGAAATAGTCGCCATCCTTTCCTGCGGAGTCTCTTTCCCCCGCATGATGGTCCCGTACCTTGTCACGGCGGCCATCATCGTCGCCGGTGCCATTTCCATGAACCTGTGGGTCGTGCCGAAGGCCAACGAGAGCCGTCATGAGTTCGAGGCTCTTTACAAAAAGCGGCGAACCCAGGCAGCCGAACGCAATATCCATTATCAGATAGCACCCGGTCAGTTCGTCTACATAGAGTCCTTCTCCAAGTGGAACAACACTGCCCAGCGCTTCACCCTGGAGACCATCGAGAACAACGAGATAGTCTCCAAGATATCCGCCGAGACCGCAGTGTGGGATACCACTTTCAATGGTTGGAGGCTCCGCAAGTACTTTATCCGCGAGTATGACCCGGGGACCCTCTCCGACAAGACCAGGACCGGCCAGCAGCTGGATACCATAATCCCCCTTACGGTAGATGACTTCTACCGCAACAAAAAAACGGTGGAGGACCTCCAGTACGCAGATCTCCAGGCCCTCATCAATACCCAGAATTTGAGGGGGGACTCCGATGTGATGTACTCCGAAATAGAGAAGTACACAAGGTGGGCCCTTCCGTTCTCGGCTCTCATCCTGACCATCATGGGGGTGAGCCTCTCCTCGAAGAAGAAGCGAGGCGGGATGGGCTGGAACCTGGCCGTCGGGATTGCGCTGAGTTTCTCGTACATCCTGTTCCTGCGCTTCAGCCAGATGTTCGTGTTCACGGGCTCCATGTCACCTGCCCTGGCCCTATGGCTGCCGAACATGATTTACGCAGTCATAACGGCAGTGCTGTACCATTTCGCGCCAAAGTAGGGCGCACCCCTCCCATCATCAACATCCTCCTTGCTTCCCTTTCACGATGAAAGTGCCAATTGTCAATTCTTCCTCTTTCCCGCTTCCGGCGTATTCGACACTCCTGAGTGCCGGCATGGATCTCAGGGCCGACATAACCGAGCCCATAGTGCTTCGTCCCCTTGGCAGGGCCCTTGTCCCGACCGGCATCCGCATTGCCCTTCCCGAAGGCTATGAGGCCCAGGTGCGTCCACGCAGCGGGCTCGCGGCCAAAAAGGGCATCACCGTTCTCAACTCCCCGGGAACGATCGACGCTGACTACAGGGGGGAGGTGAAAGTGATACTGGTGAATCTCTCCGATGAACCGTTCACTGTGGAGAGGGGAGAGAGGATAGCCCAGATGGTGATAGGACGCTTCACGAGAGTGGAGTGGGAGAGCGTCGAAGCCCTGGATGCCACTTCCAGGGGGGAAGGAGGCTTCGGGAGCACGGGCGTCAAATAGTTAAGGTAAAACACAGAATTCCGGATATGGAAATAAGTTCACTGCATGCACTTTTCCTTGAGTGCGGATCCCTTTGCACGGATACCAGGACCCTTCGTCCCGGGGAAATGTTCCTCGCCCTGAGGGGTGAGAATTTCGACGGGAACACTTACGCCCAGGCTGCCCTTTCCAAGGGGGCTGCCTATGCCGTGGTTGACAGCGACAGCGAAGCGGCAACCCTCCCCGATGAAAGGATAATCCCTGTCGAGGGCGGAACCCTCGCCACCCTGCAGGAGCTGGCCTGCTATCACCGCAACTTCCTTCGCCGTCCCGACGGGAGCCGCATTCCCGTAGTGGGACTTACCGGGACGAACGGGAAGACCACCACGAAGGAACTCATCCGTAGTGTGCTCGCCTCCAAGTACAATGTCCTGTACACGGAAGGCAACCTCAACAATGACATCGGTGTCCCGCTTACCGTCCTTCGCATGAAAGCGGATACACAGATCGCTGTGGTCGAGATGGGTGCCAGCCACATGGATGACATAGTGCGCCTTGTGAGGGTCTGCGAACCGGACTGCGGACTCATCACCAATGTCGGCAAGGCCCATTTCCAGGGATTCGGGAATTTTGACGGAGTCAAGAAGGCCAAGGGGGCCCTCTATGACTGGATAATTGAAAGGGGAGGGACAATTTTCATCAATGCGGATGACCCTGTCCTGTTGGAAATGGCACAGGAGAGGGGAGCCGACAAGCTTGAGCTCTATGGCCTCGGGCATAGCGGCAGCATGATCCTTCCTCCGGACTGTGCCCATCCGACCCTACGCCTCCTGGTTCCCGACACTCTCGGAAACCCTGCCCCATCCTCCGCTACCGAGGAAATGGAGGAGACCCTTCTTCCCATCGAGACCTCCCTTGTCGGTACCTACAACTCCGCCAACGTTCTTGCCGCACTCTGTGTGGGACTTCATTTCGGGGTGAGCCTCGAGGATGCCATAAGTGCGGTCGAAGGCTACGTCCCTTCCAACAACCGCTCCATGCTCAAGCGCACCGACAGGAATATCCTCATCGTCGATGCCTATAACGCAAATCCCACCTCGATGAGGGCTGCCCTCGACAACCTTGCTGCCATGGCAGGGGAGAAGAAGGCTGTCATGCTCGGGTCCATGGGGGAAATCGGTGAGGATTCACTTGATGAACATATAAGGATAGTGGACCGCCTCAGGCACGGCGGGGACGCAGTAGATGAGATATTCCTCGTAGGCGCAGAGTTCGAAAGGGCCCTTTCCCATACGGGAAAGCCCCTCCACTGCGAGTTCTTCCCGACATCCGGGGACCTGGCCGAATATCTCTCCCGCAGGGACCCTGTCCTTGAAGGCTATCTCATCCTGGTAAAGGGCTCCCGCTCCCAGAAGATGGAAAAGGTTCTGGACGTCCTCTAGCGTACCGGGCCCCCTAGAGAGGGGCGGAAAGCATATCCCACAGGGCATCCTTGAGTTCAGGGATGCCCATTCCGCTTACGGACGATATGAACAGGTAGGGGACGCCCTCGGGCAGGTTCTCCTCGATTTCGTCCATCCTCTTGTCGTCGACGATGTCGCACTTCGTGACAGCAAGGAGCCTGTCCTTGGCCAGGAGCTCGGGGTTGTACTGTTCCAGTTCCCCAAGGAGGATGCGATACTGCGAGGCGACGTCCTCCTCCTCGGCACTCACCATGAACAGCAGCACCGAGTTCCTCTCGATGTGGCGCAGGAACCTCAGTCCTATGCCCTTGCCCTCATGGGCGCCTTCTATGATCCCGGGGATGTCTGCGATGACGAAGGACTTGTCGTCACGGTAGCGGACAATTCCGAGATTGGGCTCCAGGGTGGTGAAGGGGTAGTTGGCTATCTTTGGCTTGGCTGAGGTGATGGAAGCAAGCAGGGTGGATTTCCCTGCGTTCGGGAATCCAACCAGCCCCACGTCCGCCAGAACCTTCAGCTCCAGGATGAACCATCCTTCCTCTCCCTCCTCTCCCGGCTGTGCATAGCGGGGAGTCTGGTTCGTGGCGCTCTTGAAATTATCGTTTCCGAGTCCTCCCTTTCCTCCGCGGCAGAGGATTCTTTCTTCCCCGTCGCTCACTAGCTCGAAAAGGGTCTGTCCGCTGTCCGCGTCCTTGACAACCGTTCCGACGGGGACGTCCAGGTAGATGTCCGCCCCCTGCTTTCCCTTGGACAGGGCGGCTCCGCCGCTTTCACCGTCAGATGCTTTCACGATTTTCCTGTACTTCAGGTGGATGAGCGTCCAGAACTGATGGTTGGCCCTCAGTATTATGTGGCCACCCCGACCTCCGTCACCTCCGTCGGGACCTCCCTTGGGGACGTATTTGGCACGGTGCAGATGGGATGAACCGGCACCTCCGTGTCCCGAGGCGCAGTATATCTTTACGTAGTCTATGAAATTGGATTCGGCCATATCTGGTGAGGGGGGGTAGTCTTCGGATTCAGTGCAACGTTCTTTTTGTTTACGCTGCAAAATTAATAAAAACCAGCCATTTCCAAACTTGTGGCCCAATCTTTGGTTATTGAAGCCCCTGTGGGGAGGGGCTTTGAGGAGGGGCGAGGCGTTTTTCCGGTATTTAAATTATTAGGCATAACCACATTGGATTATTTTCCCTATATTTGCAGTTGGGAGAAAAACGTTGTCGCCCTTTTCTTTGAGGACATTCCGCTCCTTTTGCAAGGCATGAATTTATAATCAATCAGATATGAAAAAATTACTCTTGACGCTCATTCTAACCGCAGGTGGAATGCTGTGCGCCGCCACCCTGTGCCTGGCCCAGCACTCGCCCAGTCCTGCCGATGACCCTCTGTGCCAGGACTGTTATACTACCAACTACAACAAGGCGCTCAAACTCATGGACCAGCGCCAATACTCCCAGGCCAAGGATTTCTTCCTCCAGGCTCTCAATTGTCCCGACATCCCTCCCCAGAGCGATGCCCTCTCGCGATACAATAAGTGCATCAGCCTGATAAGGACCATGAAGGAAAATGGCGAGGAGGAAGGAAGCGTTTCCTCTTCATCCTCGACCACCACCCAGAGGCCACGTTCCACCGCCTCCAACCGTTCTCAGGGAACTTCCGCCTCCGCAAACAGGAAAAAGGACCGCGAGCAGGAGAATCTGCAAAATGAGGAGGAGGAGCAGGACAACCGCGTATCCACCAGGACAATCTCCTCCCAGGAGGAGGAGCAGCCCCAGGTCCAGACCAATCCCCCGGCAAGGAACAACTCCGAGGATGAGGGTTCACCCGAGCAGGCCCCCTCTACCCCCAGGACACAGAGGTCCAGGGCGGATGATGTCCCCGCCGCCCCCGCCCGTCATTTCGAGCCGGAGGCAGATGCCACGGATCCCGATGCCACACTTGCCGTAAATGACTATACTTCCCTGTTCTGGAGGTTCACCCCGTTCGGGGGAGCCGAGACTTTCAAGGTGAGAAGCGGCGAGAGGTGGAGAGTCGGCAAGGTCCCGCAGTGGCTCATGACCATGCCCAACCAGGATGCGGGAAACTTCAAGCTCATCTGTGCTGTGAACGAGGGCGATGAGAGAACGGCCGAAGTCAAGGTCACAAACGGTACCGATGAGGTCGTGATCACAGTCCACCAGGTATCTTCCGCGGGCAACACCCTCTCCGACAGGCTCTGGGAGGAACCCTTCAAGAAGTGCTGCGAGCATGTCACCGACAACGGCCGCAGGGGGGACTACCAGGGGCAGCTTGCAGAAAGCACCGATAACTCGTCCGTCCTCATAAGGCAGGGAATGGGAATGCTTGCATGGAAGGACGGCACCGTGTACATGGGTGAATTCAACAACAACGTGGAGGATGGCTACGGAATGAAGATCCTCCCCGCCGGTTTCGAGGAGGTGAATGCCCCCAACGCCATGTACGTGGTCGGTGACTGGAGGGACAGGTCCAAGGAAGGTCTCGTGAACTGCTATGACCGTTATGGTTACCTGGTCTACAGGGGTACTTTCTCGGATGACCTGCCTACCGGGCGCTATCCCATCAACAGGGATGCCACCGAGTACAGGCTGGTCATGGAGACTCTCGCTGACGGCTCCACCTACCTCGGGGAGACAGTCCGCGGGGAGTGGGAAGGGTTCGGGGCCCTTATGGACCCCGATGGCAACATGTGGATCGGTACCTGGTCCCGTGGCAAGAAAAACGGCAAGGGCGCCCTTCTCCAGAATGACCAGGCCGCTACCGTGACCGTGGGCATCTGGCGCAACAACAACCTCGTCGACCTTTAGACTCACCCCTTTTTCTCACAGGAATGCAACCGAGGGGACCTGTCCGGGGCAGAGTGCCCCTGTGACGGTCCCCTTTCATAATAAACTATAAGTCATGGCAAAATCCCCATATGATATCTGCGTGGTGACTCTGTGGAAAGAGTATCCCGCCGGAAACCGTTTCTTCGGACAGGAGATTTCGGTAAAGAACCTGGTCGAAGGGTTCGACATGCTGGAAGGACTGAGGGTGAAGGAGAAGGCAGTGGTCGAGGTTTTTGACGGGAAGTCCCTCATTTTCACGTTCCACGATGAAGGATATGATTTCCCGGTGGACGACAATGTCTACAGGACGGAGAGCGTGACGGGCAGTGACGGGATAGCGTCCCATATCACCGTGGAGTTCCCCCTCGACATGTAGCGGAGGCGGGCTCAGTCCCCCTGCTTTTCACCTCCCGGCAGGGAGGCCACATGCTCGACTATGACCCTCAACAGGTAATCCGCCGCTTCCCCGCCGCTTTCGAAGCGGTTCACCTCATCGGGCCATGTGAGGGAGATGACATATGTCCACCAGCCGTTCCCGTTGTGGACGAGGACGAAGGAAGTTTTTTCCCCTTTGCCGTGGGCGGGTACGAGTGTGGTGCGGAAGCATTCCGCACCGTCGTTGCTGCGGACCGCCGTCACGGCAGTGGCTTTGCCTTTCATCCCGGGACGGAGTTTCTTCATGAACATCTTCATGTCCACTACGTCCACTCTCCCGTCCACCTTGTTCCTCTTGCTGTAGGAGAGCGTATCCTCGTACTCCTTCCCGGACACGAAGGACTCGAACTCCGGGTCCAGGGTGTTGCTCGAGAAACTGTCATAGGTGTAGACGGTGACGTCGAACGCATCGAAAAGTTCTATGGACTGCGTGCAGATGTTCCCTTCCATCTTGGTGAAGTACACTCCGTCCTCGCCTCCGCTTCTGACGTACTTCACGCTTCGGTCCATTCCGTACTTGACGATGATGTCCCCGAGGCGGTAAATCAGGTCCACTATGGTCCCCGCCCTGTCCACGGCGGAGCCAAGAGTGGTGGCGACGCTTATGCGAAGGCTCACTTTCCCCTTCGTAATTTCGGTGTCATATCCGGGAATCCCTTCCCGGGCTTTTTTGTCGATGGCCCGTAGGTCATCGTAAAGGGCCCTTCGGAGCGTGGCACTTCCCGGGAGCGGGAGGTCTATGCTGTACTCTGCGTAGATTTTCTTCCAGGGACGGGTGCGCACCAGCGTGAGTTCCGACCAGATGTCGGGGCACTTCCTGTACACCGTGAAAGTGGGTTGCCGGAAGGCCTTTTCCCAGGGAAGGGCGTTGGAGAGGGCACGGAAAGTCCTCTCTGCCCCCACCTGGAATCTGTACAGAAAGAGGTAGAGGCCAAGGCCCAGGAGAAGTCCCGCAGTGGCAAGTAGGATGTTTCCCATAGGAAAATGTCAGGCAAATTTCTATATCTGTGTCCTTCCCCCTGTCCCTGAAGGGAAGTAACTGATGGCAAAAATACTAAAAAAGCACTGTTATGAACAAATATAGCCCCTTCGGGGCTTTCCCTCTATGGATATTTTGTCGACCCTTTCGTAAATTTGCCTTTTGGGAAAGGCGAATTTTCCCAACAGCTTAAGGCCGTACCCACCCACACACTCACTGCACAATGTCCCTGAAATTAACAGTCCAGTATTCCTCCGTCGTAAATTTCGCCCTCCAGCAGAACCATGTCCGCCCCATCCGGCAGATAAGCGTCCTGAACGAGGGGGAGGAAACGCTCGAGGACCTCACCGTCCAGATCGAGTCCGTTCCCGCTTTCATAAGTCCGCTGAGCCTATATATCCAGAGCATAGACCCCCGGAGGCAGGAGAACCTTTTCCCCACCAGCCTTGAATGTGACGCCCCCTATCTTTCCACCGTTACCGAGAAGATAAGCGGCTACATAAGCGTCAAGGTCCTTCGTGGGAAGAAGGAGAACGTGGAAGGGGAGAGCTATTTCCGGAGGGGGGAGGTGGGTCTTCCCTCCCCGGAGGAAGGGCAGCCTGTCCAGGAACAGCCCTCCGGGGCCCCTTCGCAGGAAGTGCTCTGCGAGGAAAGATACTCTGTCGAGGTGCTGCCATTTGATTTCTGGCAGGGGACACGGGTGCTCCCCGAGATGCTGGGCGCGTTCGTCACCCCGAACCATCCGCTTCTGAGGCCCATCATAAAGAGGGCTGCCGAGATCCTCGGGAAATGGACGGGGTCCTCCGCACTCGATGCCTACCAGTCCCGTGACCCAGGGAGGGTGAAGTACATGATGGGAGCTGTGTTCGAGGCCATAGGGGAGCTGGAGGTCAATTACTGCGTATCCCCGGCAAGTTACGAGAAGGGAGGCGGACAGCGCATAAGGCTGGTGGACGGGATACTGGATTCCAAGATGGCATGCTGCCTGGATGTGGCCTGCCTATATGCGGGCTGCCTGGAGGCCATAGGCCTCAATCCCATCATAGTCATAGAGAATGCCCATGCCTACAGCGGGGCCTGGCTGGAGATGGATTCTTTCGCTTCGATGGTGAACGATGACGCATCGGTTCTTGCCAAGAGGATGGCGGAGGGCATAAATGAAATCCTCCTTGTCGAGACTACCGGCATGACCGGAGGTTGCCGGTGCTCCTTCGACAAGGCCACCGACGTAAGCCGCACCCACATATTCTCGGGAGAGGAGTTCATGCTTTCTCTGGACATCCACAGATGTCGCATATCAGGGATAAATCCCCTTCCCCTCACGGTCCAGGGAACGCTCGACCTTGAGGAGGCTGCGAGGATGGAGGCCCTTCGGCACGCTGCCCCGACCGAGCTCTCTGCCAAGGACCTCATAAACCCGGCATCCACGGGGGAAGTGACAAAGCAGATGATCTGGGAGCGGAAGCTCCTGGACCTGAGCCTGAGGAACAATCTTCTCAATACCCGGGTGTCGAAGGACTCCGTCAGGATACTTTCCTTCGAACTGGGCTCCCTTGAGGATGACCTCGCCGACGGAGTGGAGTTCTCCCTTTGCGGGCTGCCGGATTTCGTGGAGGAGGGAGAGTCAGTGCATCTTAAGAATATAACCAGGGGCGACAAACTCTGGGTCTTCTCCTCCGAGGAGCAGAAGATGCACCGCCTGCATTCCCTCCTGAGCGTGGATGTCCTGAAGACTTCCCTTACCAAACTCTACAGGGCATCCCGGACCTCGATGGAGGAGAACGGAGCCAATACCCTGTACCTGGCCCTGGGCATGCTTCGCTGGTACGAGACGGATGCCTGCGCCAAGGCGCATTACGCCCCGGTGCTCCTTTTCCCCGTTGAAATCCTCCGCAAGTCCTCCGAGAGCGGCTATGTCCTTCGTGGCAGGGACGAGGACATGATGATGAATATCACCCTGCTGGAAATGCTCCGGCAGTTCTTCAACATAGACATAGGCGGGCTGAACCCACTCCCGAGGGACGCCTCGGGAGTGGATGTCCCGCTCATTTTCAATACCATCCGTCACCAGATAATGGGGATGAAGGGCTGGGACATCGAGGACCAGACCCTCCTGGGGATCTTCTCCTTCAATAAGTTCGTGATGTGGAACGATATCCACAATAACTCCGAAGTCCTGGCCAGGAACCCGGTCGTCAGAAGTCTCATTGACGGTCGCATAAGCGAGGAGATTCCACTCTCCGACGAGCAACAGACCACCCTCGAGGACCCCGCCACGGCGGATTATCCTGGACAGGACCGCCTGGACAAGATGCTCTCGGAGGGACGCATCACCCTTCCCATCAGTGCGGACTCCTCGCAGCTGGAGGCCATTGAGGCCGCCTCCCGCGGGGAATCCTTCATCCTTCACGGCCCTCCCGGGACAGGAAAGTCCCAGACTATCACCAACATGATAGCCAATGCCCTCTACCAGGGCAAGAGGGTGCTTTTCGTGGCTGAGAAGATGGCTGCGCTGGAAGTGGTGCAAAAAAGGCTCGCGGCAATCGGCCTGGACCCTTTCTGCCTGGAACTGCATTCCAACAAGAGCAAGAAGTCCGCGGTCCTCGAGCAGCTTCGCCGCACCTCCGAGGTCACACGCACCAAGACTCCGGAACTTTTCGGCAGGGACGCTGCCGCACTCCGTACCCTCATAGGGCAACTGTCCGGCACGATGGCCGCCATCCACATGAAACATCCCGCAGGGCTCTCCCTGTATGACTGCATGTCGGAGTACGCCCTTCTTGGTGAAGGAAAGGAGTATCTCCTTGACTGTGCGAAATATACCCAGGAAGACGTGAGCCGGATGCAGGACGAGGTGTCGGAATACCGGGCAGCCTGCAGGATAATTGGGGACCCTGCGACGGACCCTCTGCGTGACCTTCGCATCCTGGGCATTCCCGCCCCGGATGCCGTTCCCTCCATGAAGGACTGTTCGGGGAAGGCAAGGAGCCTTTCCACCCTTGCCCGGGAAACCTTCACGGCCCTTTTCGGGGGGAACGCCCCCACTGCGTCAAAGGATAACCTCCCCCACCTTTATGAAATAGCTTCCCGGATCCTGGAAGGGGCCCCTCTTCCGCTGATGGCGCTCACCATGGATATCCCCGAGGTCGAGAGGAAGGTCACCGGGGTCTGCGAGGCGGGAGCGAGGCTGGATGAACTTCAGGGGCCTATCCTGAAGCGCTATGACAGGAGTATACTGAGGGCCGATTCTTCCATGCTGAAGGCCCAGTACCAGGAAGTCGCCGCGAAAAAGGGCCTTGGGAGGCTCTTCGCCGAGGGGTCCTTCCGCTCCCAGTTCAAGCAGTACTCCCTATCCGGGAGCAAGCCTTCCATGAACGAGATACAGGTCCTTGTGGACATGCTCTGCGAGGCCCGCACATGCAGGCGCACGGTCGAGGCCTACTCCGGGCAGATGGCATCCCTGTTTCCCACCCTCTGGAATGACGGGAACCCCTCTTCCTGGGATGCGATGCCCCCTCTTCTGGGTTCTGTGGGAACCCTCTCGTCCGCTATCCGCTCCCTTAGCGGGAGCCCCGAAGAGTTCAGGGCGCTTTGCTCCTCTCTCACTTCCAAGGCGGGTCCATCCTCCATCGGGGAGTTCCTGTCCTGGAACAGGGACACCCTCGAGGCCTACAGGAGAGGGTACCGGGACTTCGTCCAGTCCCTCTCCAAGGTGGAATCCTCCCTCGGCATAAGCTTGGAAGACAACAGAGGCGAAAGGGAACAATCCGGGGAGGATTTTCCCCAGAGCCTCTCCTCCACCCTGGACCGGTCTCCTTCCATTTCAGGGAAAGGGCCATGTACAATACATACAGGGCCGCCCTCGATAGGGACTCCCTCTCTGTTCTTTACGAGGAAGTGGAGGCCGGAAGACTTCAGCCGTCGGAACTTCCCGATGTGTTCAGGAGGAGCCTTTTCCGCAGTTATGGGGACTTCATAGTCGCATCCTCCCCGCTTCTGACCACTTTCCACGGGGAGATATTCCAGCAGAAGATAGAGAGGTTCCGTGAACTGAGCTCCGAGTTCGAGACCCTGACCAGAAAGGAGATTTACGCCAAGCTCGCATCCACACTGCCTTCCCTCCAGAAGGAGGCGTCGCAGAGTTCCGAGGTGGGCATCCTGCAGCGCAACATAAGAAACGGTTGCCGGGGGATATCGCTGAGGCATCTCTTCGAGCAGATCCCGGACCTTCTGCCCAGGATGTGCCCCTGTATGATGATGAGCCCGCTCAGCGTTGCCCAGTACATAGACGCTTCGCGCACCCCCTTCGACCTTGTCATTTTCGATGAGGCATCCCAGATGCCTACCTGCGAGGCGGTGGGGGCCATAGCGAGGGGCAGGAGCATAATAGTTGTGGGGGATCCCCGCCAGATGCCTCCCACCTCATTCTTCACCTCCACCTACTATGATGAGGAGAACTCACAGAAGGAGGACCTGGAGAGCATCCTGGATGACTGCCTGGCCCTGAGCCTTCCTTCCAAGAGACTGCTGTGGCACTACCGTTCACGTCATGAGAGCCTCATAGCATTCTCCAACGTGAAATACTACGAGAACTCCCTTCGTACCTTCCCGTCCCCGGACGACCGGCAGACAAAGGTCGAGTTCGTCCATGTAAACGGCCTGTATGACAGGGGCGCTACCCGCCAGAACAGGGCTGAGGCCGAGGCTGTCGTGAAAGAGATAGAGGAGCGGTTGCTGGATCCCGAAAAGAGAAAGTTCTCGATGGGCGTAGTCACTTTCAATACCAACCAGCAGTCCCTCATAGAGGACCTTCTCGTGGACCTGTATCGTCGGCGTCCCCATCTTGAAAAACTTGCAGGGGAGTGCCCTGAACCTATTTTCATCAAGAACCTCGAGAATGTCCAGGGAGATGAAAGGGATATAATCCTCTTCTCCGTGGGCTATGGACAGGATAAGAAGGGGGTCGTGTCACTGAACTTCGGACCTCTGAACAGGGAAGGAGGCTGGCGAAGACTCAACGTCGCAGTCTCCCGTGCCCGTTACGGGATGAAGGTGTTCTCCACCCTCACCTCGGATATGATTGACCTTGACCGCTGCTCTGCGGAGGGCGTGGCCGGGCTGAAGGCGTTCCTCGCCTATGCCGAGAGGGGACGTGACGCCCTGCTTTACGATACAGCATCCTCCAGGAAGATAAGGGACGGGGTCGTGCTTGACATAGCGTCGGCCATATCCTCCCTTGGATACGAGGTCAAGACCAATGTGGGCTGTTCCGGCTACAGGGTGGACATTGCTGTGGTCGATCCCAAACAGACTGACCGTTACTTCGCTGCCGTCCTCGTGGACGGTTACAACTTCTCTTCCCAGAGAACAGCCCGTGACAGGGAGATTGTCCAGGTCGGGGTGCTGGGCTCCCTTGGGTGGGATGTGTTCAGGGTATGGTCCCTGGACTGGAGAAACTATCCTGACAAGGTTCTCTCCGACCTCAAGTTCTCCCTGGACGGGAGCCTTGCCGCCCTCCATGAAAAAGAGGAGGCGGCGCGCCTGCCTCTTGAGGTGGAAGGCTTCGGCATGCTGCCCCAGGATGGCGGGTCGGGGGAGACGGACTCCGAAACCCAGGCTCCCGCCCCCCTCGGAAGCACCCCGACCGGACAGGATGGCCCCCTTCCTCTTTTTGAACATAAGGAAAAGAGGCTTCCTTTGGAAGACAACGATGAACTGGACAGCGTGAAGGAGCCCTCTCCCGTTGACTTGGGAGGGGAGCCGGATGAGGACGGAGGGGAAATCCCCTACATCGTGTATCGTACCAACCGGAGTTCCCCCGCCCCGGACCTCTCTTCGGAGAGCTTTTACGGGAAACTGCTCCCGGAGATCCAGGGCATAATCATGGTGGAAGGTCCGATAAGCTCGCTACTGTTGGCAAGGAGGGTGTGTGAGGTGTTCTCGATTCCGAAGGCTACGACAAGGCTTTCCCGTCTCATGCAGGTGGCACTTGCCACCATACCCGTCGCAAAGACCGTGACCCCGTCAGGAAGGGTCTTCTTCTGGCCTTCCGGAATGGATCCCGCTACATATAATCTATATAGGACCTCCTCCGAGCGGGAGGCCCTGGACATAGCTCCCGAGGAAGTGCGAGGGGTGCTGTGCTCACTCTTGAAGGACGAACTCTCCATCCCGGAGGAGGATGCCCCGAAGGCCCTGTCCGTCAGGTTCGGCTACGCGAGGATATCCCCGAACGTAATAAAGAGCATGGAGGAGGGAATAGGGCTTGCCCTCTCGGAGGGAAAGGTTGAAAGAAGGGATGGGCGCCTGTACCTCGTGACCGGGGGAGAGTGAGCGTGCTCTTCCCCCCCCCACCCCTTCGGAATTAAGTACTTGTGTGAAAGGACTTTTCTGCCCGACCTAAAGCGGGGAGGGAAAGGATTTTACGTCCCGGGGACAAAAAAAAGGGAAGATTTCTTGCAAATTAATATCGGTATCGCTATGTTTGCAGCGCAATGATCTCTGTAGCATCTCATATGGCATGTTGTTGTCGGACCTCTCGGCCCGACCTGTACGTCATGCCATGTATGCTGTAGGATCATGCTTCATGAGGACTTACTTGTCGGGACCGTGTGTCCCGACTTTTTTGTTTTCAGGGCCTCCCCATCATCCATTCCATGTTCCACTGCCGAAATAAGCGACTTGACAAACAATAAAAACTTAAAGACATGATTTACTCTTCACTTACCTCCCTTATCGGACGGACTCCGCTTCTGAGGGTCCAGGGTTATCCCGGCCAGAAGGCCGACATCGTCCTGAAACTTGAATACTTCAACCCCGGGGGCAGCGTCAAGGACCGCATCGCACTCGCGATGATTGACGACGCCTACGCCAGGGGGACCCTTACCCCGGGTGCCACCATCATCGAACCCACGAGCGGCAATACCGGAGTGGGCCTTGCCTGGGTGGGGGCCTCGAGGGGCCACAAGGTCATCCTCACCATGCCCGACACCATGAGCCTTGAAAGAAGGAACCTTCTTGCCGCCCTCGGTGCTACCCTCGTCCTTACTCCCGGTGCCCAGGGCATGAAGGGAGCCATTGCCAAAGCCGAGCAGCTTCAGGGCGAAATCCCCGGCTCGGTCATCCTTTCCCAGTTCACCAATCCAGCCAATCCCCTTGTCCACGAGAGGACTACCGCCCAGGAAATCTGGAACGATACCGAGGGGAAGGTGGACATCTTTGTGGCCGGTGTCGGAACCGGCGGAACCGTCAGCGGGACGGGTCGTGGCCTCAAGGCGCATAACCCGAAGGTGCAGGTGGTCGCAGTCGAGCCCGAGAGCTCAGCCGTCCTTTCCACCGGAATCCCCGGCAAGCACAAGATCCAGGGAATAGGCGCCGGGTTCGTGCCCAAGACCTACAGTCCCGAAGTCGTGGACAGGATCCTTCCCATAAGTGACGACGATGCAATCCGATCCTCGAGGTTGCTCTCCGCAAGGGAAGGACTGCTTGTGGGAATATCCTCGGGTGCCGCATTCGCAGCCGCCCTGAAACTTGCCGCACTGCCCGAGAATGAAGGGAAAATGATTGTGGCCCTTCTTCCGGATACCGGGGAACGTTACCTCTCGACCGTGCTGTACGCCTCCGAGCAGTATCCCCTCTAGCGAAGTCGGATACAACTCATCTGTCACTTTCAGCAAGTACCTGATTTTGCAGTCTTAAGACAAGCCCGCTCCCATGAAAAATATCCTGGATAACCTTATGACCCATATGAGGGAATACGTGTTTCCGCAGTATTACCCGTCCTCCGATGCGGAGGGGAGAATCAGGCGGATTCTTCCTTCCCTCGGGGCGGAGGGCCTCGACAGTGAGGCCCTCATGCTCACCCTCCCTGAAATCCGTCGCAAAATGGGAACCGATGTCCTGGCCATCTCACACTCGGACCCGGCTGTCTCTTCGCATGAGGAGATTATAAGGTGCTACCCCGGAATCGAGGCGGTGCTGCACTACAGGACTGCCCATGCCCTGCTTGGCTGCGGAGCGGCAGTGATTATCCCGAGGATGATAACGGAGAGGGCGCATTCAATGACGGGGATCGACATCCATCCCTGCGCCAGGATAGGGGAGTACTTCGCCATTGACCACGGGACGGGGATAGTGATAGGGAAAACGTCCATTATCGGGAACCATGTGACCTTGTACCAGGGCGTGACCCTCGGGGCCAAGAATTTCTCCTACGACGAGGCGGGTGTGCCGAAGGACATCCCCAGGCATCCGATACTGGAGGACAATGTGACGGTATACTCGAACACATCCATCCTGGGGCGGATAACCATAGGCCATGACTCCATCATCGGAGGAAATGTCTGGCTCACGGCAGATGTGCCTCCCCACTCGAGGATCCTGCAGGGTAAGGCCATCTACTTAAGGGAATTTTCCGGAGGTGAAGGAATCTGACCCCCAAGCCACCACCAGCGCTCTTCCCCCCTACCCCGCACGGCCACTTTGACAACCCCGGAGGGGTCCTTCATTCCGGTGGAGAAGGTCCCTTTTTCCGGTGCGTGGTGTCTGGAAGGGTGTTGTAGGACGGCCTCTTTGGGCAGCCTTTCCAGGCGGGGAAGGGCGGGGAAGTGCACCGACCATGAAAAAAATGCCTGAAAGGGATGATATTCCAACAAAAAGTTCTTTGAAATCAGAAAGAATGCTTAAATTTGCAGGCTATTTTCCCGCCTAGTGCGGGCACAGGTAATAAAGTAAAACAACTAGTTAACAAAAAACACAAATGTCAGAAGAAATCATCAACGAGGTCGTTCCCCAGGAAGAGCCTGCAGTGGAGACTCCCGCAGTCGAGGAACCCCTCAAAAAAGAAACCAAGAAAACGCAGCTGAATGCATCCGTCGCCCCCGAGGATTTTGACTGGGACGCATTTGAGAGCGAGGCAGACATCTACGGTCACGAGGACAAGGAGTCCATCGGTCAGGCTTATGACCAGACCCTCTCAAAGGTCGTCGAGAACGAGGTCGTCGAAGGTGTCGTGACCGCCATCTCCAAGAGGGAGGTCATCGTTAACATCGGCTACAAGAGCGAGGGAGTCATCGCAGCTCCTGAGTTCCGTTACAATCCTGACCTGAAGGTCGGTGACAAAGTGGAAGTTTACGTGGAGAGTGCAGAGGACCGCAAGGGCCAGCTCATCCTCTCCCACAAGAAAGCACGCCAGCTCCGTTCTTGGGATATGGTCAACGAGGCTTACGAAAGCGGCGCAGTCGTCAAGGGTTACATCAAGACCCGCACCAAGGGCGGCATGATCGTGGACGTATTCGGTATCGAGGCATTCCTTCCCGGAAGCCAGATCGACATCAAGCCCATCCGCGACTACGATGCATATGTCGACCAGAACATGGACTTCAAGATCGTCAAGATCAACCAGGAGTTCCGCAATGTGGTCGTTTCCCACAAAGCTCTCCTCGAGGCCGAACTCGAGAAGCAGAAGAAGGAAATCATCTCCAAGCTCGAGAAGGGCCAGGTGCTCGAGGGTACCGTCAAGAACATCACCAACTACGGTGTGTTTGTTGACCTCGGCGGTGTGGACGGTCTCATCCACATTACCGATCTGTCCTGGGGCAGGGTCACCAATCCCGAGGAGGTTGTCTCCCTCGACCAGAAGATCAAAGTCGTCGTTCTCGACTTCAATGAGCAGCAGAAGAGGATCGCCCTCGGTCTCAAGCAGCTGTCCCCTCATCCTTGGGAGGCTCTTGACCCTGACCTCAAGGTCGGTGACAAGGTTACCGGCAAGGTCGTCCTCATCGCTGACTACGGTGCATTCGTGGAGGTCATCCCCGGTGTCGAGGGTCTCATCCACGTCTCCGAGATGAGCTGGTCACCCCGTCTTCGCATCGCCCAGGATTTCCTGAAAGTCGGCGAGGAAGTCGAGGCACAGGTCCTTTCCCTGGACAGGGAGGCCCGCAAGATGTCCCTCGGCCTGAAACAGCTTGTCGAGAATCCTTGGGACTCCATCAAGGAGAAATATCCTGTCGGCTCCAAGCATACCGCCACCGTTCGCAACATCACCAATTTCGGTGTGTTCGCAGAGCTTGAGGACGGAATCGAGGGTCTGGTGCACATCTCCGACCTCGCTTGGGACAAGATCAAGCATCCTTCCGAGATGGTCCAGCCCGGCGACCAGATCGAGGTTGTCATCCTTGATTTCGATGAGCCCAACCGCAAGCTCAGCCTTGGTCACAAGCAGCTTCTCCCCAACCCTTGGGACGAGCTCGAGAAGAAGTATCCCCAGGGTGCTGTCGTAGAGGGAACAGTCGCATCCCTGACTGACAAGGGTGCCAACATCCTCCTCGAGGACGGTGCCGAGGCATTCTGCTTCTCCCGTGACCTGCAGAAGGAAGACGGCAAGAACGCCGTTGTCGGTGACAAGCTCCCGTTCAAGGTTGTCGAACTTCGTCGCAGCACCCGCCGCATCCTTCTCTCCCACACCAGGACTTTCGCCGAGGCTCGTGAGGCCAGGGCGGCATCCGAGGCTGAGAGCACCAAGAAGGCTGTCAAGAAGATCAACAGCAACATCGAGAAGACTACCCTAGGAGACATCTCCGACCTTGCTGCCCTCAAGGAGAAATTCTCCAAGGAGGAGAACTAGGGACCAGGACCAGCCTGTATCCTTATGGACGAAGGCCTGGAATTCAAACTTACGGTATTGGGCAGCGGCTCGGCCATGCCCATACCGCAAAGGTATCAAAGCGCTCATGTCCTTACCGTACATGGGCGCTCTTATTTGATAGACTGTGGTGAAGGGGCTCAGAGGCAGATGATCCGCTACCACATTCCGTTCTCAAGGATTGATGCCATTTTCATAAGCCACATCCATGGGGACCACGTTTTCGGTCTCTTCGGCCTGCTTTCCACCATGGCGTTGTCAGGAAGGACTGCTCCGCTGGATATCTACGGCCCCGTCGCCCTTGGTCCCGTGCTGAATTTCAACAAGTCCTTCTTCGGGGATTTCCTGTCCTTCGAAGTACGTTTCTCTCCCCTTAAGTACAATTCCCCCTCAGGGGACCTGGCCGAACCTTTCCTCATCAGGAGCACCAAGGCCCTCGAGGTCTGGGCCATGCCACTTAATCACGGGATAGATACATTCGGATATATTTTCAAGGAGAGGGAACCCCAGATGAATGTCCGCAGATCGGCCATAGAAAAGTATGGGCTCACCCTCACTGAGATAGGGACCCTGAAGAGGGGAGAGGACGTGGTGCGTGAAGACGGGACACCCCTTCCCGCCTCGGAAATCTCCTACAGACCGTATTCACCCCGTTCCTATGCCTATGTGAGCGACACCGCTTACTTCGACAAGGAGGCGCAGTGGCTTCGGGGTGTGAAGCTTCTGTACCACGAGGCCACCTATGCGGAAGAGTTCGCACAGAAGGCCCTCGAGCGTTTCCACTCGACGACGCTCCAGGCGGCTGCCGTAGCCAGGGACTCTCACGCCGATACCCTTCTCATCGGTCACTTTTCATCAAGTTGCAAGGATCCCGAGGTCTATGAGGCGCAGGCCCGCACCATCTTCCCCAATACCTTTGCCCTCTCGGACGGGCAGGAGTTCTCCGTTCCCCTGGACCGGGTCAAACTTGACTAGCCCTTGCCCTGCACCCCTCCCGGAAATAGCCCTCAACAGATTATACCTTTCCAACCATGAGCAAGAAAGATAAACCACACACTTCACCCGCCAAGGACTCTCCTGAGTCCTCCCAAAGGCCCCGGAAACCACTATATGACAGAATCCGTCGTACCCTGGCCAAGTTCCTGACGGAAGAACTCCAGGAGACAGAGGATTTCCAGTCGGCAATGGAGATCATGCAGGTCTTGGTCCCGCTCAGCGAAACCAAGAAGGATGATTTCCATGCATTGGGATTCAACAACAAGTTCCTGTCCGAGGGACGGGGCAAGGAATCGTACCTGGCCTCTGACAACGCTCCCTACTACATGGTCACTTTCGCAACGGACCTCTATCTGGATTTCGCGGATTTTTACGCGGATATTCTCGAGGCTCTCGAAGACCAGTTCGACTGCATCTTGGATGACGAAGAAAAGGACCCCCGGCAAAGGTTCCTGACTCCGTTCACGAAAAAATACCTTGCTGACCACATGGTCTACTATGCCACCGTGAAAAAACATCTCCGTGAGGTGATGGAGTCGAACAAGGATTCGGAAACTATCTGTGTCAGGCGGGATGCCATCCATGATTATGCGCTCAACCTGCTTTCCATGGTCGCTATTTACCAGAGAATGCTGGATGAGGCGTTATGGGGTATTGATGAAGATAACGACGGGTACGGGGATGACGACAACGAGGATGAAGGAAATGAAGGCGGAAATGAAAATGGCGACGCCACTTATTTCCCGTTTTTCCCTCAGGACAGCAAATACAGTAACTGAGACTTCGGACCTTTTTGCGATACCGAATTTAATCCCTAAATTAGCGAAACTTTGTCCTTTTGCCGTTAGATGAATTACAGGGTCCCTTCTTCCAGAGTTTTTTTCTTTGTCATGCTGACTCTTTCCCTCCTCCTGTTGTCGGGGGAGCGTTCCTCGGGTGTTCCGGCCCCCACCGATAGCCGTACCGAGTACATTGAACGCTATTCCCTCATGGCGGTCAGCGAGATGTACCGCAGCGGTGTGCCTGCCAGCATCACACTGGCCCAGGGCCTTCTGGAATCCGCTGCCGGGAAGTCAGTCCTGGCCACTGAGGCAAACAACCATTTCGGGATAAAGTGCGGCAACTGGCAGGGAGCCAAGACATACCATGACGACGATGCCAAGGGCGAGTGCTTCAGGGCATACGATTCACCGCTCGCCTCGTACCGGGACCATTCCGACCTGCTTCGGTACAGGGACCGTTACAAGCCTCTGTTCGAGAATAAACTCACTGACTACAAAGCATGGGCACGCGGCCTGCAGAAGGCAGGTTACGCCACGAGCAAGGTATACGCCTCCTCCCTCATCGACCTCATCGAGACCTACAAGCTCAGCGAGTTCGACAGCATGACCATAGCGGATGTCCGCCGCCTCTATCCGAATGCCTTGACCGGGGAAGAGACCACCGCCCCCGATACCGCAGTAGGTGATGCCGGGAACGGCCAGAACAAGGATAGCGCTTCAAACAAGAAGGCTTCCAAGAAAAAGAAGAAAAACGACGATTCCGACATTGCCGCTTCCCAGACGGTCACCTACATAGAGGACAATACCGAGATACCGCCTTCCCCTCTTTCCATCGAGGAACCCGAGAGGATAGAGCGTTCATCCACGTTCTACTTCTCCATGACCCGCCAGGCCTACTCCAAGAACGGGGTCCCGTTCATCTATTCGGTGAAGGGTGAGACCCTCAAGAGCATCGCAGCCTCCAACAAGCTCTTCGAGAAAGAGATTCTCCTGTACAATGACATGAAGGGCGCCTCAACGACTGAGGAGCTCCTTCCCGGGACCATCATCTATGTCCAGCCCAAGAAGAAGCACTGCAGCAAGGACCTCAGCAAGTACATCGTGGACTCCGAGGGCGAGACCCTCTGGGGGATTTCACAGAGGTTCGCCGTGAAACTGGAATCCCTGTGCAAGATGAACGGGTATGATTCCGACGTAGCCCTTCACGAGGGTGACGAAATAATCCTCTACGGGCCCTATCTCAAGAAGAAGGTGTCCATTAAACCCATGAAAGCAATCTCAAATGGAAAGGGAAAAGGGAAAGACGAAGCCTAGGGGAAAAGGGAAAAGCTGGATTCTTCCGGCCCTCGCCATATGCCTTGTCCTGGCCGCCGTGCTGGGGGGGTCCCTCTATAAGAAGTACTACGACCACAAGGTCCCTAATTTCACCTCTACCACCGAACTGTATGTACGTCCAGGGGATGACATGTCCTCGCTGAGACAGTACATCCTGGACAGCTGCTCCGCCCTGAACAGGAAGAGTCTGGAAAGGGCCCTCTCCGAGGAGAATGTAGGGGATATCCCTGCCGGGCATTATACCATAGACCGGGGATGCACTAGCATCTATGTGGCCAGGATGCTGTCCCGTGGCTGGCAGTCTCCCGTGAAACTTGTCCTCTCCGGGACCATGAGGACCAAGGGGAGCATTGCCAGGAAGATAGCCAACCAGATGATGGTCGATTCCGTGGATGTGGCAGCCTCGCTCCAGGATGCGCAGATTCTTTCTTCCTACGGCTTCACGCCGTCCACGGTGTTCTCCCTTTTCATACCTGATACCTATGAAATGTACTGGACTGCCTCGGTAGAGGATATCCTTGACCGTCAGAAGAAAGCCTGGGATTCTTTCTGGACGGAGGAGAATAAGAAGAAAGCAGCCCAGATATCTCTCACACCGGGGCAGGTATCCGTCCTGGCTTCGATTGTCGAGGCGGAGACAAATAAGCCCGAGGAGATGCCCCGCATCGCAGGAGTATACCTCAACCGCCTTCGCAAAGGGATGAGACTGCAGGCGGACCCCACCATTGCATACATACTGGACTATTCCGTGAACAGGATTCTGAGGCGTCATCTTGAAATCGAGTCCCCATACAATACCTACCTCCACGAGGGTCTTCCTCCGGGCCCCATCTGCGTGCCTACTAAGGCTGCGCTGCAGGCCGTGCTGGGCCCGGAGAAAGGGGATTATCTGTATTTCTGTGCCAGTGCCTCTTTCGACGGGACCCATGTCTTCGCGAAGACGCTCTCCGAGCATAACAGGAATGCTGCAGCCTATCAGAAGGCCCTGAGTGAGTATCAGAGAAAGAAGCGGGGAGCCTCGAAATAGATCCCTGGACAACGAATATTACAATAGGGAGATTCCGGGCAGGAAACTCACTTGATTTCAAGCTATCTTGCCATGTTCGACCCCATGACCCTGGACCCCGGCGTACCACTCAACTACGACAAAGTCCGGATCCTCCTTCATCTATTCAAGGAACCCGATGCCAGTTCGGGTATCAAGCTGACCGATAAACTGCCTCAGACACTGGGGCTGAGCCCCTCCTGCAATCTTCTGTCTGAGCCCAAATTGTCGGGTCGTTTGTTGCTAGGTCCTGCCTTAGGAGGCAGGACCGGTAGCTTCGACCTTTTCTGGTGCCTTATCTTGCCTGTGTTGACGACTTTGTCGTGGGTGCATCCTTCTTGTCGTTACAGCATCTTCCCCTTATGGTAGTAAGGTAAATTCAACAAGTCAAAAATCAACCTCTGGTGCTTGGATGGCGTAGAATATGCCGCTTTTGTTTTGCCCTCAAAATGTGTTTCCGAGTAAGACGCGACCCACCTGAGCATCTCTTTGTAGTTCATGTAACGTCTTTTGACGATGTCAATGTCCAGG
>CAJOLJ010000078.1 GCA_905235445.1 uncultured Bacteroidales bacterium
CCACAGCACTTCCCAATGTCTTTCTCCCCGAGTCCTTCTGGAGAGTGCTTAACTACAAATACCGTCGCTAGAAACCAGCTTTCGCCATCCCCTCCTCTCTCTCACTCGATAACGCACTAAAGGTAAGACAGGAAAGCTCAATCTCACAAAAAGACAGGATTTCCTGTTTACCTTTTCAGATAACGGACATTCATATGTAGCCCCAATGGGACAAGATAAGTAATCAACCCCTTATTGCAGAAAAACAATGATACAATCTGATTATTACGACTGTGACTACTACGAAGAAGATTCTTGTGGCTACGAGGAAAATGACTACGAGAGAGAAACTTTCTATGCCCTTACTGGCGGCATGTACGGCGACTACGATGAGTGGAAAGAACGAGGCGGGGACATTGACTCTCTTATGGACGGTCTCGGTTACTGATTCCAGGAGCGGTGGATTGAAGGGAGCCGTCTAATGCAAGAAAGAATAGGCACTTTTGTATGGGGGATTTCTTTTTTTTCGAAGATATCCCCTTTTCTTATTTTTACCGCCCGTTGCATTGTCCGGGAGTATCGAACCGAGTCGTACTTTTTGAGACAATATCCTCAAAGTCCTGCTTACCTTTTCACATTTTCCACATATACATGGAGAATTTCAATGGTAAGGGAAAGTACTCAGCCAAGTACCATAACAAGAATAACATACTATCAACAAAATGAAACGACTGCTTATCACTTTCTTCACAGCTTTCTTGCTGTTATCTTTTGTCCCCATGGCATCATTCGCACAGATTAGCGCCACAGGCAATGACTACTATCTGAGACAGGCAACAGATGCCTTTGAAAACGAAAAGGACCCATTAAAAGCCCTTGAGCTTATAAACAAGCAACTCTCATCTTCTCCCCGCAACATAGGAGCACTCATCCTGCGGTCTAGGATCCTGGCGGATATGGGCAATTATGGGAATGCCCTGACAGACATCAACAAGGCACTGAAAATTAACCAGTCCGCGAATGGTGGTTATTCAAATCCCTATCTGTACTGGTTTAAGGCTGTCATCTACACGGAAATGGACGATAATCAAAAAGCCCTGGCGAACTTCAGGACCGCCTACACCTTGGCCAAGAAAGAAAAAGATGAGAACCTCCACGGCATATCCAGTGCTTATGCGGATTTGCTGTTCAGTCTTGACCGTCAGGATGAAGCCGATGACATCTACAAAGCTATGTTGAAAAGGAATGATGTAGACCAGGTCGCCATAGTCGGGAGAGCGAGGAATATGATAGTAAAAGGACAAAGCGATGAAGCCCTCAGACTCCTTGACAAGTGCTTGAAGCTAGATTCCTCATATCCTGAGGTATACCGTTTCAAAACTGTTGCCCACGACCAACTTGGACAAACAGTCGATGCCATCAAATCCGCCATCCGCTGGCTGGAACTGGACGATACTGCCGATACCGATTTCATCATCAAGGTAATGTCCAAACGCTTTTCCTATGCAGAGGCCAACCTTAAATCGTGTATTAAGAACAATGAGAAATCCCTTATATTCCTGTCCGTACTGGCTGGTCTATACGAGGATAACCATAAATACAAAGAAGCCGTGAAATCTTACGACGACCTGGAATGGAACGTTGGTTATTTCGATGAAATCTGCCACTTCAGGGCAAGATGCTATGACAATCTGGGAATGTACGCCAAAGCTGTGGAAGACATCACAAAAGTACTGCAGAACAGACCCATATGGGTATATTACTGCGAAAGAGGCAGTTATTATTGGCATGCAGGGGATCTGGACAAGGCACTTTCGGACTTCACTTCCGCCATCTACGATGCCCCCGAGGAGTCGTTTGGATATTATATGAGAGGATGGATATATGATACCCTCGGTGATACCGAGAAGGCAATGGCCGATTATGACCTGGGGATAGAATTGGACAACGACTACCCGTACCTTCATCTGATGAGGGGTGAACTGCTCCTTTCCCAGGGCAAAAGGGAAGAAGCGAAAAAAGACTTCCAGGCCATCCTTCTGAATGACAACGAACCTAGCGGAGGGAGTTGCCGCCATTACGCACTGCATTTTTTGGGTTGGGACGACGAAGCATTGGAGTGGATGGAGAAAGTGATTGCCTCCGACCCCGACGATTATGGCGTATACTATGACAAGGCCTGCCTGATGGCCCGCATGGGAAGAGCGAAGGAATCCATCCAGGCCCTTCGCACCGCACTCGAAAAAGGTTACAGGAGCTTCGCTCACATAAGAAACGACGATGACCTTGACCCAATCCGCAATCTTCCCGCTTTCAAGGCTCTCCTTGAGGAGTTTGAATCGAAGCACCGCTCCACGCTCGAGGAGAGTTCGACCTCCTCTCCTCTTATCGAAGGACTTATCACTGAAATAACCATGGACGATAGCACAGTCAGTTCTCTCGGGCTCCCTCTCGAAATGGACGGTTACCTCCAAGAAAAGACATCCGTGGCATAAAAAACTGCCTCAGTACTTCTTCCGCATTATTCTTGTCCCGGTCCACCCCGGGACTTGTTCGTTTTAACCCACATTGCAGCGAATATCCAACTCTTCGTCAGCGATGCCATAGCAAATGTTCCGAGCTGTTCGTTTAAAGGTGCCTCGGGGTAACATTTATCCCATTTTTGCCAAGGGACACCCTTTGTGGGACACTTATGGAGCCTAGGGCCACTGCCAGATATCGGAAGTCGTGACAAAGGCTTTCATATAGGTGAAGGAGAAGGAGGAAGCCGCCGTCGCTGTGAAGTACGGAAGAGAAAGCATCCTCGTGTAAAAGAGGGAACACTGCTGCAGGAACTCGAGAAACTACGCCTCGCTGTCGGGAGAACGAAGAAGCCGGACACAGTCCAACGAGGGATAGAATCCATATTCCGCAAATTCAAGGGCATGAGGGATCTGTTTACAATCAAGGGCACTATGTGTGCGATAAGCTGAACAGGGCCGAGAAGGCGGTCCTGGCCTATTGGAATAGTGTCAATCACAAGAAGGGAGAAAGGCAGACCGGGTATAGTATCCGTCAGAAAGAGCACGGAACCCCGAAGAGAAGATATGCACCATCCTTGTGGCCATGGGCATGATGAAACGCCCTCTGGAAAACCCAAGCATCTCAACTTTGTGGGGGCACCACCAAGCCAACCGCCCCTGACTCAATTTTCGACCTTGTTGAGACTTAAGTGGTTACCACTGGATGTCGTTGCAATGAGGGTTATGATGTTGCGGCATCGGATATGAGAGAATCTCGCTCCACAGTACCTACTCTTCATCAATCGTCCCCCCACCGGGTGCATCGGGCGGGACTATGTCCTCTTTTTCCGAAAGATTCGATAGGTCCAAGTCCTGAAGGCGTACTTCGGGAACTGAGAGTTTCCCAAGTGACTGGATGGCACTTCCTCGGGGAGTAAAATGATTCTTGTAATCATACACCTTTGAATACTGGCTAGAGGGGAAACCACCTGGAGGTTTCCCATGAAACTGCGTGGAGCCTCCCTGGGGAGTAAATGAATACTTGTAATCATTCACCTTTGAATACTGGCTCGAGGAGTTAGTGCTTGGAGAATACTTTTCGGAGGCGGAGAAGAAGGACACGACATCACCAAAAGGAAGACAATATCTAGCCAAAAGGAAAGCAGCACCCATACTTGCATAATAAAAAGTTTCCCATATGCGGCGTTTCCAGTTCGAGCGTTTCTTGCCATCCTTCCTGTTCTTTCCTCTCTCATTTGCTCCTCTACTGCTGTAGGTGTAGCTATACCTTGAACCATAAGGGGAGCCGTAAGTGCCGCTGCGGTAGTTCCCGCTGCTATGATATCCACCGCTGCCAGTTTCCCTTCCGTAGGAGCGGGAGGCCGTTCCAGAAGACGAATATGTACTGCCAGAGGTCCCGGCAGATGAACTCCCGGCTGGTTGTTCCTCTCTAAAGTATTTGTTCTCACCCTCTTTCAGGCAGTAGTACGCTTCATTTATGAGCTTGAATATCTCCTCAGCTTCCTTTATCTTCTCTGGACTCTCCCCAACATGCCTGTCGGGATGCCACTTGAGGGCAAGGTCCACATAGGCCTGGCGGATTTCATCCGAAGTGGCATGAGGGCTGACGCCAAGGATAGAATAGCAGTCCATATGGTAGTGGGTATTATTCGATTTCGATTATGTATATGAAGGAACTAATGCGTTTTACCATTTCAGGCAGTGTCCTTCCACTGAGTGTATTGCCACTTGAGAGGGATACGGAATTGGGCAGAGAGTCGGCAAGAAGTGAAAGGTACGATGCCTTGACGGCGTAGGCGGCGCTCTCAACCCCGAGCCTTGCGTTGACTACTCCTATTATCTCCCCGTCTTTGTTGAAAAGCGGACCGCCGCTGTTTCCGGGCTGTACCGCAGCAGATATCTGGTACGATGTAATGTCACCCCGGTATCCTGTCTTTGAACTTATTATGCCGGTAGTCAGTTTGATTTCATCCCCCATCACTGCCCTTAGCGGATATCCAAGCACCGAGACATCCTCCCCTACTTCGGAGGTACCCATCCGAAAAGAGTAAGGGATGTCTCCGAAACCCCGGAATGACGGGTCGTCGATTTTAAGGAGCGCAAGGTCGTTTTTGGGGTCCGATGCTATAACCTTGGCAGACAGTGTCTTCTCGAAGTCGCCTCCAACTCCCCTGATCCTTATCCTGCGGGCTTCCTCCACGACATGATGACAGGTCGCCACATATCCTCCCTGCCCCACCGCAAAACATGTACCGGACCCTTTGGGAGAGAAAGCATCTTCATGCGGACCATTCCCCCCGGGAGTGTTCTTCGGGGATAGCTGTCCCGAAGACCCACTTTCGGCCTCTTCAGCCACGTCCAGATGTATCCCGTTCCAGAAGAAGCCGCCGCTGACATTCTCCCGGACTGATATCACCCTTGTGCTTCGAGGTATTTTGGGAAATAGCAGGGCAATGGAGTATCTTCTGTCATCTTGCAGGGAGTAGGGTTTATCCAGGTCCATCCCACTTACTTGTTCCCCATCCAGATATCCTATCTCCATTATCTTGTATGTCCCGCCTGCACAAATGAGGAATGTGTTTCTGCTTATTCCCATGGTCTGCTGTCCATAGCCCCTGGGCACAATGAAATCCACTACTACCAGCGTTCCTTCTTCCCTCAGTATGACTTCCTTCAATTCCGTCCTCATGGCCCGGGACTGGAACTGGGATTCCACACGGGGTTTCATCGTCACGCTCTGGGCGAATGAGGGCAGCGAGAAAAGAAACATGAAAAGGGACAAAATGGGAAAACTACTATTTCTCATGGCACTCCTACATATTATATCTATAGCGTGATACGCCGTCAGAGAAGAACCATGAATCGCCAGCTATTTTGAGACGGTAGACATTGATATAGGTGTTTGACAGCTCCCTTCTCAGTGTGTAGGGAATGTCTCCGAGGAAGGTGAAGCCTTCCTCGAACACGACGACCATCGAATCATTGGTAATGCACGTAGTCCATACCGTTCCGTATTTCCTCATACCTTCAGCAATCCAGTCCTGTATCCTTGAGTCGGAGGCCATAACATAGTTGGACGAGACGGCGGCCCAATCCCCATAGTCATTGAAGGAGACGGAGGATATGATTTCACCCATGGAATTCCACTCTCGTATCTTCTGTTCCAGGCTATAGGGGATGTCGCTCCACCGAAAACCGTTGTTTCCGTACAGGATGAGCCATTTCCCGCCTTCCGTCAACTGGACATCGTCAATATACTCTCCCTTGGCATTGAGTTCATTAAGGGCGGCAGTCAGACCGGCTGGACAACCATTAGCCGCATAGCCGTTGCTTCCATAGAGCATTAGGTCCCCGTTATACTGGGTTATCGCCACATTGCGGCATTCACCGTTCCTGGTAATCTGGTTCCGTATGAAACTCCTGTCCCTGGGCTGGGCACCCAGGGAGAGCGCAAGGAACAACAGCGCAATAGAGAGCGCATTCGATATTTTCCTTAAGGCTGTCATAGTGGTTTGTTATGCTAGGTTGTTATACTCATTGGGTGCGGGGGTTCTTGGATGATACGACATCCTTGCCTCCCCATCTTCACTTACTTAATGTAAGAAATCAGAAAAGGTAAGCACTTTATCCCATCGCTTTACAAAGTTATATAGCGCACTTCGCCCAAGAAAGAAAGAATGACATAAAAAAACATGGATTCTTTCTTTGTTTACCATTCTTTCCAAGTGACATATAAATACTGTAAATCAACAGTATATGTCAGTAATTCATTTAAGCGCAGAAGAAATGGCAACCGTTAATGATGCGGTGCTTAAGTATTTCGGGATAACCCTAAGACAGACGGAGGATAAGAAGAATGCCAAAGCGGATGAGGCTGAAGAAGAGGACTTTGCCATCATCCTTCCATTTGATTTCAGGGAACTGCAGGAAATCTACTCAAGCGAGATAGATGCGTGTAGCAACGATGACTTCATCCTCAAGACTCTGGCAGTCGTCTCGGAATTCGTCATGACCGAGTCCCGTCTCCTCTCCACGGAATCCTTCAATGAAATCATCGGCAAGAGTATACGGCAGGACCTTCTTCGCATGTACATTTTCAGGGAAGAGTACCTGGAGGGTTCAGACCGTTCTTTCACTCTCCGTGGCCCCCGAGGCTCCATGCTAATCACCAACCGTTGCGACTGGATCTGGGACGAGTTGATAGGAGAGTATTTCAGGCGGGTCCTGCCGGATGTAGAGAGCATCGATACGGCAAAGGTGGAACTCATAACCGGCCAGAAGAAGCGCCCCGGGCGAAAACCCAAAGACGGGAGGGTCCCCGCCTTGCTCTGGGGAACGTACCAGTTGCTTCATGACATGCACTCTTTCCGAAGCCCCATGCCGAACTGCTTGTGTAACTTCATAGTGCTGCTACTTCAGTTGCAGGGAGTGTTCCGTCCTGACACAGAAATCGATGCCATGTGGGTAAGAGCGGAACTTCGCTACATCCAGTCCCGCCCCCAGAAACCCACATACTCACCCTCTTTCTAGTCAAGCATTATGAAAGGGGCCCAGTATAAGGGATCATTGTAGTCTTCGCTTCGCATCAGGTCTGCCCTCGCTTTTTCCAAAGCCAAGTGCTTGTGGTATCCATCGAAGAGATACTTGTAGAATCTTTTCATGAACTCGGAAGTAGCTTTGTCGTTCACACTCCATAGAGTCATCACGAGCGTCCGTACCCCTGCCTGCTTGAATGCGCTTTGAAGTCCTATGACTCCGTCCTGTGTGACAGTTCCGAGGGCGGTGTTGCAGGCGGCCAAGACCAATAGTTCGCAGTTGCCCATTTTCATCTGCGAAATTTCCTTGGCATACAAAAGGCCGTCATTCAAGCCGTATGGCATACTCTCACCCCTCAGTGTATGGCCAGCCCCGGAAAAGAGAAGCCCGCAGTGTGAGTAGACCCAGTCCCTGTCCTGAGGATGCCCCCCTTCCATATGTGAAGAGAAAGTATGGGTGGACAGATGAAGGTAATATGGTTCGTTGCTTCGGACCTGGATCCTGAACTCTTCCTCGAGGGCCCGTGACCCGGTCCTCGGGAGAGTGAACAGAGACTCCATGCCGTGGATGAATTTTATTTCACCACGGCTTTCCCTAAGGGAAAGATACCCAGCCCTAGTTCCGTCATCCGCTTTCCCGAAATCAAGTTCAGTGACATCTGTCCCCTTGAAGTCTTCCATTAGAGGCTTGAAATCCTTGACATGGTAAATCCATGAGTAGGAGTTCATTGTCTCGAAATCTGCCTCGTAATTCATTCCCCCGAAAAGAATGAGTAATTTATGGTCGTATTTTGTCTTCTTTTCCCACCTTGGCAAATTATTTTTGTCCGAGACCCTGAAGAAACGATACTTCCCGCAGGCCATCTTCCCGTCTTTTCCTCTCAGGACTTCCACGTTTATGAAATGCACC
Source organism: uncultured Bacteroidales bacterium (assembly GCA_905235445.1). Classification (GTDB taxonomy): domain Bacteria; phylum Bacteroidota; class Bacteroidia; order Bacteroidales; family UBA932; genus Cryptobacteroides. The sequence goes on from CAJOLJ010000078.1 coordinate 7,947, forward strand.
GCTCCTGCCGCCAGGTAGTAGATGTTTCCTCCCCGCCTTACGTACCTTTCAAAGGGGGATATGAGAAGTGAATACGCCCTGACGGAATTTTCCCCCTCATAGAGGGAACTGTCCAGGGGAAGAGACTCCACTTCTGAAGCGTCCCCGATTGTCACACTGAGGGGATCCTTCCAGTCCGCTCGGTACAAAGTAGCCCTGTACTGGCCGCCTTCCACCTTGTACTGTACCAGGAGGTCCCTTTTCCCGAGGGTCTCCCCAAAGACCCGGGGACAGGTTGTCAGTGGAAGGAGTGTAAGTATAACCCAGGAAATGAAACGAGGTCTTGTCATAGCTTTTCAAGTAGTTCTGACGCAGTGGAGGCAAAAGGGCCTCCAGAATCCTTTATTCGCATAAGGGCTCTACGGGCATGAAAGAACTTCCCTTGCCTCATCAGGCAAACGGCATCAAGAAGGTCCAATTCCTGAAGGTCAGCTTCCATCTGGGCGATGTACTCTCTGTTATCAGTGGGGGGAGAGAGCAGTTCTCCCTGCAGGGACTCTCTCCTCTCCCGGATCTTGAGCCTGGCCGCCGGAATGTTTCCCTCCTGCATGAGGGCGGATATCTCGGATCCTCCCCTCTGTCCGGCAACCAGGTCAAAGGAGTATCCCACCTTACGGACATCGGAAGAGAGTTTCCAGGAGAATACAGCGCCGAGGACCAGGATGGCCGCAGCCACATAAGAGGTCACTTTCATAGCTACCCTTCTCGCCATCGTGGCGGCATTCTTCCTCTCAAGGTCCTTCATATGGAGCACGGCTCCCTTTTCACGGATTGCAGCCTCCAACAGGGAATCCAAGTTGTCATTTATGTTTTTAGCGTTCATACCCCAACAATTTGAATCTAGACAGAACGAGTTCACGGAGTTTCTGCATGCAGCGCCACCTCTGCGAACTCACTGTGTCAGTATTTGCGTAGTGCATTATCTCGGCCACTTCCTTGTGGCTTTTTCCCTGGAAGACGACGAGGTCAAGTAGCCGGGAACATGGTTCGGGGATGTCCCGCACGCTGGACCGTATGACAAAGAGTTTGTCATCATACTCCTTATCGTAGGACTCGTCTTCTACCTTGTCCAGTGCAGCAAGGTTCTCGATGGGGGACCTTCCCATTTCTTCCTCCGTGCCATGGAATCTCATGACCAAGTCAGTCTCGAACACCAGGGGGACCTGCCGCTTGCGTCTTTTGTTGTACAGGATCCATTTGCCCGTGGAAATGAGATACGGGTGGACTTTGGCGGCGGGAAGATTGTCCTCGGTAACTTTTTTGCTTCGAATGTTGTTGTACAAAGCGGCACAGGCCTCCTGGTAGAGGTCCAGGGCATCTTCCTCCCCGACATCGAAACATTTCCTGAAAAGGGCCAGGAATCCCTTCCGGTAAGTGCAGTAAAGCTCATCGAAAGCCCTATCGTCCCCGGATGAAATGCGACCGATGATGTTCATGGGAAGAGTTTTTTGTTTTTGCAGTCCCGGGGCACTTCCCAGGAAATGGACTGGTGACGGGATGGCGGCATGGGAAGGGTGCGGTACATGGCTTCCAGGCTTCGGATTAGGTCCTCTACATTCATTCCCCCCTCAAGGCACCTGGTCATGGCATACGAAAGCCTTCCGTGACGCTCCCCTTCCACCTCCACCTCGAAGTTTGTCTGAAAAGACTTGCATGCGCTGATGGTAATCCAGTTGACCTTCGCAGGGCGGGACCTGGTCTTTTGCAACCTGTAAGGAAGTTCGAAGGCATCGAATGTTCCGCGGTAAGGTAAAGAGTCCCCTTCCTCATTTCTCTGCACATCCCCGCTATGGCAGGCATCAACGACAAGAAGCACACAGCCGGACGGCCCGACACTGTCCGTGAGGCGGGACAAGTACTTGTTGATGGTGTCATCGGTAAGGTGGTTCTGTCCCATATAGCCATTCCACCCATAGGATATGAACGCATCGTAAGGAACCAGTGCCTCGTCATAGCGGTCCTTTGGATCGATGAGTGCCTCATCCCCGTCAACGTCCGTTATCTGCTGCCCATGGCAAGAAAAATGAATGTAAATCTCGTCTCCCTTCACTGCACTGCGGCACAGACTCTCAAGTCCCCCGACGATGGCGCCCAACGTGGCCTCCCCTCCGTTTAGACATAGGATGTCCTCGGACTGGAACCCGAGGGAGTGAAGCATGTCCAGCACCTCGCCGCGGTCTTTGACAGCGGCAGTCCCCCTCCACCCGGACTGGGGTGGATAGTCCCCGATGAAAACGGTAAGGGCTCTTCTGACTCCCCCGAACATCGTCGTAGGGACTGCCATGGAGAGAAGAAGAAGTGATACAAGCATGTGCCTTCCCATTACTTTTCCCCCTCCGCTTTCTTTAATGCCTGGGCGTCACTGAAGGTAAAGTCCACCACGGACTTGCCCATGAATAAAAGGACATCAGCCTTTATGAATCCGATGCTTTGTCCCGTATCTGCCTGTTCCTCACTTTCATACAGGCGAAAACGCGCCCCGCCATCATAGATGGCGACCTGGTTGAGAAAATGCTTGTTGGCACTTATGTCCACCTTCATCACCGATGAGATGGAAGGTGCGTCATCTTCCTTCACCATCCACTTGTAAGGATTGAGTTCTTCCTGAAGGAGCTGGTTGGCCTCCTCGTAGGCTTCGTCCATGTCTATGAGATTCTTGAGGTAAAGTTCAACCTCATAGACTGTCTCGCTCTTTGAGGAGCAGAGGATGTGGACGTCCGCAGGGTTGCCGTTCACACTCCCACGGTAGACATACCTCTTGACCTGTCCCAGGAAGACGTCGTCCTCCGTCCGCTGAGCATAGTACTTGAATGCCCGCCCCTTAAGTTCACGGGAGAAAGTCTTGTATGGGGTACCGAGTGGGATTGAGCTAAATGTCACCCTCCCCTGGGCGAAAAGGGCAGTGCTTGACAGAACTACGGATAGAAGGGCCGCAGACACGGACCTGAGAATACTTTTTCTCATAGCGACTCCAGAATTTGTTTGGCCCCATCCTGCAAGGACCAAAGTTCCTTGTGCTTCACAATCACGATGGACAGGTACATCTCGACATAGGAATTGTAGCGGCCGATGGCCATCAGATAATCGCTCTCAAGGTGCTTTAGGTCCCCGAACAGGTCTGCCAGATACTCCATCAGCTGGTATCTCTTAAGGAAGTCGGTCTGATAGGACTTGAGCCTTCGAAGATCTCCTTTCTCGTTGTACCTGACAACAGAAAGGGTCTGCATGGACTCACGGATACCCTTCTCAATTTCTTTACCGAGGGGTTCCACCACTTCGTCCCATTCCTGAGGAGTGAGATTCTCGGCTCCCTCCCTATAGCGCATGAGAAGGTAATTGTGAAGCTTGCTGTATGGCACCTCGGTGTCCTCGATACTCCGCTGGGCACTTTGGAAAGCAGAGAGTATCTCCTCCTCCGTGAGAGAGCCGGAGCATCGGGTGGAAAGCGGAAGGACCGCGGCAAGGATACAAAAGAGAATTTTAAGATGCAGTGACATATTGAATTTGTCTTAGTTAATCATTAAACAGCCCTGGCTACGAAGTTAGTGCAAATTTCGGAGTTTCCAACATTATCAACGCTTGCCTCGCAAACTTGTGACAAAAAGAAAGAATTCTTCTATTTTTGAGCCTTTTCTTTTTTTCAAAGGTCTTATGGACAAGGTATATTTACAAGCTGATAAGTGAACTGAACCTTATATCTGTCGAAGATAGTTGATGATTCCTGTTTACCTATTCGTTATAAAGACATAATATAGTAGGAACCAGGAAGGACTCTGACAAGGACCTCTCCCGATAGTTCCAACTCCGTTAAACTTAAGAACTTTTCTTACAATGACTTACAGAAACCATTACCCGGGAGCATGGGCCCCCGATAACAGAGAGAGCCCATCACAGGAATTTGACGATGAACAATTCGACTACTCGCAAGATGACCTTGAAGGGATGTATCAAGATGCTTTCGAAGGAGATTCTTCAGCAATGTGGAACATCGACTGACTGGGGCCAAGCAATCCTCAGCCGGTGTAAGTTACTATATTCTATTACGGATAGTATTTGACATTTGAATCATGGAGGCTTTATTGGCAACATTGGTGGGCGGCATTCTTGGAGGTCTTCTCTATGCCTTAATCATTGGTACTGAAAAACGTCGCAAGGATAAATGATATCCATGGATACGGCCACGAGAAGTGGGAGAGGATAATTGTCCAGGCAGTCCTTTATTCTCTTGAAGAAGTATCATTCCCCACTGCCGGTTAAATACATAATCATAGTTCAATAAAAATAATAGGAGAGGCCAGAGTTTTGGGGCATCTCCTCTTCTAAAGCTAACATGTAATGTCCGCTTTGTTAATAGTTATTTTAGTCATTGCCGCCATCGGAGCAATTTGGGGATTCGCCACAAGCGAAGGAGACAAGGCCGATAAGGCAACAAATGCAGTTGGAGGTGCAATCATGGGGGTTGAAGGCGCCGGATGCCTTCTGGAGAGCATTGTGATTCTTGCGCTTCCAATTGTCCTGATCATTATGGTCATTGCAGCAATTATCAATGCTTTTTAAACTAGGTAGTTAACTTGACAGCCTAGTTGGGGGAGGTGGTCTATTCTGAGCGGACCAAAGAAGGGAGCCGGAACACTCCGGACTCCCCTTTTCATTTTACCGCAGAAATTCTTCCGCTACCAGTCCTCGTTCTGGACAAGGACACCTTCGAGAGTGGTTATCTCGTTTGCAGGTATAGGCATGCAGTAGTAATCCTTGGCCACATTGCACTTGTCAAACTTGGGAAGGACGGTCTTCTCGTGAGCATAGTAGGCGTCGACCTCATCCTTGACCATGCCCCAACGGGCGAGGTCGACGAAGCGGTGGCCTTCCATACCGCGTTCCAGGCTCCTTTCCCTGCGCAGGGCCACCCATGCCTCGCTCTCGGAGAGGCTATTCGGGCAGAGGCCGATGCGGTATGTACCGACTGCCCCGTCGGTGGTGGAAGTGACATTTCCTGCATTGTCCATGACCTCCATCGTGTAGGCTGAGCCCTCGAGGGCGACGAAGCTCTTCTGGGCACGGGTGCGGACCTTGTTTTATGTACTTGACTGCGGTTGCCATGTCACCTGTCTTGAGGCAGGCCTCGGCATACCACAGGTACACATCGGCGGTACGGATCATGTGGAGGTTCTTTGCGGTAGTCATAGGATAGCCGGTGAT
>CAJOLJ010000079.1 GCA_905235445.1 uncultured Bacteroidales bacterium
GGGTGTTTCTACTGAAGTTCACCGATAATTCAACAATGTTGGCGAGTCGTTTGGCAGAACCGACTGTGGGTGTTATCTTTGAAGATAGACTTGGCAGTTATTCCTAACATCGTACGACACCATGATTGACACTGGCGAAGAAAACTTCACTTTCAGGGCAATGAGAAGGGCAGCGAAAAGCCTGCCCGAAGAGACCTGCCTTGGTATTCTCGAGAGGGGACAGCGAGGAGTGCTATCCGTGCTCGGGGACGGAGGCTATCCTTATGGTCTCCCCATCAACTACGTTTTCAAGGACGGGAAGATATACTTCCACGGAGCCCTTGTGGGGCATAAGATGGATGCCATCTCAAGATGTGACAAGGCTTCCTTCTGCGTTATTGACACTCCCGTGAAAAAGAACGGGAACTGGTGGTATACTACCCAAAGCGTGATATGTTTCGGGAGAATAAGGAAGGTCGAGGACAAGAGCGTTTCACATGAGGCCCTCCTGTCCCTTGCCCGGAAGTTCTTCCCCAGCGAGGACATTGTCCAAAAGGAGATGCTCTCAGAGGCAGGGGCTGCGATACTTTGCTTTGAGATAGAGCATATGACAGGAAAGTGGGTCCACGAGAAATAACCCACCCCCCGCCAAAGAGATAACGGTCAGTTCACTACGTTTGCTTGGGCCTATTTGACATTGGCCAACCTTTCCAGCTGTGAGGGCGTGATATCCACGTCCATGAACACTTCCTCGCCGAACATGTCATTGGGATTGGTGCCGGGAACCCCTTCGGGAATGGGAGCCTCCCTCCTGGCATAGTACTCCTCCCACAGCGGGGAAGTCTTTCCCGTGGAGTCCTTGAATGTCATTGGATTGGTGTTCAGAAGCGGCTTCCCGTCATCTGTCCTGAAACAGTAGTAGACAAGTTCGGTGCAGTACAGTGTCTCTTGTCCCGGACTGAACAGGAAATCATACTCTTTCCCGAGGAACTTGAGGCTCCTCTGGGCTGCTTTCCTTGCAATCCTGGCATCTGGATACCTTTTCACCCTCACAAGCGGGCAGCCGTCCACGGAGGAGTGCGCACTTGAATCCAGGAACTCGGAAAGAGGGGTCGCCACCACTCCGTACGAGGGTGTCGCCTCGATGACATAGGGAGCCTTGATCCCTTCCCTGTAATGGACGATCCCCACATGCGAGAATGACATCCCTGGGTCCTTGGATGAAGTCACCGCCTCAATCGCACTGACAAAGTCACTCCCCTCGTTGGCCTGGAATATGAGGTCCCCTTCCCTCAGGGAGTCCTTTCTCCTGGATGAGGGGGTACAGGAGATTTCCAGGGCGGCGAAGCCCAGGATTATGGCCCCCAGGATGAGGGGTCTGCGGAAGGTGGAAGAGGACAGTCTGTCGGAAAATGGATTTCGCATGGTAATTCGTATATTTGCACCCCGGGGTCGGGAAACGGCCCACAGCTCTCGCAAAGATAGATATGGACAAGAATAATTCCAAAGGGATAATGCCCTCAGGGGGCAAGACGAGGATCCTATTCCTGGATGCCCTGAGGGGATTTGCCATCCTCGGGATAATCCTCGCAAACTTCCCCGAGTTCTCACTTTGGACTTTCCAGGAAAGCGCCGAGGCCGCAGCCCTTGACACGTGGGGAACGGACTCCGTAGTCAGGTTCCTGCAGTACGTGTTTGTTGACGGCAAATTCTACACCCTTTTCTCGCTTCTTTTCGGGATCGGCTTTTCAATCATCCTCAGAAATGCCGCCTCCCGTGGGGCCGACGGCATGAAGATATTCTACCGGAGGATGGCGGGGCTTCTTGTCATAGGCATCCTGCACCTTCTTTTCCTCTGGAGCGGGGACATACTGATGCTTTATGCCCTCATGGGCATGCTTCTTCCCCCGATAAGGAAGCTTCCTTCCAGGAAGATCCTTCTTTTCGCCATCATCCTCCTGGTCCTTCCCATACTCTCCGACGGGATCTGCCTGATGCTCGGCGTCAGCCTGTCCGCTCCCCTGGAAAGCGCCTGGTGGAGGTGCGCCGAGGCAAATGGCATAACCCACGGGAACTTCGGCACTTACCTTAGGGACGCCTCCACATACCAGGAAGTATTCAGGTTCCTGAAGCAGGGGGCCATAGAGAGAATGTACGAGTTTGTGGACGCACATCGGTATTTCAAGGTTCTGGGACTCTTCTTCATTGGCTACGTACTCGGGAGGGAAGGCATCCTCACCGAGGTCGCGAAGGTGCGTCCTGCAATAAAGAAAGTAGCCACCCTAGGAATCTGTGCAGGGCTTCCCCTGTCCGTCCTTTATGCCTGGAGCGCGACATCCGGCTACCCTCTCGGAAGCCTGGCCCATGATGTCATATACCTTCTGAGCGTCTACCCGCTTGCATTCGGGTACGGGGCGCTGTTCATCCTGCTCAGCACCCGAAGGAATCCCGGTGGAAGCGGCTTTGCGACCAAGGCCCTATCATATCCCGGCAGGATGGCCTGCACTAACTACATCATGCAGTCAGTCTTCGGGATCATCATATTCTACGGCATAGGCTTCGGCCTGGGGGCCGGAGTATCGCTTACTGTTACGGAACTCATAGCCCTTGGCGTATACTCTCTCCAGATACTTCTCTCCATGCTATGGCTGAAGTACTTCCGCTTCGGACCCATCGAATGGGTCTGGAGGTGTTTCACCTATGGAAAGGCCTTCCCCCTCACTCTCAAGAAATCACAAGAAAGCCAATAATCAATGCAAACCTCCTCCCAACCATCCAAGGGTGCCGCTACGGCGAAAAAGAAGAAATTCCACCTGGGGCTGTTGCCACGGGTCCTTATCGCCATTGTCCTGGGCATAGTGTTCGGACTGTTCTTCCCGGACTGGGCCGTAAGAATCTTCCTTACTTTCAACGCAATCTTCTCACAGCTGCTGGGATTCCTGATACCTATAATAATCCTGGGCCTTGTCACAGCGGCAATTGCGGACATAGGACGCGGTGCCGGGAAGATGCTCCTCGTAACCGTTGCCATCGCATACGGGGATACTGTTGTGAGCGCCCTTCTTGGATATGGTACAGGAACGGTCCTGTTCCCGGGCATCGTGAACAAGGCGACCGGGACAGCAGATATTGCGGCAGTTGCCCACCTGAGCCCTTATTTCACGATTGGGATACCACCGCTTATGGGAGTCATGACTGCCCTTGTGCTCGCTTTCGTCATGGGTCTTTGCATCGCCTATGGCAACCTTCCGACACTGAAGGACGTTGCCAGGGAACTGAAGGAAGCGATTTCGATGACTATCGCAAAACTCATCATCCCGCTTCTTCCCATCTACATCTTCGGCATCTTCCTCGAGATGACCAACTCGGGACAGGTCGCAAGCGTGCTCAAGGTGTTCGCCCTGATAATCCTCGTCATATTCGTACTGCACGTTTTCATACTGCTGTACGAGTTCGTCGTCGCAGGTATCATCGCCCGCAAGAACCCGTTCAAGATGCTGGGAGGAATGCTTCCGGCATACTTCACGGCGCTCGGTACCTCCTCTTCGGCGGCAACCATTCCCGTTACCTTGAAGCAGTGCATAAGCAATGGGGTCAATGAACAAATTGCAGGGTTCACCGTCCCTCTCTGTGCTACGATACACATGCCCGGAAGTGCGATGAAGATAACCTGCTGCGCCCTTGCGGTTTGTCTGATGAACGGTATGCCGCACTCCTTCCCCCTCTTCCTGGAATTCATACTGATGCTCGGAATCATGATGGTGGCAGCGCCCGGGGTACCTGGGGGATCCATCATGGCAGCCATCGCTCCCCTCTCTTCCATACTTGGATTCTCACCCGAGGCCCAGGCCCTGATGATAGCCCTGTACATTGCAATGGACAGTTTCGGAACAGCCTGCAACGTAACCGGTGACGGAGCAATCGCTCTTGTCATAGACAAGATCTTCGCCAAGCACCAGGATACACCCTCCACCCAGCCGGAAGGGGTGGAAGCACAGTAACAGGACTCTTGGCAAAGTCCACAAGGGCGTGACAGCGCAAGGTTACGGTACGACTACGTCATAGAGTGGATACAAACTTCCTCTCACTCCGGGTTCCGGGAAATAGCGCGCAGGAACAATATCGTCACATCCTGAATCAGCAGGACCGCCCTACTGCCGGACAAGGGACCTGAGCGGTATCCTCCCGACCCTTATCCTCTCCTTGTTGACGGAGTATCCGACAAACAGATAACCACCCCCGACGCAGGCCTTGGGATAACTGTAGCCGATGGTCTTGGCCCTCCCGTCATACACCCTGGGAGGAAGGCTGGGCCCGCCCCCCTCCAGAAGGAAAGCCCTGTCAAAGAGAGTTCCGTCCGAACTGAGTGCCAGGGCAAGGACTGTCCTGTCTTTCGAGGTAGAGGGATTTCCTATCGAATAGACCGTCCCGTCAGGGAGATTGCCGCAGGACTGCTTTGACCTGGAATCGGGAATTCCGGATTCCCTCGATTCACTCCACGTCCTGCCACAGTCGGAACTTACGGAATAGAGCTTCCTGAACGAACTGTGCTGGTCCCTTGAGAGCATGACCCACTGGATATCCTTCCCTGCCCTTCTCCTATAGTAGAAACTCGGTTCCATTTCCCTGGACTGCTGCCCGCTTTCATCGGAGGGAAACACTCCCCTCTTCCATCCACTTCTGCCTGAAGGGTCTTCCGTATAGACCGGACAAAGGTGAAGGCCTGGCGAGAGGTGCACGCCCGTGACATACAGGGACCCTTTCCCCTTCCTTCCGGACGGGAGGGCATGGATGTCCTGCTCTATGACCCCTTTCATAGGGGTCCCGTCCCCCATGAGGACAGGCCCGGGAGCGGACCAGAGGGTCCCGTCAGAGGATTCCAGGAAAAAAGCCTCGCCACCCTCCTTCTGCCTGTCCTTTTTCCATCTGTTCACAAAAGCGACGATCGTATCACCCTTGCCTGCCCATCCTCCCGAAGTGTAGAAATACTCATCCTTTTCAGTGGATGTTTCATTCTGGGGACAAAGTCTCATCGGAGAGGACCAGCTCTCCCCGAGGTCCTCGGAGATAGCGTACATGAGGTGAGTGTCGCCACTGTCCTCGTCCTCATGGCTGCTTTGCCACATCAGATACAGGGTGCCTCCCAAAAGGAAAGGTACCGCGCCGTTGCAGTAGCGTTCCGCCCCCTCCTGTGCGGTGTAGACTTCACTTACATGAAGGCCTTGGGGTCTTTGAAGCCCCAGGTCATGCACCTTTTCCCAATCATACAGTCCCTTTGCAACCGTAGGGAAGAAGTTCTCATCCTCCCGGGTGCAAGCGCACGGGCAAATGCAGTACATCACAAGCAGCACTGAGGCTAAATGCTTCAGTGCAAATCCCTTGAAAGCATGTCTACGGCATGGGGTCATCTCATTGTGAAAGAGCTAATGATGGGTCAAGTTCAACGGCTGGACAAAATTAACGAAACTTGGTCTTTGTTCCCCCGGATTGAGGAAAAGAGTTTGTAGTGTTTTTTGTATTTTTGCCAGTCATGGCCTAAACAGAACCTCAAACCCATCATCCATGGACCCCAAGAACAACAAAAGAAAGAATATAGCGGACTTCCTGATCTCGGAGCAATTCATATTCCCCGTCATTATACTCGCCTCTGTAATCATCTTCCTGCAGGAGTGCTCCGTGAGCCACCCGATCATCAACATCCTGGACGTCACCTGCACCCTTATCTTCATCATAGAGATGGTGATAAAGCATATCCGGCTGGGAGTCGATGGTTACTGGAATGACGTCTGGAACAGATTGGACGGAGCCCTGGTGATACTGTCGCTCCCCTCCTTAATCGGTTACCTAATCCCGACCGGGTTGGCCGACCTGTCGTTCCTTCTCATCCTGAGGATCCTGCGAACTTTCAGGTTCTTCCGCCTGGTGAGGATCTTCCCCAACGTCCAGCAGACAAGCCGCGGACTGAGGCGTGCCGTGAAGGACTCCGTACCGGTGTTCTTCGGATTCCTCCTCGTAATACTAGCTTTCGCTCTCATTACCTGCGATATCTTCAGGGAGGTATGCCCGCAGTATTTCGCGACCCCGTGGGAGAGCCTCTATTCCATCTTCAGGATGTGTACGGTTGAGGGCTGGTACGACATTCCGGATGCAGTCACGGCAGGTGTCGACGCCCCCTGGAAAGAATTTGCCGTACGGCTTTACTTCATCGGAATCCTTGTGGCAGGAGGCATCATCGGACTGTCACTGGTGAACTCCATTTTCGTCGATGCCATGACCTCCGACAACAATGACGAGATGCAGACCGAGCTGAGCGTCGTGAACAAGAAGATGGATGAGCTCAAGGAGCAGATTTCCGCCCTCTCCTCCCAGCTTGCAGCCCTCTCCCTCACCGACAATGCCACCCCGCCGCAAAATCCGGACAAAGAAAATTAAAGACCGCTTCATACTATGACAAGAAAATCACTGCCACTCTTATTTGCTGCCATCCTCCTTTCCACTGCCCTGCTGGCCCAGGAAAAGGAGTTGGGTCCCATGCACCCCAAGACTCCCAAGGTTCCCTCCGAAATCACTTTCGCCGGGGAGACCATCCGCTTTGACCGCTACGACATGTACGAGAGGATGGACAAGGAGCTCATTGCCTTCACGTTCATGCACACGAACTCCACCCTGATGCTAAGGCGCAGCCGCCGCTACTTCTCGATCGTGGAACCCATCCTCAAGGAAAACGGCATTCCAGATGACCTCAAGTACCTGATGGCCATAGAAAGCAACCTGGATCCCAAGGCCCTCTCCAGGGCTGGTGCAGCAGGACTGTGGCAGTTCATGAAAGCGACCGCACAGCAGTACGGGCTGGAAGTCAACGGGGAAATCGATGAACGCTACCATCCCGAGAAGGAGACCAGGGCTGCCTGCAAGTTCCTGAAGGAGGCTTACAAAAAGTTCGGCAACTGGATGACCGTTGCCGCCGGGTACAACGCCGGGCAGGGTGGGATAGCCGGACGTCTGGAAGCCCAGGGCCAGGACAACGCACTGAACCTCTATCTTCCGGATGAGACATCCCGCTACATGTTCCGCCTGCTCACCGCAAAGATGTTCTTCGAGGACCCGGAGAGTTTCGGGTTCGAGATACAGGAGGGGGACCTCTATCCCCCGCTGAAGGCAAAGAAGACCATCAAGGTCACCGGCGCAGTGGACTGGGTGGACTTTGCCAAGAAAAACGGCACCAGCTACTATCTTCTCAGGGAAGCCAACACATGGATCCGTGATGACGAACTGACCAACAAGGCGGGGAAGACCTACTATGTCGTCATCCCGGAGGAAAAGCTCCGCTAGCGAAAAACAGCAGAACTAACCCTTTTTTGAACTATCTTTGCATCCTCATCCAAGAAACACCCTATCATGGAAGAAACACTTCAACCCAAAAAGAGAATGCTCTCGGGAATCCAGCCCAGCGGTGACCTTCACCTCGGGAACTATCTCGGAGCGATAAAGAACTGGGCGGACCGCGTGAACGAGTACGAGTGCTACTACTTCATGGCGGACCTTCACACAATTACGGTAAGGCAGGAACCCGCCGAACTCAGGCGCCGTTCCCTCAGCCAGCTCGCACAGTACATAGCATGCGGACTGGACCCGGAGAAGAACGTCCTCTTCCTGCAGTCCCATGTCCCCGCCCATGCCCAGCTGGCCTGGGTGCTGGACTGCTACACCATGTTCGGCGAACTGTCCCGCATGACCCAGTTCAAGGACAAATCAGCCAAGTACAAGGACAACATAAACGCAGGGCTTTTCACGTACCCCGTCCTGATGGCTGCCGACATCCTCCTTTACCAGCCGGACTACGTTCCTGTCGGGGAGGACCAGAAACAGCACGTCGAACTCACACGTGACATCGCCCAGAGGTTCAACAGCATCTACGGTGATGTCTTCAAGATCCCCGAGCCGTTCATCCCCAAGACCGGAGCCAGGATCTACGGCCTGACCACACCGGAGGCCAAGATGTCAAAGTCCATCCCTGACGGTTGCGTCTTCCTTCTCGACTCCCCCGATGACATCAGGCGCAAGTTCAAGAAAGCGGTGACCGACAGCGACACTGAAAGGTGCGTACGTTTCGACAAGGTGAACAAACCCGGTGTCTCCAACCTCATGAGCATCTATTCCACTCTCACCGGAAAGACTTTCGAGCAGATAGAGCAGGAGTTCGAGGGAAAGGGATACGGAGCGTTCAAACCGGCGGTCGGAGATGTCGTCATAGAACACCTGCGCCCCATAAGGGAAGAAGCGGAACGCCTGATGAAAGATAAGGCATACCTCAACGATGTATATCTGAAGGGTGCACAGCAGGCATCATACGTCGCCAACAAGACTCTTCGCAAAGTCTACAAGAAAGTGGGTTTCTACCAGATATAGACTTTGTAAGACAGTGACCAGGAAGGCAGGTGGAAGAATGGTTCTTCTAACCTGCCTAATTTTGAAATGCACAGAGTAAAGAGAGCTTGTCCAGACAAGTTCTTGAATGCAAACTGTTGCGATTAACGCAGGTTCCTAAAATGAAATTGTAAAATTTTTGCGATTAAGTAGACCCAAAGGTAAAATTTCTGCGATTAAGAGTTTACCCCGAGTCTATCCAAGAACACAAGCTTTGCGTTTTCCGGTTTCTCGTAAGCATTGCATTTCCTAAGGTATTCATCCAATTGGTAAAAGTCTTCTCCCCACAGATTGGCACTGAACTGTTGCAGTCTTTCCATAACCCTGATGTATGGAATGGGGTCCTTTGAACGGCTTAGCCGTCTAAGTGCAAGCAGATAGTCTTCTCTATATACAGTGGGAACTATAATCCTGATCTGTCCGGCACTGTAAAGTTCTGCACTCATCATGACTCTGGAAACTCTGCCATTCCCATCATTAAAAGGATGGACCTCAGAACAGAGGAACATCATGAAGATGGCCTTTGCAAATGGTTCACGCAGGTTCCTATACAACTTGAACCCATATTTCAGAGTTCCGGGGACAAGTTCCGGAGATACGAAATCCGTATTTCCTGCCCTATTCTTTTTTGTTTTGAAAACGCCAGGATTACAGTCTTCACGACCCCCAAGAAGCACTCCGTGACGATGCCTCAGCAAGGAGATGAATTCTTCTTCCGTGTCCGGTGTCCTAAGCATTTCCTGTCTGTTTGACAATAGGTTGAATGTCCCCAAAATGTCATGGGAATCTTCCGTACGCTTGGGCAAAGAAATACCGGTCTCAACTATCTGACGGGCCTCTTCGATTTCAAATTCCGTACCCTCGATATAGTTGGAAAAGTAACTCTCAAAAAAAGAAAACATCCTGAAAGCTTCTTCGGACTTATTATTGTCATCCATTGTTGGGAAATACATTTTGCTCAATTCGTCGTACAAGGCTTCGAAGATAGGTATCCTTGTAGGATCAAGTGGGTCTCCCGTTGCCCTGGCTCGACCTTCAGGTGTATGCAACACAGAAGACTCGTGTGTTGACAATAGTGCGGAAACGATAATGTTTAATGATTCAAATTCCTTTTGCATCCCCAATACCTCTGCAACAAGACGTGCCTTATCCCGAAAAGCATTCACTCTCTCCTCCCCTCCTGCACGTATCATTGAATCCAACCTAGCTTCGACATCCGACTGAGCCATACCCTTGGATTCTCCGTCACGTCCACGTTTGGAAGGCTGGAGGACCTCAAGCATCCAGCGTTCTTCGGATGATGCATAGACATCATCTGAACCCAACTTGATATCACTGTCCAAGTGTCCGGGACCTTGCATTACATTCAAAATGAGCCCTGGAATATCGTCAATACGACGGGTAAACTTATAGGTGATGTACAAATTTCCGGAAGGCGTAGGACGCAACATGGATGCACTTTTATGGCTAATTACACATCCAGGAAATCGCCATCCAAGAATGGGAATCAGATTTCTCTTGATTATATTCTCGGGTGAATCCAAAAGGTTTGTCGTATAGATTCTCGGGGCTATTTTGCGAAGAGTCCCTTTTGCCAATTTATAAGAAATCCTCTTAGATTCAGCAGAATCATCTGATGCAAAGATGATTTCCTTAAAGAAATCAATTGCCATATTTTCGTGATTAAAACCATTCTTATTGCAAAAATAGTAAAATTTTTGCGATTAAAAAGGATGAAAGGTAAAATTTTTGCGATTAAGTAGACTCAAAGGTAAAATTTTTGCGATTAGTAAGTCCTTTTTCCCCATGACACGAAAAATCCCTCCCGGCTCCATCCGGAAGGGACACTTGGTGTTGATGAAATAAGTTAGCGTCTTACTTCTCGAAAGGCAGTTTATGAAGAATGCTCTTCGAGTCGTCATCCGCAATCCAGAGGCAGTTATTGCCGTGGTCCACACAAATGCACTCGGGATTGTTCTTGGTAAGGCCGCTTATGTCGTAAGTGGCGAGAAGCACAGTCGCATCCCCGCTGAACAGGAAGATCTTGAACACATCGGAGTCTATCACCCACAGGAAGTCGGTCTCGGGGTCATAGCATAGGTCCCCAACCTCCTTTATCCCGCTGGCCACGTTCCTCAGGGAGACTAGGGACTTCCTGGTCCCGTCGACACCGTAGCACCACAGGTTGGCCTTCTTCTGGCTTCCTATGTACAAGGTGTTGTCCTTGTACCAGGTGATGCCCTCCAGTCCGCTGTTGCCATAGTTGCCGTC
Source organism: uncultured Bacteroidales bacterium (assembly GCA_905235445.1). Lineage (GTDB taxonomy): Bacteria > Bacteroidota > Bacteroidia > Bacteroidales > UBA932 > Cryptobacteroides. The sequence goes on from CAJOLJ010000079.1 coordinate 10,678, forward strand.
AACCGCCTCCTGGACATAGAAGATGGTCTTGTAGGTCTTGTACTCGGGGGCATAGATCTGGTAGACCTTCTGTTCTCCCTCTATACTGACGTACAGGTCCTTCGTCTCGGGGTTCATCGTGACACCCTCCATGTCAGCCGAATGTTCCCAGTGCAGGGATGCCGTGCCGTCGAAGTTTATCTTGTACACCTTGCCCTCGTCACCTACTCCCCAGAGGAATGTCCCGTCGGAGGAAAGGCACAGTCCCGAGAGTTCCTGGACATTGTCCAGTTTGTAGGTGGTGGCGGTACCGAGTTTGGGAATCTCGCCCTTGTACTTATCGGGTCTCTCAAGACGTCCCGGCTCGTCGGGATTTCCGTCCATTGCGTGACGAAGGGCATGCCTGAGGGTTCCCTGGGCATCGTCCTCCCTGTACTCCCATGCCATGGCGCCTAGCATCTTCCTCTGGAGGAGGAACTCCACTTTGCAGTTCAGGGACTCTATGTCCTCATAGCTGGCGTACATGACACCGAGGGCATCGCCGAGGTACGGGACCTTCGCATCATTGTCCCAGTAGCGGTAGTTCTTGCCGGAGACGCTCTCCCCCTTGCAGGTTCCGCTGAAGAGTATCTCTGAGAGGAGATTGTAGTTGACAGTACCTGGATACACAGTATTCGCCCCGCCACTGTACCCGTCTCCGTGGCCATAGAACGGCACTCCGAAATTCATCCTGTCGTAGGGTATCCCCTGGGCGGTGTGGAAGATATCGTCTATGCTCTCCGCACAGGAACGGTTCCTCGTGACCTTCGAAGGATACAGGGGTGAGTTGTGATAGGGAGGATTGCCGTAGTCGTAGGTCATCACGTTGATGTAGTCGGCGTAGGCAAGGGCCTTGGCATTGTCCGTGTACTTGCCGCTTTCGGAAGCGGCATAGGATATGATTTTGTCAGGCATGGCCTCCCGCAGCTCCCTGAGCAGCGTGATGAAATTTGCATAGTCATCGGCGCTGGCCCCGTTCACATAGTCCCCGTCCTTGGCGGCGTAGGTCGGATACTCCCAGTCGAGGTCCACCCCGTCGAGATTGAAGTCGTTGCAGATGCGCACGCACTCGCTCACGAACAGGGCCCTCTTGTCCTTGTCCCTGGCCATCATGGAGAACCCGTCTGCATTCTTGCCCCAGCCTCCTATCATTATCTTCACCCTCAGTTCAGGATAGTCCTTCTTGAAGGCGGCCATCTTGCTGACTATTTCCTCGTCGGCAATCACCAGGCCCCCGTCGCCGGTAGCCTTGTTCCTGAAACGGGCATGGCCCACATTGACGTGGGTGAAGTACTTGATCTCCTCGAGTGTGGGGAAGAGGGACTTGTCCGTATACTCCGTGAAATAAATCTCGACCACCGGAGTCTGGCCGATTCTCTCAAGGCGGGCTATGTCCTCTTCGCTCGGGGCACCCGGTTCATCCGGATTATCCGGCCCGTCTGGATCCTCGGGAGGGGCAAAGGGATTGTCAAGGGTCCCGTTCGCCTCCCTCCCCGGGGAAGGCAGCGTAAAGAACTGCTCGGGCTCCCCACAGCCACAGGCTATGGGAAGAGCCACGAACAGTGCAATTATTATGTTACGGAACTTCATAACATCCCAGGTATTACTCAGCTATGCAGCGTACGGACGCCCCGCGGGACTTAGGCGTGGAACCGAGGGCATGGGAACTGCCGGCGCGTACGTTCAGGCCATAGCCCTTGGCGTCACCGTCATTGTGGGCGGACCAGATGAACACCCTGTCCCCTGTGTGGGTCACGCTCTTCACCCCGTAGTCGTCGCGGTAACCTGCGTATGCGAACACAGTGGCGGGATCACCCATCTTGAAGACCTTCAGGTCGGCGCTGTCGAACCAGTTGGCGTTGCCGGAGAGGTCAGCTGCGAAGAAAGGCTGCTCCTTGTCCCTGGCGGGAACCCTGTATCCGGGAGGGCAGGGGTCATAGATTGTCTTGGCCTCGTCCGCCCAGAGGGTATTGTCGGGGGCTGCGAGCCAGTCACCGTTCTGGGTGCTGCAGAACATGGTAGGGTTCTGGATGGCCTCCTCCACGGTAGAGGTGGTACCTGTATCGGGGAAGATGAAGGCCTCGCCTGCGACTGTGGCATTGCTGGAAGAAGTGGTGCTCTTGGCTCCCACGATGGGATCCTTGCGGCCCCACTGGTACATGAGTCCGAAGGAGTGCACGTGGGCACCGGCCTCGTCCGCGACGACGAGGGCGCCGAGGTAGCGGTCCATGAACTCATTCACGTGCAGGCCGTAGGTACCTGTCTCGACCTTGGTCTCGGGAACCCAGATGTGCCAGCTCCAGAGGATTGTGCCGGCTGCTATCACAGCATTTCCGGGATGAACGGGATCGGGAACGGCAATGGTGATCTTGCCGTCGTAGAGCTCGGTGGAGGCGACTACGCTTCCCGCCACCACTTCCTGGTCATCGTTCCAGGTCTCCCACAGGACGTTCACCGATGCGACCGCCCCGACGCTCTCGGCGCTGTTGCCCTTCACTGCGGGGAAGATGTACTCACCGGGAGAGTAGACTATGTAGCTGTTGGCAGTGCCGCCCTTGGCAAGGTTGGTATACTTATCCTTGCCCTTCTGGGCGATGGTGATGGTCTGAAGGAGTTCTGTCGTGCCCTTGCGGACGATGTCCACCGACCCGACACGGATGGCAGGTTCGGTATTGGGCTGCAGCGAGAAGTTCACGGTGTAGTGCTGTGCCTTGGTGGCCACGTACTGGATCCAGTCCGCCTTGGGGACGATGTCAAACTCGACATTGGACACGATGTTCACGTCAACCGATGTGGCGTCGCTGTCCAGCAGGTAGTCTATGCCAGGCTCGGCGGGATCGTCAGTCACCTTGAAGATGTCGCCCTCGAAGGTGAGCTTCACTATGGAAGTAAGACCGCTCTTGGAGTCGGCGAAAGCCAGCACCATTCCCTCCACATCCTTGTAGGCGGGCTTTACGACGAACTTGTCGGCGAGCACCTCAGTGGGAAGGTCCTTGTCATAGAACACGTCCACGACAGTGTTCTCGTCAGCGTTCTTCACCGTGTAGGGAATCTCGATGGGATCGGTGCTCTGGACCTTGAACTCGGTCTGCTCGATGATGAGCTGGAAAGAGCGTGCGAGGGGAAGTTCGATGGTGCCGTTCTCATAGGAGATGATGACCGTGTCCTCACCTACCTCGAGCCCGGTGATGATGCCGTCCTGGACGACGGGGACCTCCCCGTCCTTGCCGGGATCGCCCTTGTCACCCTTGACGGGTCCGAGGTCAATCCTCTCACCCGACACTACTACGTACAGGTGACCGTCCTCCCCGATTTCGAAAGTCGGGGTAACGTACACGAGCACATCCTTGCCGTCTTTCTGGAGGATGACTCCGTCGATGGCCCAGCAAAGCTCGCCCGCTCCGTTCATCATGACGGAGATTACGGGGGCTGCGTCAGGGTCGGTAACCTTCGATATCGTGAAATTCACAACCTCCCCGGTGGTGTATGTCACGGTGATGCCAACGGTACGTCCTGCCTCATCGGTCAGTTCCTGGACCTTCTGGACGAATTTGCCACTGCCCAGGGTGGACTGGACTGCCTGGATGGAGGACTCCAAGCGGGCTACCCTTGTCTCGAGGTCTGCGAGCTTCTCCAGGACGAAAGTATCGTCATAGGGAGTCGGTGCGGTACACCCGGCCAGCAGAAGAGCCGTTGCCGCAAAGATTAAAAGTGACTTTTTCATATGATCTGGTTTTTGTTTTTCTTCTTGGATTACTCTTTTACGACTATTCTTTGACGCACCTCACGCAGCCGGAGCGTGACTTCGGGGTCTCCTTGAAGGAGATGGAGCTTCCTGGACGGATGTCCTCTCCCCTGGCCACCCCGGGCTTTGTCTCGGAACCTGTGGCCGATGACCAGTAAAGACCTCGGTCATAGGCATGTGCAATGGACTCGACGCTGTAGTCATCCCTGTACCCGCACAGCGGGAATACTGAGGCGGGAGAGCCGGTGGTGAGCCATCCGTTCGTCTTGTCGAAGGACCAACCTGCCATGGTGGAGATATCTCCCCAGAAGTTGTTGGAGCTCGAGGTAGGCACCCTATATCCCGGAGGGCAAGGGTCATAGATTGTCTTTGCGTCATCGGACCAGAGGGCGGCGTCCGAGGGATCGACCCAGTCACCGTTATCCGTGTGCCCCATCAGGGTAGGGTTGGCAATGGACTCCGCGAGGGATATCCTGGCGGGGGCTTTCTCCACCTGGGTCCCTGCCAATGTGGCGGGAGAGGAGGAGGATATGGCCTTGCTTGCCGGATAGGGATCCTTGCGGCCCCACTGGTACATCATGCCGAAGGCTTCGGGAGCGACAGGGGCGGAAGCGGCCTGGGCAACGACGAGGGCACCGAGGTTACGGTCCATGCAGTCGGTCGAGAATATTCCGCTGACGGTACCGATGGCTGTCTCGGGAACCCAGATGTGCCAGCTCCAGAGGATCTTGCCGTCACCGTCCTTTGCGGCAATGAGCGCATTGCCGGGACGGAACTCGTCCGCGGTATGGAATATCATGTAATCCTCCGCATAGGAGACGGACTTTATGATACTTCCTGCAGTAACCTCCTCACCATTGTTCCAGGTCTCCCATACAACGCCGGCATCCTCGACTCCCTCTATGAAGGAGACTGAATTGTTGCCGTAGACAGCCTTGAACTTGTAGGTCCCGGGAGCGGTGACCACATAGCAGTTGGCGTTGCCATCGGCATCGAGATCCAGGATATCGGCAGAGAAGGGATCGTCGTAGGGCTCTATTCCCTCGGAGATGTCACCGAGGCTGAACTCCTCTCCCCTCTTGATTTCAATGGGGCTGGTGTGACGGTAGATGCTCACGAACTGTCCATTCTTGCGAAGCTTGATGACGGCACCCGCCATGCTCAGCCCGTCGGGAATGAATATCTTGGCAACCCCGCCCTCGATGTCACCTTCGAGGTTGATGAGCGGTGAACCGGTGTACTGGGTGAAGTTCTGCTCGTTGTCGGTGATCTTGACCTGGAGGAACTCGTAGCCGAGCGGCTCCTTCTTGGTACCGACGATGGTGTAGGACTCGTACTCATCCCCAGGCTCGAACGTCAGGACCCCGCAGACGTCCTGGAAACGGAAGGTATCCCCGTCGTTGCAGGCCGCCAGCAGCTGGGTCGCCGTGGTGGAGAACTTGCTGTAGAAGAAACAGTGCTTCAGGTTGTCCACCTTGTCGCCGGGATAGGAGGCATACATCGTGCTGGTGCAGTCGTCCCTCTTGTAGGGATACAGTCCCTCGACTGTCTTGGTTGCGCTCTTCCCGTCAGCGGAAATGTCCGAGGCGGAGAGGGTCACCGAGACCTGCTGGGCTGCATACTCCCCGTGGACCACGATCACATCCCCTGCCTGCCATGAGGTCTTGAGGTCGGTGGACGCCCCCTCCCCGTAGGTGGGGAGGACGAACGTCAGGGTGTGGGTCTCGCTCTCCTGTTCCTTGGGCTCATCCGGACCGACGGGGTCGACCTTGGGTTCGCACTGCGTGAGAAACAGGGGGAGGACAAGAAGCGGTATAAGATATCTAAGTGCTTTCATATCATTCATCCCAATTTACTGGTTCAGTATATTCGTACCATTCGCACACTGCGCTTCCGCCGGTATCGACGCCCACGTACATGTTGATGGAGGAACCCCACTTGACCATGTGCATGACGGTGTCACCGGAATCGAAAGCTCCGATCTCCACGCCGTCCACCAGGAAGGTGACGTGGCAGTACTCGGTCCCGCAAGGGTCGAACTTGATTGTCAACTCGTGAGGAACTGTGATATCGACATCGTAGCTGCTCAGGCCCGAAGGCTTGCCGCTCACTCCTGCGGATGAGGAGTTGAAGTCCATGACCACATTCTTGTTCGCTCCGACAAGGTTGTACTTGATCTCCTGGCCGTCGGAGTAGCAGAACCAGTGGCGCACCCTTGCCTCGGGCGAGACGGCGCTCCAACGGAAGGTGTAGGTTCCGAACGGCTTGTCACCCTTATTGAGTCGTGCCTGTGAAGTGAACAGGGTACCCACTCCCTTCGTGTAGACGGGGGTGTTGGTCCAGTCTGACTTCCACAAGCTCATTTCCTCGTTGTTGAACTCGACTCTGACGGGCTTGATTTCGTAGGCCTGCTTGATGGTGATGATCTTGGTCGCGACGAAGTCATCGGGACCGCCGCCTGTGCTGGTGATGATGATATGGCCAACCCTGAGGGTCGTACCCTCGTTCTTGGTCAGGGTCACATGGATGGTACCGTCACCGCTGTTCTCGGGATCCTCTATGGTGTACCAAGTATCGGCTTCGTTGTCCTTGACCGCCTTCCAAGAGCAGTTGGCTATAATGTCAAGGGATGTGGAGAGCTGGTCGAAGCCGGCCCTCAGCTCGAAGGATGAAGGATCCAGCTGGACACCGTCCTGGGTGAAGTCAACCACGTACATCACGTCACCGTGGCGGTCGTAAATCTCCGCTTGGGCATAACGCTTCTCCCCGGGGTTGTCCTCGGCGAAGAAGATGGCCTCTCCGTCACCGTTGCCGGAGGCACCCTCCTTGACGGAGAGCCAGCTCCCGGAAGTCACGGCCACGGACCAGTCCTGGTTCGCGGAAATGTGCACGGGGACATCGCCACCCGCCTTGGTCACTTCCATTACGATCTCATCCTCGGGTATCGTCAGGTAAGCTATACCCTTCTGCCTGACGGTAACCCTCTTTCCGAGCCAGTCCTTGCTCCTTATCTCTATGTAGTCAACCCTGTCATCGAGTCCGGTATTGTTGTAGTACTGGACCCTGATGGTGGTCTTGTCGCCCTTGCCGACCCTCACTTGGGCGGGGTCGGAAGCTTTCCCGTCCTCCTCGTCGATAATGCACCAGTCGGGATGCTGGCTCGTTACCGTCCACGGGTCGGAGGAGGTGACCACTATGGTGAAGGGAGCGGCCCCGATGGCGGGCAGGTCATAGCTGTCCGCCACCCTGTACCGGAGGTCCACCTGGACTCCCGGCAGAGCGTCTTCCTTCTGGCCACAGCTCACCCCCATGCACATGGCGAGGGGAAGCAGGACGCCCAAAAAGGTAAGTAATCTTTTCATGGCTTTGCTCTGTCTTTATTCGGGATGGACTTATTCATTGATGGTGAGCTTGACGCTCTTGATAACATACCACGAACCGTCGGAAACGGCATCGTTGAAGCCGAACCAGTACTGGACGGTTCCCTCATCGAAAGCGAACGGGTTGGGGCCCGTGTGGGATGCCCAGGTCTTGTCGTCGGTCATGAAGTACATGTCCATTGTGGTGGGATCATCCGCATTGGACATGAAGCCGTACTTGTACACGCCCATTGAGTTGAGGTCATCGGGGGTGATGTCCGTGTAGTTGGTGCTCTTGTAGGCGGAGGCACCGCCCACCATGGTACCGTCGGTGCGGATCCTTCTCTGCCCGTCGAGGGAGAGGATGTTGTAGATGTTCACTCCTCCGAGAACGCCCCTGAACCAGAACTGTCCGCTGGCCCCGAAGCTCTTCTCGCCCATTTCCAT
>CAJOLJ010000080.1 GCA_905235445.1 uncultured Bacteroidales bacterium
TACCGCATCAACGGTATCACCCCTGGAGGTCCCTACAAAGTACGCATCGAGATGCTCGGTTACCGTACAGTGGAACTGACCGGACTGTATGCTCCCCTAGGAGAGGTCCTTACTGAGAATGCTACACTTGAGGAGCAGAGCCTGAGCCTCGAAGCAGCTGTGTTCGTCGCAGACGCAGCCAACTCTTCAATGAACATCAACCGTTCCGGCGCAGGTACTTCCGTAAGCCAGAAGACCATGAGCAATCTTCCTACGGTAAGCCGCAGCATGAACGATGTGATGAAACTCACTCCCCAGGCATCTACTACCACCAACGGTCTCGCGGTGGGCGGCGGAAACTACCGTTCCTCCTATGTGACCATCGACGGTGCGGCTTTCAACAATGCCTTCGGTATCGGAAGCAACCTTCCTGCAGGCGGTAGCCCCATCTCCCTGGATGCCCTTGAGCAGATGAGCGTCAGCATCACTCCTTTCGATGTCCGCCAGAGCGGCTTCACCGGTGGTGCCATCAACGCCGTCACCAAGAGCGGTACCAACGAGTTCCACGCTTCCGTGTACAATTATTTCGCAAACGACCAGCTCCGTGGCGACTACGTGGGTGATTCCAAGCTCACCCTCAGCAAGTCCCTGAACAACACGACCGGTTTCACAGTGGGCGGTCCCATCGTCAAGAATAAGCTCTTCTTCTTCATCAACGGGGAGTACTCCCTCGATACGGTTCCCGGTTCCAGCAAGACCGTGAGCACCGCATCCGGCAGGGTGGATCCCTCTTTCAAGGCCGGTGGCACCACAACCCGTCCTACCGAGAGCTTCATGAATGAAGTAAAGGACTACCTGTCCAAGACCTATGACTATGATCCCGGAAGGTACCAGGGCTTCTCCCTGAGCACTCCCGACTGGAAGGTAATGGCAAGGCTCGACTGGATCATTAATGATGCCCAGAAGCTCAATGTCCGGTTCAGCCACACTCATAACTACGATTCCAACAACCCTTCCAACTCCGTCAACCCCATCAACCCGAACCCCTACAACAGGAACAACTTCGGTCGTACTTCCGATTACGCCATGCCTTTCGAGAGTAACCGTTACTTCCAGGAGCAGAACTTCACCTCCCTGGCAGCTGAGTTGAATACTTCCATGTTCGACGGCAGGGGAATGAACATGTTCCGTGTCACCTGGTCCCACCAGAATGAGCCCCGTTCCTTCGTAGGCGGAAACTTCCCTACGGTCGATATCCTCGAGAACATGGACCTCAACAATGACGGCAAGATAGAGGATGTGTACGCTGACAGGGCTGTCATCACCTCCTTCGGTCCCGACCCCTTCACCTACGGCAACCTTCGTGACGTCCACACCGTGGTCCTCACCGACGAGTTCACCTACGGCCTCGGCAGGCACAACATCATCGGCGGAGTGCAGTTCGAGTACGACAATACCAAGAACGGCTTCATGCAGGGCGGTCTCGGATACTACGTGTTCAACTCCTGGGAGGCCTTCAAGAATAACGAGAAGCCCGTTGCTTTCGCTGTCACCCACTCCAACCGCGATGACCTCGCACAGGTGTTCCCCTCCTTCGACTACATGCAGGCTTCCCTGTATGCACAGGATGAGATGAACCTCAGCGACTACTTCAAGCTCACCGCAGGTCTCCGCCTCGAGATGCCTTTCTATCCTACGATCGAAGGCAATGTCAACAAGGAGTATGAGTCTCTTGCAAAGGCCAATGCCTCCCTCCAGGGCACTTCCACCGGCGACATGCCCAAGGCTCGCCTGAACGTCTCCCCGAGGGTGGGATTCAATTGGGATGCACTCAAGGATCGTTCCCTCATCGTCAGGGGCGGTACCGGTATCTACACCGGTAGGATTCCTTTCGTGTGGATCGTATCCGTGGCCGGCAACAGCAACTGCCTCCAGGCCCAGTACATCGACACCGATGGCACCAACCCCATGACTCCTCATTTCCACACGGAGGTCTCTGAAATCCTCAAGGAAATCTACGGCGGTTCATTCAAGGCCCAGGATCTTGCAGCTCCTACAGGAGCTACCATCATCGACAAGAACCTCAAGATGCCCACCAGCTGGAAGTCCTCTCTCGCAGTTGATTTCCGTCTGCCCGGTGACATCAAGGCTACCGTCGAGGGAATCTTCAACAAGGACCTCACCACTGTCGCAGCCAGCCGTCTCGGTTACGAAAAGGTCTCTGGCGGTGTACAGCTTCCCGGTGAGCCCCAGGCCCGTTCCTCCTATAAGTCCGCTAACGTGAAGAATAGCCAGAACGGTACGGTTTCCCCTTACTATCTGTACAACACCCCCGTAAACGGTTACTACTACTCCGTGACCGCACAGCTCCAGAAGGACTTCGGCTTCGGTCTCTCCCTCATGGCAGCGTACACCAGGAGCAACTCCATGGGTATCCAGGAAGGCTTCGGTGACCAGGTGTCCTCCCTGTACAACGGCGGTGGAAACTATGGCGTGAACGGTGCAATGGAGCCCGAGCTCGGATACTCCGCATTCGTTTCCCCCAACAGGATCATTGCCAACGTGAGCTACACCACGAAGACCAACACTACCTTCGGTCTCTTCTACGAGGGCTTCAACCACATGTACATCGGCAACTATTCCTACACAAGGTACTCCTATACCTTCAAGTCCAACGTTACCGGTGAGGGCGGCTCCAACAGCCTCATCTACATCCCTACGGATTCCGAGCTTGCAAGCATGCCTTTCAACGACGACAACAACAAGGCTGAGTTCAAGAGTTTCCTCGCTTCCGACAAGTACCTCTCCTCCCATAGGGGTCAGTACTCCACCAGGGGCGCTATGGCAGCTCCCATGCAGCACAGGGTCAACTTCAAGGTTTCCCAGGACATTCCTTTCAACCTCGGTTCCCAGGAGACACATCTCCAGCTTGGCCTTGACATCAACAATGTCGGCAACCTCATCAACTCCAACTGGGGTCTTGCCAAGCAGCTCACCAGCGACGGTATCCTTACCTACTCCGGTGGCAAGTATTCCTTCACGAAGCCTGAATTCAATACATTCAAGAACGTGAGCAACACCTGGCAGATGCTCCTCTCCGCACGTCTGTTCTTCTAGTCCTTCGACTTGAAAAGATAGATTCACTGGCCCTCATCCTTCTCGGGATGGGGGCTTTTCATGTATTGTCACGGGTATCCTACGGAATGCGTACGCTAAGTAGAAAAATAAGTAATTTTTTATTTATTGAAATCTTATCTTCCAACAGTGGTCCGCATCTTTCGGCAAGTGAGGTGTCTCTTCAGTCCCCTCACGAAAAAATCCCCTGTCGGGAGGGGGCTTTTTCGTCAGGCGTGGAACTACGTTCCAAGGGTGAGGGATTTCCACTGTGGAAAACGTTTTAAGGTTTAGGAAAAAATAGGGTGTGAAAATCCTCAAAAAGTGTTAATTTTGCGTATTGACCACAGTCTTGCTTGGACTTGCTTATCCGATATTATTTTAACACACAATAATCTTTTATGTCTCAATTGTTTAAACGCCTAACCACCTGCATTGCGGCATTGATGGTGGTCAGTGCCGGGGCATTTGCCCAGGTGACGACGTCCTCCCTCGGAGGAAGAATAGTGGACGAACATGGCGAGCCTGCCCTAGGGGTAGCCGTCGTTGCTACCCACGAACCGTCCGGAACGGTCTACGGTGTCATTACGAACAATGATGGTCGATATGCCATCCAGGGTATGAGGACCGGAGGTCCCTACAAGGTGGAAATCTCCGCCATGGGTTACCAGACGGTCATCTATACCGATGTGGTCCTTCAGCTGGCTGAGACCTTCGCCCTGAACGCCACCCTCAAGGATGACGCCCTGCACCTCGAGGAGGCTGTCGTGGTGGCATCCCCCACCTCGAAGTTCGCCTCCGAGAAGACGGGTGCCTCGGTGAACATCTCTTCCACCCAGATTACCGAGATGCCGACCCTTTCCAGGAGCATCACCGACATCGCCAAGCTTTCCCCTTACGGAGGGGGAGGGATGAGCTTCGCCGGTGCGAACGGCAAGAGCACTAACTTCACCGTGGACGGTGCGAACTTCAACAACAACTTCGGACTTTCCGAGAGTCTCCCCGGAGGCGGGACCCCCATATCCCTGGATGCAATCGAGGAGATGCAGGTCGTCATTTCCCCGTATGACGTGCGCCAGACGAACTTCATCGGAGGAGGGGTCAATGCTATCACGAAGTCCGGAACCAACAAGTTCAAGGGAACCGCCTACTATTACTACAAGAATGAGAACATGAGGGGTAACAGGATTGAAGGAGAGGAACTTACGGCAAGGGATGCGGAGGAGAGCACAACAACCTACGGTTTCACTCTCGGAGGTCCCATCATCAAGAACAAGCTCTTCTTCTTCGTCAATGCGGAGAGAAGCATAATCCCCGGGGTGGTGAACCGCTGGAGACCTTCCGTGGACGGCGTGGATGTCCCGGACAAATACATCTCCCGCACCACCCAGGCTGACATGCAGAGGGTATCGGATTACCTTAAGTCCCGCTACGGCTACGATCCCGGTTCATATATGGACTATCCCGCTGACGAGGGCAACTACAAGTACCTCATCCGCCTGGACTGGAACATTTCCGACAAACATAAACTGGCCTTCAGGTACAACTACACCCTCAACCAGAGATGGATCGGCACCAACGGATCCTCCGGTGACTTCACTTCCGGTGGAATGAGGATGACCGAGAACCGTCTGTCCCGCTACTCGATGGCTTTCTCGAACGCCATGTACTCGATGGACAACAAGGTCTCCACCGTATCGCTGGACCTCAATAGCCGCCTGTCCAACACCCTTTCCAACCAGTTCCTCGTGACCTACTCCAATATCGAGGACATCAGGGGCTCGAACTCCGCGAAGTTCCCCTTCGTGGACATCATGGAGGGCTACAGCGGAAGCCTCGAGGCCGGGAACCTCTCCCAGGTCCTGATGCCGTACATGAGCTTCGGATATGAGCTTTTCACCTGGAACAACGGTGTGCACAACAAGGTCTTCAATGCCAAGGATGACATTACCATGTACCTGGGCAACCACAAGATCATGGCCGGTGCGAGCGTGGAGTGGCAGATGGCCGACAACTCCTACATGAGGGAGGGAACCGGTTACTACCGCTACCGCAGCGTGGATGACTTCCTCAACGACAGGGCCCCCGAGACCATAGCCATCACCTACGGCTACGACGGGGAGCTCAATCCCGCTGCCCGTATCCGCTTCACCCAGCTTGGCCTGTACGCCCAGGATGACTGGAACGTGAGCGCGAAACTGAAAGTGAACTACGGAATCCGTTTCGATACGATAGTTTTCAATGACGCTGACCTGATGACCAATAACGCCCTGTACGCACTGGACTGGGGCGGCAAGCACATTGACTCCGGTCACTGGCCCGCCACCAACATACAGATTTCCCCGAGGGTCGGTTTCATATACGACGTATTCGGCGACAATGTCCTCAAGATAAGGGGCGGTTCCGGATTCTTCGCAGGAAGGCTCCCGCTGGTGTACTTCACCAACATGCCCACCAACTCCGGCATGGTCCAGAATGCGGCTGCCGCAATCGGTACCAGGTACAATTCCGACGGAACCATAAAGAACCGCGACACCGGTCTTGACAAGTTCGCCGGCGGAATGGTCACCGACGTGAATGACCTCATTGGCAAACTCAACGGCCTGACTCCCGGCGTGGACTATCTCAACGACGACGACAAGACCCGCTTCCCTCTTACCATCCGTCCCGAGGACGGCTCCGTCCCGGGGACCATCAACGGTATAGACCCTCACTACAAGATGCCCCAGGTCTGGAAGAGCACACTCGCCTTCGACTGGAACATCCCCGTCGGGTTCCCTCTCACCCTCACGGCAGAGGGCATGTTCACGAAGGTCATTACGGAGTCCCTCATCAAGAACTGGAACATCAAGGACAACAACGGCTGGGCCCAGTTCAACGGTTCGGACAACCGTCACATCTATCCCTCCGACTACAGGTACTCCACCAGGGACGCCTATGTCCTGACAAATACCAACGAAGGCTACGGCTGGACCGCTAACGTGACCGTCAATGCGCAGCCCATGAGGAACCTCAACATCATGGCCGCTTACACCCACACCGTGAGCAAGGAGATGACCGGCATGCCGGGAAGCGCAGCCAACTCAGTGTTCCAGGGACTGTTCACAGTGGACGGCCCCAACTTCCTGACCCTTCAGAACTCCCAGTACGTGACCCCCAACAAGGTGATAGCTTCCGTTTCCTACAAGGATAATGCGAACAACCATTTCTCCCTGTACTACTCCGCCTTCGCGGCTGGCGGGTACAGCTACTACTACAACAATGACATCAACGGGGACGGCATCGCCTATGACCTGATGTACATCCCCAAGGACGCTTCAGACATCCGCTTCGTCAGCCCTGACGATGCAGACAGGTTCTGGAGCTATGTCGAGCAGGACTCCTACCTGCGCTCCCACCTCGGACAGTACGCCGAGGCCTACAGCGCATTCGGACCCTGGTCCCACAAGATTGACTTCATGTACGCACACGACTTCACCCTGAAGATCGGTTCCACGCGTCATGCCCTGCAGTTCAATGTGAATGTGTCCAATGTCATGAACCTGTTCAACTCCTCCTGGGGAGTGTCCAGTGTCTCGGATGACTCAGCACTGAGCTACAAGATCCTCCAGCTTGATCACATTGACGCAGAAGGCTACCCGGTCTATTCCACCAGGGTCGCCGCAGGAGCGAAGAGCTGGAAGCTCAACCACGGCGTCGGCCAGTGCTGGGCAGCCCAGATCGGTATAAAGTATATGTTCGACTAGTAAGAAGCGCCACGATATGAAAATAAGAAATTACATACTTTCCATTCTTGCGGGTGCGGCAGCCCTCGTCGGTTGTTCCAAGCTTACTCCCACCATATCGGAACCCTATGCGGAAGCCCTCCTCAGCGAGAACAATGTTTCCATCGCCCTTGAGGGAGGCAGCGTAACTGTCCAGTTCACGGCGGAGACTTCATGGAACATAGTAACGACTGAAGCGAAAGGTCCCGACGGCACACCCGTCGAGTACGTTGACTCCAAGGCCCAGTGGCTGGACGCCAGCCCGAAGAGCGGCACGGGCTCCGCCACGATAACCGTCACCGCCACCCCCAACACCGGGGACATCAGAAACGGAAGCATCCACTTCCAGTGCGGCGGCAAGGACGTGTACATGGTTGTTTACCAGGAAGGAGCCCCGGCTGGGGAGGCCCTCCCCTCGACCTGCGAGGAAGTCATAGCCGGAACCGACGGGGTGTCTTACCTCGTTACGGGAACCTGCTCCAGGATAGCCAATACTTCCTATGGGAACTGGTATCTTACCGACGATACCGGCACCATCTACATCTACGGCACAGTCAATGCCTCCGGCCAGTATCCCAAGGATGCCACCGGCGGTTGGGAAGCCTTCGGCATAGAGGTAGGTGACAAAGTGACCGTCAAGGGCCCGAGGACGAACTACAACGGGACCATCGAGCTTGTGGACGTTGAGGTCGTAAGCGTGGAGAAGTCCCTTATCCAGACCGACCAGTCTTCCGTCTCGGTTCCCGCCGAGAGCGGCACCTTCGAGCTTACCTTCACATCCAAGGCCAACGGCACGACCGTAACGACCGATGTCGACTGGCTGCACATCACCGATATCGAGGCAGCGGCTGACGGGTCCATGGTCGTGACACTTGCCTTCGATCCCAACACCACCACTGCCGCCCGTACCGGCAATATCAACATCAAGGCTCCCGATGCGGTGAAAGTCGTTCCCGTGACCCAGGAGGGCCTGCCTCCCACAGGGGAGAGCATATCGGACATCGTGGCCAAGGAGGACAACTCCCAGGTGGAGGCCCTCGAGTCAACGATAGTATCCGCAAGGACCCAGAGGGGCTTCATAGCGACTGACGGACGCAAGGCCATCTATGTGTACAACTCCGACGCTGCGGCCGCAGTCAAGGTGGGTGATGCAATCACATTCAAGGGAACCAAGGTGACCTACAACGGCGTGCCCGAGATTTCACCTCTGGCCGAGTACACGGTCATCTCTTCCGGAAATTCCGTATCCTATCCAAGGGCTACCGACATAACTGCGGACGTGCTCACTTACGAGGCCACCGAGGCAGAGTTCATCCAGTTCACAGGAACCCTCGCAAAGAGCGGCAACTACTACAACATCACTTTCGACGGAGTCGATCCCGAAACGAAGCAGGGAAGCATCGTATATCCCGTCGAGGAACTCGGAGCCGATGCCTTCGACGGCAAGTCCATCACCGTGAAGGGCTACTTCAACGGCCTTAGCAGCGCGGGCAAGTTCATCAACATAATTGCGACCGGCATCGAGGAAGGCGGTGGCGGCACCCCAGTGGACTACGATACGGTATCCGATATAATCGGCTTCTCCGACGGCACGGAAATCTCTTCCGAGGCCCTTGTCAGCGCCGTTTGCACCAGCGGGTTCATTGTGACGGACGGAAAGAAAGCCCTATACGTCTACACCAACAGGACCGATTTCAACGGTATCGCACAGGTCGGTGACTATGTGAGCTACAAGGGAACCAAGACGACCTACAACGGAGTTCCCGAGATAAGCCCCGTGACCGAGGTCACGGTGGTCTCTTCCGGAAATCCCGTCAATTACCCCGCCGTCAAGGACATCACTTCCTCCTTCGTGGATTATTCCGCCACCGAGGCTGAGTTCATAACCTTCACCGGGACCCTGTCCGTCTCCGGGAACTACTACAATGTGGCAATCCCGGGTGTGGACACCGAAACACGCCAGGGAAGCGTATCCTATCCCGCCGAGAGTCTCAACGCCGCAAGCTGGGACGGCAAGGAAGTCAAGGTCACCGGTTACTTCAACGGAGCCAGCGGCGGCGGCAGGTATGTCAATGTCATAGCTGTCTCCCTCCAGGAACCCGGCACCCCGGATCCTCCGACGGGAGACGGGGATGACCCTGCCGCCCTCGAGATCGGCAACAGCCTCTCTGGCATGCTCTCCCTCGCCTCAGGGACGGAAGTGTCCTCCGACTATTGCGTTGTGGGGGCCGTCTGCCAGAGGGGTTATGTCGCAGTGGACAAGGGGACTTCGGTCCTTGTGTATTACGGTAGCAACTGGACCCCCGACGTGAAGGTCGGTGACGTAGTCAAGTTCACGGGCAAGTACTCTCCCTATAACGGCCTTGCCGAGATAGCCAGTCCCGTCACCACGACGGTCGCAGAGGGTTACAATGTTCCCGCTCTCACCTCGACGGATATAACATCCTCCCTGGACAACTTCACATCCTCGACTTCTTCCCCCATCACCGTTACCTGCACGTCCTTCCAGAGCGGCACATACACGAATTTCAGCGTGGACGGGGCCACAAAAGTCGTATCCCTCTATTATCCCGACAATTCCATCTACGACACCTTCACTGTAGGTGACAAAGTCAAGCTGACGGGATACTGGGGCGGACTTTCGAGCGACGGTGCCAGGTCCAATGTCATAGTGACCAAGCTTGAAGTGGTCACCCAGTAGCGGGGACCTTCCCAAAGAGAAACAAATCAAAGTATCACACATCATATGAAACTTAACAGAATTCCTCACATACTCCTGTCCCTGCTCATGGGGACCTTCACCTTCTTCTCGCTTCTCTCCTGCGAGGAGGAGAAAGAGGACCTGGGGCCTGCTTCGGTGTCCCTTTCCCAAGGTGAGCTGTCCTTCGACTCGGGGGTAGGTGAGACCGTAATCCAGCTTACCGCCACACGTGACTGGGCAACCTATTCCTTCCCGGACTGGGTGGCCGTGACCCCGGACCACGGGGTCGGCTCCACCAAGCCCCAGGACGTGACCATCGTGGTTCTCCCGAACCCGGACATGGACCGCAGCACCGACCTGGTCTTCACCATCGGTCTTTCCAAAATCAAGCTTACCGTAAAGCAGAAAGGCGAGGGCGGATCCCTCGAGGAGGCACTCATCTACAAGAATGACTTCGACAAGGAAGTGTCCACCCAGTCCTACGGGTCCTCCGGCACCTCATGGCCATACATGGACCAGTTCGAAGGATGGATTAACCACACCGGCAACGGCGTGGAGG
The DNA here is from genome assembly GCA_905235445.1 of uncultured Bacteroidales bacterium. Classification (GTDB taxonomy): domain Bacteria; phylum Bacteroidota; class Bacteroidia; order Bacteroidales; family UBA932; genus Cryptobacteroides. Next base: position 10,118 of record CAJOLJ010000080.1, read on the forward strand.
ATGTCAGCTACGAGTTCGCCTCCATGAGCGTCAGGAACAACTCCAACTCCGACGGTAACTATTCCGACTACGAGGGGTCCGGACTGAACAACCTGCTCTTCGGTGCTGGCAACAAGTTCGAGATAAAGAACATAGATATCCACGACGCCACGTCCTTCGCCCTCACCTTCGGTACCGAGAAGTACGCCAACGGGGCCGATGACAACACCTTCCAGCATTCCGAGTTCCACGTCTACGTCTCCGACAACGGACAGAGGTGGGTTGAACTGGAGTACACTTTCCCCAACGGGGAGAAGAACGGCAGGTGGGACCTCGCCACGTCCAAGTTCTCCGTCCCGGAAGGGACCGGGGAACTGTACCTGTACTTCAAGAGCGACCTGGCTTCCGGGCACAGGATGGATGACGTGGTCCTTATGAGAAGCGGCTCCTCTTCAACGGAGATCGACTTCACCACCGGCGATGATGTCCCCGGCAGCTCCGGGAGCGGCATCTATGACAAGAACGCCATCTATTACAACGACTTCGACAAGACCGTCTCGACCCAGTCCTTCGGCTCTTCAGGCAACTCCTGGCCGTTCCTCGACCAGTTCGACGGCTGGAACAACGAGAAGGGTTCCGGCATAGGCTCCCTCGTATATGCATACAATGCAATGTCTGTCCGAAGCAACTCCAACTCCAATGCGGGCTACTCCGACTACAAGGGTTCCGGTGCCAATAACCTCATGTTCGGTTCCGGCTCCTACCTGTCCATCGGTCACATTGAGCTTGGCACCAACACCGCCCTGACCCTGGAGTTCGGAACGGAGAAATATGCCTACGGAGTGGAAGACAACACCTTCCAGCATTCCGAGTTCCATGTCTATCTCTCCGATGACGGACAGAGGTGGGTCGAGGTTGAGTACGCATTCCCCAACGGGGACAAGAACGGAAGGTGGGACCTGGCAAGCGTCTCCTTCAATGTCCCTGGCGGAACGGCCAACCTCTATGTGTACTTCAAGAGCACCCTCGCAAGCGCCCATCGCCTCGATGACGTCCAACTGCGTCCTGCGAGCTCCGCTCCCACCCTCACCATAGACTTCACCCAGGGTACCGACATAACGGGAGGAGGCTCCGGACTGGATACCAAGGATGCCATCTTCTACAATGACTTCGACAAGACTACGGCTACCCAGACCAATAGCCAGTGGCCGTTCATGGACCAGTTCGACGGCTGGAAGAATGAGAAGGGATCCGGTATTGCGAACCTCACCTACAAGACCAAGAGCATGTCCGTCAGGAGCAATTCCGCCTCCAACTCCTCTTACTCCGACTATCCGGGTTCCGGGGAGAACAACCTCATGTTCGGTAATGAAAGCTACGTGTCGGTAGGCGATCTGGACCTTGGCGGGAACACCGCCCTGACCGTTTGCTTCGGAACGGAGAAGTACTGGTATGGCAGCGATGACAACACCCATGACCACCTTGTCAAGCTGTATGTCTCACAGGATGGAAAGAGCTGGGTTGAACTGGAGTATGCGTTCCCCAATGGGGACCCCAACGGAAGATGGGACCTGGCAAGTTCGTCCTTCAATGTGCCCGCCGGTACGTCCAACCTCCATATCCTCCTGTCCTGCACAAATGGAGGAATTTACAGAGTGGATGACCTCCTTCTCTCCCCGGCCAAGAGCGCCCCTTCACTTACCGTGGACTGGAGCCAGGGCGTAAACATCGACCTCGAGGGCGGTGGAAGCACCGGCATCGACACGTCCAATGCCATCTACTACGACAACTTCGACAAGACCGTCGCAACCCAGACCTACGGGACCTCAGGCAGCTCATGGCCTTACCTCGACCAGTTCGATGGCTGGAAGAATGCCACCGGGTCGGGTGCCTCAGCTGTCTCCTACGGCTTCAAGGCCATGTCCGCCAGGGCGAATTCCACATCTGACTCCCAGTACTCGGACTATCCCGGTTCAGGTTCCAACAACCTCTTCTTCGGGACCGACAACTTCTTCTGGGTGGGGGATATCGACCTCGGCGGCACCACATCCCTGAAGCTCTCATTCGGAAGCGAAAGGTACAAGAACGGCGAGGACAACACTTTCAACCACACCGAGTTCAAGGTATATGTCTCCAATGACGGCAAGAAGTGGGTCGAGATCCCCTACGTCTTTGACGGAGGGGACAAAGACGGAAGATGGGCTTTCGCCAGCTCGGAATTCAGTGTTCCTTCCTCGACATCCAAACTGTCCATATACTTCAAGAGCACCCTCGCGAGCGCACACCGCCTGGATGACGTGCTCCTTGCTCCCGGCTCCGCCACTGCTCAGAGCATAGACTTCGCTAACGGCATCGAACTGGATACCGACGGCACCACCACCGGAGGCGGTGGCGATGACACCGGGTACAATCCCCCCGTCGGGGCGATGACCCTCTCCGAGATTGCGGCAGCCTCCGACAACACCGTGATTGCAGCGGAGAATGTCTTCGTGGGAGCTGTCACCACCAGGGGCTATGTGGTCACCGACGGTGCGACCAACCTGTATGTCTATCTGAACGAAGCTCCTTCGGTGAAGGTGGGTGACAAGGTGAACTTCTACGGTACCAAGACCACGTACTACGGCCTTCCCGAGATTACGGACCCCACTACCCAGGTGGTATCCTCCGGGAACACGGTTCCCTACGGCAACCCCCTAGACATCACTTCCTCTTTCGATTCATTCGACAGCAGTTCCTATGATTATATAACCTTCACGGCCACCGTAGTCAAGAGCGGCAACTACACGAACTTCCAGGTCCAGGGCGCCAC